>NZ_JBHSQW010000007.1:16821-36333 GCF_042658695.1 Pseudonocardia hispaniensis | reverse complement strand
CACTCACGGGGGTTCAGGAGAGGGCGAGAATCTCGTCCTGGAAGGCCAGGTAGAGGTTGGCGACCACGCCGGCGGCGGTGATCGGGGCGCCCATCTGCTGCTCCACCTTGTGCAATCGGTAGCGCACGGTGTTGGGATGCACGAACAGGCGTTCGGCCGTCTTCTTGACGTCCTGCTGACACGCCAAATACATGATCACGGTCTCGGCGAGGCCCCCAGCTCGGACCAGCGCCCCGAAATGGCGGTCGAACCGCGCGGCGACCTGCGCGTCGTCGCGCCGGGTCAGCAGCCAGGTGGCGAAGTCGACCTCGTCGAGCCGCACGATCCGGGTGCTGGCGCCGACAGCGTGGCGACGGGTGGCCACCCGCAGCGCGGTCAACGCCTCCCGGAAGTACTGCGGCGCGACGGTGAGGTCGGCGAAGGGGCCGCTGACGCCGGTGAGGTGGGTGCCGGAGAGCAGGGTGAGCCAGCCGTCGGCGGCTGGGCCGTCGGCGAGCACGGCGGTCAGTGGACTGCCGAGCGGGTCGGGCTCGTCCTGTTCGGACAGGATGAGCCCGAGCCCCTCCAGATGTGCCTCCTCCAGCAGCGCGTCCGAGGGGCGGCGCGGGTCGACCGAGACCCGCCATGGCGCGAGCGGGCTCGCGGCGATCACCCGCAGCTCACCTCCCACCCGGAAGCGGAACGGGCGCAACCGATCCCAGGTCTGACGAATGCGCGAGGCGGGCACCCCGGCCTGCAGCGCCGAGACCAGTCGCGCCGCCTCCGCGCGCTCCTGGTTCATGGTCAGGTCGCGGACCGCGTTGGCGGCGGCCAGCACGCGTTCGGCGGTCTCCAGCAGGTCGGGTCCGAGGTCGTCGATGAGCGGGCCGCTCCGCGAGGCGATGGCGAGCCGGAAGCCGGCGCCGCGCAGCAGGAAGGGGCGGGAGGCCACCGCCCACCGTCCGACGGAGAATCGCTGCGGAGCCGCCTCCCTGGCCGCGATCTCCTCCCAGATGAGCCGCAACGGCCCGTGGCCGGTCGAGGCGATGATCCGGCCGGAGGTCTCGTAGAGGACCGCCGCGCCCTTGCTCAGGGTGGCCAGCCGGGTGACGAGCGCGGTGGCCGGGTCGGTCGCCGAGAGCGCTTTGAGCAGGTCGTTCTGCAGCCACACCGTGCGCCGCAGCAGGTAGATCTCCGACGAGAGCGTTCCCCGGTTGACGAACTCCTCGACGGCCGCGAACGGCGTGCCGGCACTCACCGTCAGCAGGGGCAGGCGGCGTTCGCGCGCCGCCTCGCGCAGCCCGGCCGGCACCTCGTCGAAGTGCACGCCGATGCCGAAGAGCAGCGCGGCCGCCCCGGCGTCGACGAGTTGGTCGACGAGCAGCGCCTGCGGCGCCTCGTCCTGCGGGCGTTCCAGGAAGCGCAAGCCCGTGGTCAGCATGATCCACCCGGGACGCAACCATCGTGCGGCATCCTCGATCTCGATCGAGTGCGCCCCCCGCACCACCGTGGACAGATCGCCCGGCTCGGCGACCGCGAGCCCGAGGCTCGGCTCGTCGACGAGCTGCCGCAGCGTCAGCGGCCCCGTCGGACGCTGACCGGGAACCCGGCTCATGGCCGGTCCCGGCACGACATCGGGCCCATGATTTGTTCGACGATACAGATCGACGGCGATGAACTCTGTACATCTCACAGTGACCAGCCACACAGGGTCGGGGCACAGTCTCCGGCAACCGCGGCCGGCGGCGGGATCTCAGTCACACCTCACGACCCACGAGGGGCAACATGTCGAAACAACGCGTGGCCGTCGATGTCGGTGGCACGTTCACGGACGTGTGCATCTTCGACGAGGAAACGCGCCAGGTCCGCGTCACCAAGGTGCCCTCCACGCCGAGCGACCCCATGCGCGCGGTCCTCGACGGCGTGGCGCGAGGCGAGGTGGACCTCGCCGAGGTCTCGCTGTTCTCGCACGGCACGACCGTGGCCACCAACGCGCTCATCACCCGCAACTTCCGCCCGGCCGCCCTGGTGACCACGACCGGGTTCCGGGACGTGATCGAGATCCGGGACGGCACCAAGGACGATCTGTGGGACGCCTACCACGACGTCGCGCCGCCCTACATCCGCCGCCGCGACCGGTTCGAGGTGAGCGAGCGGATCGACTTCGCGGGCCAGGTGGTGACGCCGCTGGACGAACGGGAGGCGCGGCGGATCGCCGCCCTGCTGCGCAAGCGCGAGGTGCAGACCGTCGCGGTGTGCTTCGTGAACTCCTACGTCAACCCGGCGCACGAGATCCGGATGCGGGAGATCCTCGAGGAGGAGCTGCCGGACGCGACGATCTCGACCAGCGCCGAGATCCTGCCCGAGATCTTCGAACACGACCGGTTCACCACGACGGTGGCAAACGCGGTGCTCGCACCGTTGGTCAGCGGGTATGTCAGCAGGCTCGCCGAGCAGCTGGGCACGGGCGGCTACGCCGGTGACCTGCTGCTGCTGCACTCCGGCGGCGGCTCGATGACGCCACGGATGGTGCAGCGCTACCCGGTCCGGCTGGCCGCCTCGGGCATCGCGGCGGGCGCGATCGCGGCCCGGCACGTCGCCGCGCAGTGCGGCTACCCCAACGCGATCGGCCTGGACATGGGCGGAACCAGCACCGATATCTCGCTCGTGCACGGCGGCGAGCTGCGGGTCACCAAGGAATGGTCGGTCGAGTACGGCTACCCGATCATCTTCCCGTCGATCGAGGTCCTGACGATCGGGGCGGGCGGCGGCTCCATCGCCTACCTCGACGAGGCCGGCTCGCTGCGCAACGGCCCGCAGTCGGCGGGCGCCGCCCCGGGCCCCGCGTGCTACGCGGGCGGCGGCACCGAACCCACGAACTCCGACGCCAACCTGGTGCTCAACCGGCTCGGCACCTCCCTGGCCGGGGGCGCCAAGGTGCTGCGGCCCGAGCTCGCCGAGAAGGCCATCCTCGACGACATCGCGCAGCCCCTCGGGCTCGACGTGGAGCAGGCAGCCAGTGCCATTCTCAAGGTGGCCAACGCCAACATGGCCGACGCGGTGCGGCTGATCTCGATCCGCCGAGGCTACGACCCGCGAGACTTCGCCCTGGTGGCCTTCGGGGGCGCGGGGGCGCTGCACGGCGCCGAGGTGGCGCGCGAGCTGGGCATCCCGACGGTGATCGTGCCGGCGAACCCGGGGGTCACCTCGGCGCTGGGGTGCCTGCTGGTGGACATCCGCCACGACCTTTCGGCGATGTTCGGCACGCTGGCCCACGAGGCGGACGAAGAAGAGTTCGAGAACGCCTTCGCCGGGCTGGAGGCCGAGGCCTCGGCCCGGCTGCGGCACGAGGGGGTGGCCCCGCAGGACGCGGTCCTGCAGCGCCTGGTCTCCATGCGGTATCTGGGCCAATGGCGGTCGCTGAACGTCAAATGCGGCAGCGGGCGCGGCGCGCTGGCCGAGGCCGTGCAGCTGTTCCACGAGCAGCACGAGCGCGAGTACGCGTTCCGTCGCGACGACACCCCGGTCGAGATCTACCAGCTCGGGCTGACCGCGGTCGGCACCACCCCGAAGCCGGCGTTCATCGCACACGAGGCGGCCCGTAGGCCGGCGCCCCCGCCGCTGAAGACCCGCCCGGTGTACTTCGACGGCATCGGCTGGCTCGACACCCCGATCCATGACCGTGCCGCGCTGCCCGCCGGCAGCGAGCTGACCGGCCCCGCGGTCATCGACCAGCTCGACTCCACCACCCTTGTCCCGCCCGGCACCCGCGCCGAGGTCGACGAGTGGCTGAACATCCGGATCCACCTGACGGAGGCGTGAGCCATGACCCAGACCATGCCCGAGCGCCACGCGGACGGGATCACCCCGGGTGACCTGGACCCGGTGACCTTCGAGGTCCTCAAGAACGCCTTCGTCACCGCGGTCGACCTGATGAGCGAGCAGATCATGCGGACCTGCTACTCGTTCGTCATCTACGCGCGCGACTTCTCCTCGGCGCTGTGCGACGCCGAGGGCAACACGGTGATGCAGGGAACCGGCGATATCGCCGTGCACGTGGGCACCCTGCACTTCCAGTGCAAGGCGGTACTGGAGGAGTTCGGCGACGACATCAACCCCGGGGACGTGTTCGCGGTCAACGACCCGTACCGGGGCGGCACGCACTTCAACGACGTCAGCTTCATCCGGCCGATCTTCGTCGGGTCGCGGATCATCGGGTTCGCGCAGAACAAGGGCCACTGGGCCGACATCGGGGGGACGGTGCCCGGCTCGTTCGACGTGAACGCGAAGGAGCACTTCGGGGAGGGTCTGCGGATCACCCCGGTGCGGGTGTGGCACCGTGGACGGCTGCTGCACGACGTCGCCCAGCTGCTGGTCTCCAACACCCGCTCGCCGTACTCCAGCATGGGTGACCTCAACGCGCAGGCCGAGGCGACCGCCGTGTGCGAGCGGGAGATCCTGCGGCTGGTCGACCGCTACGGCACCGATGTCGTGGTCGCCGCGATGGCCGGGGTGCAGGACTACGTCGAGCGAATCGTGCGCAACCGGCTCACCGACCTGCCCAAGGGCGAGTGGACGGCCGTCGACTATCTCGACGCCGACCCCGGGCAGCAGGAGGGCCTCGTCCCGGTCTCGATCACGATGCGGATCGACGACGAGGGCATCCACTACGACCTGCGCGGCAGCGCGCCCGCCGTGTCGACCTTCCTCAACTCCGGCTACGGCACCACCCACTCCGCGCTGTACGCCGGGACGAAGACGTTCTTTCCGGAGGTGGCCCTCAACTCCGGGTTCTACCGGGTGGTGCGGGCCGAGATCGGCCCGGAGGGAACGGTGGTCAACGCCGGATGGCCGCATGCGGTGACCGGCTTCTGCTCGGGCCCCTACGAGAAGCTGATGAACGGGATCTTCGAGATCTGGTCGAAGGTCATGCCGGAACGCGCGATGGCCTGCGCATTCAACCTCGAGTACCTGCTGGTCGGCGGCCGGGATGCGCGCACGAGCGAGCGTCCGTACTTCATGTGGTACGACTGGATGGCCGGCGGCTGGGGCGGGCGTGCCACCAAGGACGGTTCCGGGGCCACCGCACCGGTGTTCGGCGTCGGGCTCGCGGTTCAGCCCGTCGAGGGGCAGGAGCGGCTTTCGCCCGTGCTGACCAGCGCCCACCGCATCGTCACCGACTCCGGCGGGCCGGGGCGTCACCGCGGAGGCTGCGGGCTGGAGAAGGGCGGCGTGCTCACCGACTGCGAGAACACCGTGATGTCCTACTGCTGCGACCGGGCGCGCTCGATCACCTGGGGCATCGAGGGCGGGCTCCCCTCCGTGCCGCACGGGGTCTGGCTCAACAAAGGAACCGACGCCGAGCGTTTCCTCGGCGTGACCTTCTCCGGGGTGCCGATCAAGCCCGGCGACTCGTTCACCCGCCCGTCCGCGGGCGGCGGCGGGCTCGGGGACCCGCTGACCCGCGACCCGGCGGCCGTCGTGGAGGATGTCATCGACGGCTACGTCTCCATCGAGCGCGCGGCCAAGGACTACGGCGTCGTCGTCACCGCCATCGACCCCGACCTCGACCGCTACGAGGTCGACGAGCCGGCCACCGAGGCGTTGCGGGCCTCGATCGCGGCACAGCGCCGCGACTGGCTGCAGGAGGACCCGCAGGAGGTCGCCCGCCGCTACCGGGCCGGCGAGCTGGACATGCTGGACCTCGTCCGCCGCTACGGCGTCATCCTCGACTGGGGCACCGGGGAGCTGTACCAGCGCACCACCGAGCAGTTCCGCGAACTGCTGCAGCGGCGTTCGGCCGCCTACTGGGCCTGACGCACCGGTCCGGCACACCGGCCGGGCCGCTCACCCGGCCGGCCTCGCCGACCCTCGGTCGGCCTGAACTTTCCCTTTCATCCGGCGTGTCGTTCTGCGCTGCCAGAACGACACCAGCACACCGGAGACCTTCATGGATACGACGACACGTATCACCCCGCTGGACACCAGCACCGGCGACGATCCGCGGGTTCTCGCCGCGGCGGCGACCGAGGACTACTCGCTGCACGTCGCCCCCCATTCCTGGCGGCTGCGCCGGGGCAATCTCACAATGGCGTGGTACGCGCTGGTCAGCGCGATGTTCTTCCTCTATATCGCGGCCAGCCTCGCCGCCGCGTACGGCACGGTCAACGCCCTGGTCGGCCTCGGTCTGACGATCGTGGTGTATGGGGTGATCAACGCCGTGCTGTCCCGGTTCGCCGCCCGGACCGGGCTCACCGTGGCCCTGTTCTCCCGGGCACTGCTGGGCCGGGCGGGCGCGGCGCTGGCCGCGCTGATCTTCGCGGCGACCGCGATCTACTACGCGGTGTTCGAGGGCAGCATCATCGGCGTCGCCTTCCAGACGTACTTCGGCGGCAGCCTGGCCGTCTGGTACCTCGTGGTGGTGCTCTACTCCACCCCGCTGGTCGTCGGTGGCGTACGCCGCTGGCTGGACAAGATCAACGGGGTGTTGCTGCCGTTGTACTGGACCGGACTGGTGGCCGCGGTGGTCTGGGCGGTGTCCGTGCACGGCTACGACGGACAGTGGCTGAGCGACCCCGGTACCGCACCCGGCCTGCCGCTGAGTGCGGGCGGCCCGAACTGGCTGGCCTGCTTCAGCGCCTACCTCGGCGTGTTCATCCTCATGATGTACACAATGGACTTCGCTCGGCTCGGCAAGCCGGAGGACGTCCGCTACCACGCGAGGATCACCTTCGGCTGGGTCTACTACCTGCTCGCCTTCGGGGCGAACGGCGTCGCGGGCATCTACCTCGTCCACGCCACGGGCACCGAGGCGACCGAGGGCGGTGTCGCGGTCGGCATCGTGGCGCTGATGGGGATCGTCGGGGTGGCCCTGGTGTGGGTGTCCCAGACCCGGATCAACACCGCGAACTACTACCTCGCCTCCAGCAACCTGGAGAGCTTCGCCGCCCGCGCGTTCAAGCTGCACCTGCCCCGCTGGGTGTGGGTGATCGTCTCCAGCGTCGTCATCTACCTGCTGATGCTGACGCCGGTGCTGAAGTACCTGCTGGTCGCGCTGGCCTGGCAGGGGGCGCTGGTGACCGGCTGGGTGGCGATCGCACTCGCCCACATCCTGCTCAGCCGTCGCGCCGGTGTGGCCCCCGACCAGGTGGAGTTCCGGCCGGGCCGGGTGCGGTCGCTGTGGGCGCCGGGTCTCGTCGCGTGGATCGGCTCGGCTGCCGTGGGCATCGGCCTGGTGGAGTCCGGGATGCCGTGGGTCGGCGCCTGGAGCTCGATCATCACCTTCGTCCTGGCCGCCGTCCTGTACGTCGGGCTGCGCGCGCTCACCGGCCAGCAGTCCGCGGCGATCGGCCGGGACCACGATCCCCGCGACGAGGTCGAGGACGACTGGCAGATCCGAGTGCGGTGCGGCGGCTGCGACCGCAGCTACATCGCCCACGAGATGGACCGCGACCCGTCCACCTCCGAGCTGGCCCCGATCTGCGCCGACTGCGCCAGCAGCAACTCGGCCTTCCTCGACGCGGCAACCCGGCGGGTGATGCCGCAGCGCCCCGTTCAGCAGCGCGTCATGGAGCCATAACCCAGCCGCCGCACGTCTCCACAGCACATGACGGAGCCCTCACGTGCTGGGGCGGCCCGCTCCAGCACGTGAGGGCTCCCTCGTGCGTCGGATGGGGCGACGCTCGCGCCGGAGCCGCCACCCGCCGGTCGGATCGTTCGTCGGCCCGCGCGTGGGGGCCTCGGACTCGATCCGGGGGTGACGTTTCTGGTCGGGGAGAACGGCACGGGAAAGTCCACCCTGGTGGAGGCGCTGGCGGTAGCCTGCGGGTTCAACCCGGAGGGCGGCAGCCGGAACTTCCGCTTCGCCACCCGCGCGACCGAGTCCGCACTGGGCGACCACCTGGTGCTGAGCCGGACCGGCCGTAGGCCGCGCACCGGGTTCTTCCTGCGGGCCGAGTCCTACGACAACGTGGCCTCCGAGATCGAACGGCTCGACCGCGCGTCGGGATCGCCGCTGCTGCCCGCCTACGGCGGGGTCTCCCCGCACGAACGCTCCCACGGCGAGTCCTTCGTGGACCTGGTGACCTACCGCTTCGGACCGGACGGGCTCTACGTACTGGACGAGCCCGAGGCGGCATTGTCGGCGCGCGGGTGCAGGGCCGTGCTGGCGAGGCTGGCCGAGCTGGCCGGGCAGGGCAGCCAGATCGTGGTGGCCACCCACTCCCCGATCCTGCTCGCGCTGCCCGGCGCCACCATCTACGAGATCGCCGAGAACGGGGAGATCGCGCGCGTGGACTACGACCAGGCACTGCCGGTGCGACTGACCCGAGACTTCCTGGCCGCACCCGAGCGGTTCCTGCGGCACCTGCTCACCGGGGACGGCTGAGGCCCTCGAGGGCGGTCCGCCCCATCCCCCGGGCGCATCATGGAGCCACAATGCGCCCGAGGAGGATTCCCATCGACGTCATGGCTCCATAATGCGCTCAGCAGGACGATGCGATCAGTAGGAGCCGGGCTCAGCGGTAGGCGGGCTGGCCGGTGAGGGCCTGCCCGACGACGAGGGTGTGGATCTCGTTGGTGCCCTCGTAGGTCAGCACCGACTCCAGGTTGTTGGCGTGTCGCAGCGGCGGGTACTCCAGCGAGATCCCGTTGCCGCCCAGGATGGTGCGGCATTCCCGGGCGATCGCCAACGCCTCCCGCACGTTGTTCAGCTTGCCCACGCTCACCTGCTCGGGCCGGATCCGGCCGGCGTCCTTGAGCCGGCCCAGGTGCAGCGCCAGCAGCATCGCGGTGTTCAGCGCCACCGCCATGTCCGCGAACTTGCGCTGGGTCAGCTGGAACGCGCTGATCGGCTTGCCGAACTGGGTTCGGGTGTCGGCGTAGCCCAGCGCCGTCTGCAGACAGTCGCGGGCCGCGCCGACGGCGCCGAACAGGATCCCGAACCGGGCCTCGTTCAGGCACGACAGCGGCGCCCCCAGGCCGCGGGCCAGCGGCAGCCGGGCCGAGGCGGGCAGCCGCACGTCGTCGAAGGACAGCTCCGAGGTGACCGACGCGCGCAGCGACATCTTGTGCTTGATGTCGCGGGTGGTGAACCCCGGGGTGCCCCGGGGCACGAGGAACCCGCGGATCCCGTCCTCGGTGCCCGCCCACACGGTGGCCACGTCGGCCAGGCCGCCGTTGGTGATCCACATCTTGGAGCCGTTGAGGATCCAGTCGCCGCCGTCGCGCACCGCGCGGGTGCGCATCCGCCCGGGGTCCGAGCCCACATCGGGCTCGGTCAGCCCGAAGCAGCCGACCGCGTCGCCCGCGGCCAGCCGCGGCAGCCACTGCTGCTTCTGCTCCTCCGACCCGTAGCGCCAGATGGAGAACATCGACAGCGAGCCCTGCACCGACACGAAGCTGCGCAGCCCGGAGTCGACCGCCTCCAGCTCCAGACAGGCCAGCCCGTAGCTGATCGCATTGGTGCCGGCGCAGCCGTAGCCGCTCAGGTGCATGCCCAGCAGCCCCATCTTGCCCAACTCGGGGACCAGCTCGCGGGGGAAATGCGCCTCCTCGAACCACTCCCCGATCCGCGGGCGGACCCGCTCGGCCAGAAAGTCCCGGACCGTGGCCTGGATGTCGCGTTCCTGCTCATCCAGCTGCCCGGACAGGTCCAGCAGATCCAACGGATCCTTCATCGGTGCGTGCGGTGCGTTCATCGGATGCTCTTCTCGGTGGCGGGGTCGGTGGAGGTGGACAGCCACGCGCGCAGCGGCGCGGTGTGTTCGCCCAGCCGCGGCGGCCGGGCACGGTAGCGGGGCGGGGTCGCGGACAGCCCGATCGGGTTGGCGACGACGTCGACGGCCTCGGCGCCCTCGCCGAGGCGTACCCGCGGCCCGAGCCCGAGGTCCTCGGCCAGCGCGAAGGCCGCCGCCAGGTCGTTGACCGGACCACAGGGCACCCCGAGCGGGGTGAGCAGGTCGAACCACTGGCCGGCCGGACGCGCCGAAAGCTGGGCGGCGAGCGCCTCGGCGAGAGCATCGACGTGCGCCACCCGGTCGGTGTTGGTGAGGAACCGGGAATCGACGGTCAGGTGGGGCACCCCGAGGCCCTGGCAGAGCGCGGCGAACTGGCGGTCGTTGCCGACCGCGATGACCATCGGACGGTCCGCGGTCGGGAACACCTCGTACGGCGCGATCGAGGGGTGCCGGTTGCCGAGGATGCCCGGCACCGCGCCCGCCGCGGTGAACCCGGTGCTCTGGTTGACCATGCTCGACAGCAGCGTGCTCAGCAGGTCGACGGTCACGTGCTGGCCCTCACCGGTGGTCTCCCGGGCGCGCAGCGCGGCCAGGATCCCGACGGTGGCGTGCAGCCCGGTGAGCACGTCGACCAGGGCCACCCCGGCCTTCACCGGGGTTCCCGGCTCGGGGCCGGTGACGCTCATCAGCCCACCGACGGCCTGCACCAACAGGTCGTAACCGGGCAGCGCCGCGCCCTTGCCCGCCCCGAAGCCGGTGATCGAGCAGTAGACCAGGCGCGGATTGAGCGCGCGGGACTGCTCGTAGGACAGCCCGTGGCGGGCCATGGTGCCGGGGCGGAAGTTCTCCACCAGCACGTCGGCGCGCCGGACGAGCTCGACGACCTGCTCCCGGGCGGCCGGGTCGCGCAGATCCGCGGCGAAGGATCGCTTGTTGCGGTTGACCGAGAGGAAGTAGGTGGCCGTCCCGCCCGCGAACGGGGGACCCCAGGACCGGGTGTCGTCCCCGGTGGCCGGATGTTCGATCTTGACGACGTCGGCGCCGAGATCGGCGAGCAGCATCGTCGCGTACGGGGCGGCGAGCACCCGGCCGAAGTCGGCGACCAGCACGCCGTCCAGTGGCAGGCTCATCGCGCCCCACCCGTCGAGGGCCGCAGGTAGACGGTCGTGGTCGTCGTGTAGAACTCCCGCGCGGCCCGGCCCTGCTCCTTCGGGCCGAAACCGCTCTGTTTCGCGCCGCCGAACGGGACGTGCGGGTCGGCGCCCGCGGTCTCGGAGTTGATGTGCAGCACGCCGACGTCCAGGGTCCGGATCGCCTCGGTGATCGCGCTCAGGTCGTCGGTGAACACGGCCGCCGCGAGCCCGAACGCGCCGTCGTTCGCCAGGTCCAGGGCGTGGCCGTCGTCGCGGGCCCGGCGCACCGCCAGGACGGGGCCGAACAGCTCCTCGCGCCAGAGCGGATCATCACCGGCCAGCTCCACCACGGTCGGGGGGAGAAACGCCCCGGCCGCTCGCGACGCGTCGCGGTAGGGCTCGCCACCCGCCAGCAGCGTCACCCCCGGGCGCACCAGGCCCGCCTCGACCGCGGCCCGCACGTCGTCGCGGGCGCTCGCGGTGATCAGCGGGCCCATCTGCACGCGGGCATCCAGCGGGTCCCCGACCCGCAGCGCGGTCACCCGTTCCACCAGCAGCGCCAGGAACTCCTCGGCCACCCGGTCGGTGACGATCACCCGCGAGGTCGCCGTGCACTTCTGCCCGGTGGACCGGAACGCGCCCGCCACCACCTCCGCCACCGCGAGGTCGAGGTTCGCGTCGGCGAGCACGACCGCGGCGTTCTTGCCGCCCATCTCGGTCTGGATCGGGCGGGCCAGCCGCCCGCAGCGGGCGATCAGGTCACGACCGACCCCGGTGGAGCCGGTGAAGCTCACCCGGTCCACGCCGGGATGGTCGACCAGCGCCGCCCCGACGGCTCCGGGCCCGATGAGCAGCGACAGCACACCCTCGGGCAGGCCTGCCTCGACGAACGCTTCGGCCAGCCGCATCGCGAGCAGCGGCACGGTGCTGGCCGGCTTCCACACCACCGCGTTGCCGAAGGCCAGCGCCGGGGCGATCTTCCAAGCCGGGATGGCGATCGGGAAGTTGAACGGGGTCACCACCGCAACCACCCCGACGGGACGGTGCAGCACCTGGATCTGCTCCCCGGGCCGGGTGGAGGCGAACACCTCCCCCACCGGGCGCAGTCCCTCCGCGGCGTAGTAGCGAAGGATCTGCGCGGCGCGCCGGACCTCACCGACGCCCTCCGCGCGGGTCTTGCCCTCCTCGCGCGCCAGTTCCGTCCCCCATGCCTCGGCCTGGCGGGCGAGCACGTCCCCGGCCCGCGCGAGGATCTCCCCGCGCTCCGGGAACGGCGTGGCGGTCCAGCCGGGAAAGGCCGCGCGGGCGGCGGCCACGGCGGCGTCGAGGTCATCGGCTCCGGCGAGCCGGCCGTGCGCGACGACCTCGTCGGGGCGGGCGGGGTTGCGGTCGATCAGCTCGGCGCCCGCGCCGGGCACCCAGCGGCCCCCGACGAGCTGGTGCAACAGCACCGGTGCTGCGGCGGCCTCCCGCCCGGCCCGTGGCTCGGTCTGGACGATCTCGGTCAACGTGTGCTCCCTTCCCTGCGGGTCGCGAGCGCGGGCGCCGCGTCCGATCCCATGGCCGTCCCTCCTCGTCGGACGGCTCATCGTCGACCGCCGCAGGAGCCGGCACACTGGACGTCTCGTCTAGTCATCGAGCCGATGACACTCCACCGTGGCCATGGTCGTCGTGGCGTCCCGCGTGATGCGCTGCGCGGAGCAGCACCAGCCGCAGCAGATCCCGGAGGCCGAGATGACCGTCGCTCCCGACACCAGCCACGCTCTCGGTGGCCCCGCCCTGCCCCAGCGCAGGCGGGTGCACACCGAGATCCCGGGACCGCGCTCGCGGGAACGGATGCGCCGCCAGCGCGCGGCGCTGCCGGCCGG
This sequence comes from Pseudonocardia hispaniensis, assembly GCF_042658695.1. Taxonomy (NCBI): domain Bacteria; kingdom Bacillati; phylum Actinomycetota; class Actinomycetes; order Pseudonocardiales; family Pseudonocardiaceae; genus Pseudonocardia; species Pseudonocardia hispaniensis. The sequence goes on along the minus strand of NZ_JBHSQW010000007.1, from coordinate 23,616 downwards.
CGTCGGGTCGGCGCTGCCGGTCTTCGTCGAGGCCGCGGGTGGCGGGGTCGTCGTCGACGCCGACGGCAACTCGTTCATCGACTTCGGCAGCGGGATCGCGGTGACCACGGTCGGCAACGCCGCCGCGGGGGTGGTCGAGCGGGCGACCCAGCAGCTGCACCGGTTCACCCACGCCTGCTTTCTGGTCAACCCGTACGAGTCCTACGTGGCCGTCTGCGAGGAGCTCAACCGGCGCGCGCCCGTCGCCGGTCCGGCCCGCACGGTGCTGTTCAACACCGGCGCCGAGGCGATCGAGAACGCCGTGAAGATCGCTCGCGCGACCACCGGCAGGCCCGCGGTCGTCGCGTTCGACCACGCCTACCACGGCCGCACCCTGCTGACGATGACCCTCACCGCGAAGAACCAGCCCTACAAGCAGGGGTTCGGGCCGTTCGCCGGAGAGGTGTACCGGGCGCCGATGGCGTATCCGTACCGCTGGCCGACCGGGCCCGAGCGCTGCGCGCGGGAGGCCGCCGACGCGCTGGTGGAGCTCGTCGACCGCCAGATCGGGGCCGAGAACGTCGCCGCCGTGCTGATCGAGCCGATCCAGGGCGAGGGCGGGTTCATCGTGCCCGCGCCGGGCTTCCTGTCCGCGGTCGCCCAGATCTGCCGCGACCGCGGCATCGTGCTGATCGCCGACGAGGTGCAGTCCGGCCTCGCGCGCACCGGGCGGTGGTTCGCGATCGAGCACGAGTCGGTCCGGCCGGACCTGGTCACCACGGCCAAGGGCCTCGGCGGCGGACTGCCGATCGCGGCGGTGACCGGTCGCGCCGAGCTCATGGACGCCGTGCCCGCAGGCGGCCTCGGCGGGACGTTCAGCGGCAACCCGGTGTCGTGTGCGGGCGCCCTCGGCGTCTTCGAGGAGATCGAGCACCACGATCTGCTGGCCCGGGCTCGCGCGATCGAGGCCACCATGCTGCCCGCGCTGCACCGGATGCAGCAGCGCCACGATGTCCTCGGCGACATCCGCGGCCGGGGCGCGATGATCGCGATCGAGCTGGTCACGGGCGGCGGGGACCACACGCCGGACGCCGAGCTCACCGGACGGATCGCGCGCGGTTGCCACGCCGCGGGCCTGCTCGTGCTCACCGCGGGCACCTACGGCAACGTCCTGCGCTTCTTGCCCCCGCTCTCGATGCCCCAGGACCTGCTCGTGGAGGGACTGGGGATCCTCGCCGACACGATCGACACGCAGGCGTAGCGTTCGCCCGGCCGCCGCCGGGTCAGCGGCGGTCGGACCAGGCGACGAGGGCCAGCAGGAGCTCGGCGCGCACGTGCGCCGAATCGAGGTCGACGCCGAGCAACTCGCGGATCCGGTCGATCCGGGACCGCAGGGTGTGCCGGTGCACCCCGAGCGCGGCCGAGGCGGCCTCGAACTGGCCGTGATGCTCCAGGAACGCCCGCAGCGACGCGACCAGCTCGGCGCCCGTCCGTCGATCGTGCTCGGCCAGCGGACCGAGCCGGGCCCGCGCCAACTCGGCCAGCACCTCCCGGGTGGCGGGCTCGCCCGCCAGCACCTGCCCGGCCAGCCCGTCCGCGTCGACCAGCTCGGTGCCCCGGGCCGCCGCGACCCTGGCCGCGCTCACCGCCCGTGCCGCGACGTCGGCGAGCTCCCCGCTCGGCGCCAACCGGGCCCGTCCGGCGCGGACCCGGCCGCACCCGCCGTGGGTCCCGGAGGTGATCGACTCAGCGATGATCGACTCGGCGAGCCCGGCGGGCTCCCCGGGCAGCAGCAGCAGCGCGAACCCGTCCCGCTCGATGCCGACACACGGCACACCCTCGTCGGCGAGCACCCGGTCCGCGACCGCCAGCACCCGAGATGGCGTCGCCCCGCCGACCGCCAGTGCGCTCGCGCCCTCCGCGTCCGGGAAGCCGGCCGCCGTCAGCTGCTCGGCGGCGGCCGGCCCGGCGAGCCCGCCGTCCAACGCCAGCCGCAGCACCGAGGCGGTCAGCCGGTTCTGTGCCTCGCGCACCCGCAGCGGCTTCTCCTGTTCCAGCCCCACCAGCGACACCGCGTGACCGAGCAGCAGCTGGTCAGCCGCCCCCAACCCGGCCTCGGTGATCAGTAAAAGGTGGCCGTGCACCCGGCGCCCGACCCGCACCACCTGCGCGGCGACCGCCCCCTGCGCGTCGACGCTGGCCGTGCTCGCCGCCGTCTCACCGCCCAGCCGCGCCACCGCCGAGGGGGCCAGACCGGCCGCCGAGGCCGGATACCCGGCCAGCACGGTCCCGTCCGCGCCCAGCAGGAGGGCGTGCCCACCCACCGCCTTCGCCAGCTCCCGCACCACGGCGGCGGCCCCGCCCCGGACCGCCGCCCTGGTCATCCGTGGCTGCACCCGGGAGGCCCGCACGAAACCCTCGTACTGCTGCTGGGCGAGCCGCTCGGTCACGGCGCGCACAACCGCGACGAACGGGGTGGGCAGCGGCACCTTCAGCAGCGGCAGCCCCAGCTCGTCGGCCACCGCCACCAGTGTGTGGGGGACCCGTTGATGCGACAGCCCCACCCCGAACCCGATCGCGGCCACGCCCGCCTCGCTCAGCGAGCGCACGTAGGCACGCTGCTCCTCGGGGTCGCCCGAGAGCCGCAGTCCGGTGGTCAGCAGTAGCTCCCCGCCGCGCAGCCACGGCACCGGGTCGGCCAGTTCAATGCTGTGTGCCCAGGTGATCAACCGGTCCAGCGCGTCCGCGCCCGCCAGCACCGCAAGGCCCAGCTCCGGCCGATCCAACAGCCACCGAACCGGCACCCCCACCACCTCATCACCCCCTGTGAGTGCGAAACGGTGTTAGAACACCGTTCCGCACTCACGGGTGAGGTGGGCGACGGCGGCGTCGCGAGCGACCTCGACGCGCTCGCCGGTGGCCCGGTCCTTGACCTCGATCAGCCCGTTCGCCAGCCCCCGGCCGACCACGACGATCGTCGGGACCCCGATCAGCTCGGCGTCGGCGAACTTCACCCCGGGTGAGGCCGCGCGGTCGTCCAGCAGCACCCGCAGCCCGGCCGCGTCGAGCTCGCGGGCCAACTGCTCGCCACCCGCGATGATCTCCTCGTTCTTCCCGGCGATCACGACGTGCACGTCGAACGGGGCGACCGCGCGCGGCCAGACGAGGCCCAACTCGTCGTGGCTCTGCTCGGCGATCGCCGCGACCAGCCGCGACACCCCGATCCCGTAGGAGCCCATCGTGATCCGCACCGGCTTGGCGTCCGGGCCGAGAGCGTCCAGGGCGAAGGCGTCGGCGTACTTGCGGCCGAGCTGGAAGATGTGGCCGATCTCGATCCCGCGCGCCGCCTCGAGCGTCCCGTGGCCGTCGGGCGAGGGATCCCCATCACGAACCTCGGCCGCCTCGATGGTGCCATCGGGGGTGAAGTCACGCCCCACGACCAGGTCGACGACGTGGTGGTCGGGCTTGTCGGCGCCGGTCACCCAGGCGGTACCGGGGACGATCCGCGGATCGACGAGATACCGCACCCCGTTCGCCGCCAGCGCCCCCGGCCCGATGTAGCCCTTGACCAGGAACGGGTTGGCCGTGAAGTCGGCCTCTTCCAGCAGCGCCACCTCGGCCGGGGCCAGCGAGGCCTCCAGCCGCTTCAGGTCGACCTCCCGGTCGCCCGGCACGCCGACCCCGAGCAACTCCCAGTCCGTCGATCCCGGCTGCCTGATCTTGACCATGACGTTCTTCAGCGTGTCGGCGGCGGTGAACTCCCGTCCCAGCCCGGCGCCGTTGAGGAACGCGACCAGCGCCTCGATCGTCGGGGTGTCGGGGGTGTGGTGCACCTGCGCGGGCGCCTTGTCCTCGAACGGCTGGGTGGGCGGTGCCGGCGTGACGACCGCCTCGACATTGGCCGCGTAGCCCGACTCCGTCGAGCGGACATAGGTGTCCTCACCGGTCTCGGACTCGGCCAGGAACTCCTCGCTCGCCGAGCCGCCCATCGCCCCCGAGGTGGCCGAGACGATCACGTACCGCAGCCCGAGCCGGTCGAAGATCCGGATGTAGGCCGCGCGGTGGCGGGCGTAGGACTCGGCCAGGCCCTCGTCGGACAGGTCGAACGAGTAGGAGTCCTTCATCAGGAACTCCCGGCCGCGCAGGATACCCGCGCGTGGCCGTTCCTCGTCGCGGTACTTGGCCTGGATCTGGTAGAGGATCACCGGGTAGTCCTTGTACGAGGAGTACTCCCCCTTCACCGCGAGGGTGAACAGCTCCTCGTGGGTCGGCCCGAGCAGATAGTCGTTGCCCTTGCGGTCACGCAGCCGGAACAGGTTCGGGCCGTACTCGGTCCACCGGTTCGTCGCCTCGTACGGCTCGCGCGGCAGCAGCGCCGGGAACTGGATCTCCTGGGCCCCGATGGCGTCCATCTCCTCGCGCACCACCCGCTCGATGTTGCGCAGGACCTTCAGCCCGAGCGGCAGCCAGGAGTACACCCCCGGCGCGACCCGGCGGACGTAGCCGGCGCGGACCAGCAGCTTGTGGCTGGGCACCTCCGCGTCCGCCGGGTCCTCGCGAAGGGTGCGGAGGAACAGCGACGACATCCTGGTCAACACCCGGTGAAGGGTAGCGACGCCGCGGCCGGCGCGTACCTCCGGTCAGGGTGGTGCCCGCCGGTCAGCTCGCCAGCAGGTCCGCGAGCAGCGCGCTCACCGTCTGCGCCTCGACGAGAAAGCCGTCGTGCCCGTACGGCGAGTCGATCACGCGCAGCTCGGCGGCGTCCGGGATGCCCGCGGCCAGCTCGGCCTGCTGCTCCAGCGGATAGAGCCGGTCGGAGCTCACGCCCGCGACGAGCGTGCGCGCGCTGATCCGGCGCAGCGCGGCGGTGACCCCGCCGCGGCCGCGGCCGACGTCGTGCGCGTTCATCAGCTCGGTGAGCCGGACGTAGGAGCCGGCGTCGAACCGGCGCACCAGCTTGCTCGCGTGATGGTCCAGATAGGACTCGACGGCGTAGCGGCCGCCGCGCCACGGGTCCTCGCCGTCCTGGGCCGCCCGGCCGAAGCGGGTGGCGAGCTCGTAGCCGCTGCGATAGCTCAGATGCGCCATCCGCCGGGCGATGCCCAGCCCGGCGTGTGGCCCGGCCCCGGGCGGGAGGCTGTGGTAGTCCCCGCCGCACCAGCCGGGGTCGGCCCGGATGGCGGCGAGCTGCGGGGCGGCCCAGCCGATCTGGTCCGCGGACGCGGCGGCGGTGCAGGCCAGCAGGAAGAGCCGGTCGACGCGATGGGGCGCGCAGGCCGCCCATTCGAGGGCGCGCATGCCGCCCATCGAACCGCCGACCACGCACGCCCACCGGTCGATTCCCAGCGCATCGGCCAGCTCGGTCTCGGCGGCCACCGTGTCGCGCACGGTGATCAGGGGGAACCGGCTGCCCCACGCCCGTCCGTCCGGCGCGGCTGAGGAGGGCCCGGTGGAACCCTGGCAGCCACCGACGATGTTGGGCGCGACGACGAACCACCGCTGCGGGTCAAGGGCACGACACGGGCCGATCAGCGGCTCCCACCACCCGGGGGTGGGATGCCCGGGGCCCGCCGGGCCCGCGACGTGGCTGTCTCCGGTGAGGGCGTGCAGCACGAGCACGGCGTTGGAGGCGCCGTTCTCCTCGACGCGCAGGGTCCCCCAGGTCTCATAGGCGATCCGGACGCCGGGCAACTCGCCCCCCGCTTCCAGCGGCAACGGCGCCCGCAGCGTGATCCACTGCCGACGACCGGGGTGGTCGCCCTCTCGCCAAGCCCCGCTCACGGGCGGGTGGACGAGCATGTCCGTGCTCACGCGATCCCCCGGCTGTCATCGATGGCGGGTACGTCCGCGGCGAGGCCGGTTGAACGGTCCGCACCACGCGCGCCGCCGGTGTCGGCAGGGTGGATGGTCCTCACAGTGCTCCTTTGATCCGTTCCCTCGTGAGCCGCGGGTGGATGTCACGGGCCAGGCCGGCAGGAATCCCGCTCCGCGGCGCCGGGCGCGCAGCGCGGCGTGACGACTCAGCGGCCCGGACAGGCCGCGCTCGTCACCCGCATGGTGTCGACATGCAGACGCGCCACGAGGCAGATCATCTGCCGACCGTATCCCGGAGGCCGTCACGGGCACAATCGAACTCTACGGACATTCGGACCAATCCGCGCGGAGCCGCTCCCGACGGCGCCCGGCGACATCACGGAGCCAGGGCGCGGTCAGGGAGCCGGATCAGGACCCATGGCGCGACCGAGGGCGGCCGTGCTCGGCGGGTTAGCGTGGCGGGATGCTCGTGCTGCTCCCGCCCTCGGAGACCAAACGCGGCGGTGGCGACGGACCGTCGCTGTGCCTCGACGCGCTCTCCTTCGCCGAGCTCGACCCGCTGCGCAAGCAGCTCGTCGACGAGCTCGTCGAGCTGAGCGGGGACGTCTCGGCGAGCCGGGCCGCGCTGGGCCTCTCACCCCGGCAGGACGCCGAGATCGACCGCAACGCCGGGCTCTGGTCGGCACCGACGACCCCGGCGTGGCACCGCTACACCGGGGTGCTCTACGACGCCCTCGACGCGACCTCGCTGCGCGGCGCCGCAGCGGCGCGAGCCGCCGGCCGGCTGGTGATCGGCTCGGCGCTGTTCGGGCTGATCCGCGCGACCGACCCGATTCCGGCCTATCGTCTCTCCGCCGGCTCGGCGCTGCCCGGCAGGCCGGCGCTGGCCGCCCGGTGGCGGCCGCCGCTCGAACCCGTGCTGGCCGCGCTCGCGCGGGCCGAGCTCGTGGTCGACCTGCGGTCGGGCCCCTATGCGGCGCTGGGCAGGCTGCCCGGCGCGGT
>NZ_JBHSQW010000007.1:0-16682 GCF_042658695.1 Pseudonocardia hispaniensis | reverse complement strand
GGCTGCTGGCCAGCAGCCGCGCCGAGCCTGCCGACACCGCCGCGGTGGCGGCCATCGCCCGCCGGGCGGGGATGCGGGTGGAACGCCCGGCGAGCCGCGAACTGGCGATCGTCGTGTCGGGCTGAGCCCTCAGCTTCCGCCGACGCCCAGCGCAACCAACAGGACGACGACCAGGGTCGCCGCCCCGAGCAGGCCGTGGGCGAAGACGACGGGCACCGGCAGGTGCCGCTCGGCCGGCTCCGCGGACAGCGAGGCCCCCGCGGCCGCCCCCGGACCACCGGTGGTCGCCACCGGACGCCCTCGGTACACCGGCAGCCAGCGGGAGAACAGGCCGAAACCGATCCCGGCCACCACGACCAGCACGGCCAGCGACACCCAGGTCAGCACCGCGGCGTCACTGACCAGGTAGATGATCCACAACACCAGCCCGGCGGCGGCCAGGAGGAAGTGCGAGAACACCGCCCCGGCGGGAAACCGGCTCACCCCGGAGCTCTGCTGACGCAGTCCGCCCCGGGAGATCCAGCGACCGAGCATGACGAAACCGCCCAGGGCGGTGATGATCCACAGAATCAGTCCGATCAGCGCCAGCGTGTTCATGACCTCGCTCCTTTTCACCGACAACAACGGGGCCCGAGATCCGGGCCCGCGATCACGACGAGACGGTTGACCGGCCGGTCGCGGTAGCCGTCGGCTCGGCGGGGCGCCGGTAGCCCTCGGCCTGGGTCGCCTCGTCGGCGACCCGCACGCCGTAGCGAAAGGCCAGCTTGCCGCCCAGGAAACCGGCGACGGCCAGCACCAGCAGGCAGGCCATCGACAGCAGCAGCGGCCCCAGACCCACCGGGCCCGCGGCCTCGAGCGCACCGCGCCGCCACAGGAAACCGACGACGTATCCCACGGTCACGACCAGCATCAGCGCCATATGCACCAGCGCGGTGCGGCGGGCGGGCGTGCCCGTGGGCACGGCGAACAGGTCCAGGAAGCCGACCAGTGCCGCGGCGAGCGCCCCGAGCACCCCGATCGCGATCAACCAGAACGAGCCCTTGACCAGGAACGCCGCGTCGCCGACGAGGTAGGTGGCCACGTCGAAGACCAGGCTGGCCACCCACGCGCCGATCGGGACCGTCACCAGCATCGGGTGCAGCGGGTGTCCGTAGGGACCGGCCATCGCCGCGCTGACCGGCTCCTTGGCCTGCTGCTGCAGCTCGCTCGCCATGAGGGCCTCCCGACTCCGCCGAATAACACCAGCAGTTCTTAGTCTTATTAGACCACCGTGGTCAAGACCTGGTCAGTTCGACTTTTTCGCTGCCTGCGATAGGCGATAATGTGGACCGATGGACTCTGCCGTGGCCCGATCCGGGCTCCCCCTCGCAGCGCTGGCCGCGGTGGCCGCCCTCAGCGACGAATCGCGACGGCGGCTGCACGACTTCGTGCGCCGCGCCGGGCGCCCGGTGAGCCGCGAGGAGGCCGCGGCCGACGCGGGCATCTCCCGCAAGCTGGCCGCGTTCCACCTCGACAAGCTGGTCGAGGTCGGCCTGCTGAAGGCCCGGTTCGAGCCGGTCGGCGGGATCCGCAAGGTCGGCCGCACCCCCAAGGTCTACGAACCGGCCGAGGTCGACCTCCGGATCACCATCCCCGGACGCCACCACGACCTGCTCGCCGCGATCCTGCTCGATGCCGTGCTCGCCGAGGGCCGTGCCGGAAGCAGCGTCCGGGACGCCGCGCTGACGGCCGCGCACCGGCGCGGAGTGGCGATCGGCGCCGCCGAACGCGACCGGGTCCGACCGGGCCGGCTCGGAGCCGAACGCGCCCTCGGCCTGGCCGAAGGAGTGCTCACCCGGTACGGGTTCGAGCCCCGCCGGGACGGGACCTCCCGGCTGAGCCTGCGCAACTGCCCGTTCCAGCCGTTGGCCGGCGACGCCCCCCAGCTGGTCTGCGCGATCAACCATGCGCTGCTGTCCGGGCTCCTGGAGGGGCTGGAGGCCGCGACCGTCGTCGCCGAGCTCGCACCCCGGCCCGGCTGCTGCTGCGTGGAGTTCACCACGGGCCAGCCGGCGAACGACGATTCGGCCGCCGCGGCCGGGCCGCGCTAAATCCGTTGCCCGCGCCGCGGGCAGCCGGCATCGTGCACACCGAACTATCGAGCATCCGGCTGGGAGGAGATGACCCCGTGATGACCGCCGCCCGGGACGTCGCCCGTCCCCGTTCACTCGCCCCACCCGGCTGACGCTTCCGGTGGGGCGCCTCATCCAGGAGAACCCCACCAGTGCACTCGGATGATTTCTTCGACGATCCAGACCACCCCGTCCCGCGGCGCGGGCGCACGCGCCGCTTCGACGACGACCCACCCCGCTCCCGACGCCGCGGCCGCCCGGCGCCGCCTCCTGAGCTCGACGGCCGCGGCGGCGCCGACGACGTTCCACCCGCAGGCGACCGATGGTCCACCTGGGACGGCGCGGAGCACGGCCCGCGGCCGCGACCGGCCTGGGTGGTGACCGAGAACGCCGCGGTCGACACCGAGCTCGGCGTGCTCAAGACCGGCAAGGAGGCCGACGTCCACCTCCTGGAACGCGCGGTGCCCGGAACCGGGCGCGCCGCCCTGTTGGCCGCCAAGCGTTACCGCGGCCCCGAGCACCGCATGTTCCACCGCGACGCGGGCTATCTGGAGGGCCGCCGGGTCCGCCGCTCCCGCGAGAGCCGGGCGATGGCCACCCGCACCGCGTTCGGCCGCGAGCTGCTCGCCGTCCAGTGGGCACGCGCCGAGTTCGCCGCGCTCACCACGCTGTGGCAGGCCGGAGTTCCCGTCCCCTACCCGGTGCAGCTGGAGGGCACCGAGCTGCTGCTGGAGTTCATCGGCCGCCCCGACGGCACTGCCGCGCCGCGGCTCGCCCAGCTGCGGCCGGACCCGGACGAGATCACCGAGCTGTGGGACCAGCTCGTGGCCGCGCTGCTCGGACTGGCCCGCCACGGCCTGACCCACGGCGACCTCTCGGCCTACAACCTGCTCGTCCACGACCGGCGCCTGGTCCTGATCGACCTGCCGCAGGTCGTCGACGTCATCGGGAACCCGCAGGGCCCCGCGTTCCTCGAACGCGACGTCCGGCGGGTCGCGGAGTGGTTCGCCGCACGTGGGCTGCCGCGGACGGCGGGCGAGGAGCTGCTCGACGCGCTACGGATCGAGTTCGGGATGGGCGGAGCCGCAGCTCAGCGGTAGGGGCATGACCGGGCCGGGCGCTCCGGTAGGCTGATCAAGCGCCCGGCCCGGCGACCGCTCCCCCGTCGCGTGGCCGATGAGCGCGTCCGAAGCTTCATCCACCAGGGCGCGATGCCGCGTCCCGGCTCGTCGCCGTGATCATCCGCCCGTCCGCCGTGCGGTTACTCCGTGAGACGTGCCACGTCCTCGGAGGTCCGCTGTGGAAGTCCCGTCGGCGCCATCCCAGTCGTCCGGCTCGGCCCGCCGTGCCCGGCGTTCCGGCTCCCGCCGAGGCGGCGCCAGGCCCCGCCCCAGCCGTGCCGCCCGGCCGGCCGACCCGCGCACGGTGATGCCCGCCGAGGTGCTGTGGACCGTTCCCGAGGCGGGCATGCCCTCCTTCGCCACGCTCGGGCTGCCCGCGCCCGTGGTGCGCGCGCTGGACGCCGAGGGGTTCGCCGAGCCCTTCCCGATCCAGGCCGCGACGCTGCCCGAGACCTTGCGCGGGCGCGACCTCCTCGGTCGCGGCCAGACGGGATCGGGCAAGACGCTGGCCTTCGGCTTGGCGCTGCTGTCGCGGCTCGCCGGTGACCGCGCCCGGCCGCGCCGACCGCGCGGCCTCGTTCTGGTGCCGACCCGCGAGCTCGCCCAGCAGGTCGTCGAGGCGCTGACCCCGTTCGCCCGCTCGCTGCACCTGTCGCTCACCGCGGTGGTCGGCGGCGTGTCGTTCAACCGGCAGGCGGCCGCTCTCGAGCGCGGGGTCGACCTGCTCGTCGCCACGCCCGGCAGACTCACCGACCACACGACCCAGGGCACCTGCGACCTGTCGGGAGTCGAGATCACCGCGCTCGACGAGGCCGACCGGATGGCCGACATGGGTTTCCTGCCCCAGGTCCGCGCGATCCTCGACCGCACCCCCGCCGACGGGCAGCGGCTGCTGTTCTCCGCGACCCTCGACGGCGACGTCGCCACCCTCGTCAAAAACTACCTGCACGACCCGGTGACCCGCGCCGTCGCGCCCGCAGTGGCCCCGGTCGCGACCATGGACCACCACGTGTTGCTCGTCGACGGCGCGGACAAGGCGCGCGTGGTCACCGAGGTGGCCGCCCGCGACGGCCGCACGATCCTGTTCGTGCGCACCAAGTACGGCGTCGACCGGCTGGTGCGCAACCTGCGCCGCGACGGTGTCGCCGCCGCGGCACTGCACGGCGGCAAGACGCAGAACGCCCGGAACCGGGCGATCGCCGAGTTCCGGGACGGCCGCACCCCGGTGCTGGTCGCCACCGACGTCGCCGCCCGCGGGATCCATGTCGACGACGTGAGCCTCGTGGTCCACGTCGATCCGCCTGCCGACCCCAAGGATTACCTGCACCGGGCCGGTCGCACCGCCCGGGGCGGTGAGTCCGGCACGGTCGTCACGCTGGTGACCCCACCCGAACGCCACGACGTCGAACGGCTGACCCAGCAGGCGGGGGTGCGTCCCACCCTGACCGAGGTGTCCCCCGGCGACGCCGCGCTGACCCGGATCACCGGGGCGCGCGCGCCCCTGGGCCGGCCACTGCCGGAGCCCCGGCGCCCCCGGCAGAACCCGCGCGGCGGCGAGGCGGGACGCACGCGGCGGCGCGCCACCGAGGACAGGCGTCGCCGCGGACGCGAGGTGGCCGCCTGAGCGGTCAGCCGCCCAGGCCGAGCACCCTCAGCGCGAGTCGCGCGGCCGCGCCCCCCGCTTCCTCGGCCACCTCGAGCGCGCGCGGCACGTCGAGGTCGTTCTGCAGCGCCGCGGTGACGGCGGCCACGGCCGCGTCGTCATCGAGTCCCCGCGCCGCGGCGGCATACAGCCGCTCGAGCCGGGCGCCCGCCGCGTCGAGACCCTCCGGGCGGTAGTCCCACGGCTGCGCCCACTGCCGGTCGATGAGCAGCAGTCGCAGCGCCTCCGCGGGAACGTTCTTCAGGACCTCGGAGACGAGCACCAGGTTGCCTGTCGACTTGGCCATCTTCCGCCCGTCGACCAGAACGGTCCCGACGTGCATCCACGCCCGGGCGAACGGCCGGACCCCGGTGATCGCCTCGGCCATCGCCGACTCGTAGGCGTGGTGCGGGAACCTCAGGTCGGCCCCACCCGCGTGCAGGTCCATCGCTGGCCCCAGCGTCGTCAGCGCCATCGCGGCGCATTCGGCATGCCAGCCGGGACGCCCGTCCCCCCAGGGACTCGGCCAGGCGGGCTCACCGGGCACGGCGGCCCGCCAGAGCACGACGTCAGCGGGATCCTCCCGCCCGGGCGGGCCCGCGGCGTCGCCGAACTCGACGGACAGCTCCCGGGCGGTCTCCGGGTCCAGCCCCGCCCGCTCGGGCACGCCCGCCCCACGGAACCAGACCGTCCCGTCGCGCAGGTAGGCCACGCCCTTCTCCAACAGGGCCGCGGCCAGTGTGACGACCTGCGGGACGTGCACATGCGCGCGCGGCTCGTGGGTCGGCCTGCGCACCCCGAGCGCGGCCATGTCACGGTCGAACCGGAACTGCTGGACGGCCGCGTAGCTGTCGAACCGGGCCCCGGCGCGGGCGGCGGCCGCATCGAGCACGTCGTCGACGTCGGTGACGTTACGGCAGACGTCGACCTCGACCCCGAGATGACGCAGCACCCGGACCGCGACGTCGGACCAGACGAACGTCGCCGCATGCCCGAGATGGGTCGTGTCGTAGGGGGTGATCCCGCAGATGTACATCCGCGCGCGGCCGACGACCGGCAGCGGCGCCCCGCCGATATGCAGCATCAACGCACCCGGCCCGAACCGGCCCGCCGGGTGGTGCGGCGGAGCTGGACGATCCGGCCGGTGCCCGGGATCGCCACCAGCAACACCCCCGCGATCGCCGCCAGCAGCAGCGCCACACCCGTCGGCAGGCTCCCGGAGGCACCCAGGAAGCTGATCCGGATCGGGTCGAGGTTCTGCAGAATGAAGATCAGCAGGAACAACAGGACCAGCGCGGACAGGATCAGCCCGATCCACAGTCCGCCGACCCGGGTGCGGTCCGGCTTCGCCGTCGCGACACCGCCACCCGGCCGCGGCGCCGGCTCGGTGGGAACGGGCACCGTCGGCTCGTCCGCCGGGTCGCCGACCCCCATCCTGGGCAGAGCCGGATCGGTGACGGGATCCGCCGTCGGGTCGGCCTGGCCGACGTTGCCGGGCCGCACCGGTCCCGCCTTCGCCGGACGGCTCCGGTCGTCACCCATCGCGACTCCTCTCGTATTCGTCGCCGTTCGCCCGAAGTATCCCGCACGAGCACCGGCGACGTCGCCCGATCACGGGCAACGCGCGGTGGCGCCGGAAAATCAGCGACCGGGTCTGCGCATCGGAAGATGCACGACCCCATCCCAGTCGTAGGCGGGTCCGCTCGGCTCGAAGCCGAAGCCCCGGTACAGGTCCGCGAGGTGCTCCTGGGCATCGAGCACACAGGACCGGTCGCCGACCTCGGCGAGGACGGCCTGCAGCAGCCTGCGACCGAGACCTCGCCCGCGTACCGCCCGCGCGACGCACAGCCGCCCGATCCGATAGCCGCCGTCGGGTTCCTTGAGCAGCCGGACACAGCCGAGCATGGAGGCGGGCTGCCCGTTGGCGGACAGCCAGTAGTGCCGTGCCCGCGGCTCGAGATCTCGACCGTCGAGCTCGCCGTAGGCGCAGGCCTGCTCGACGACGAACACGTCGATGCGCAGCCGCAGCAACTCGTACAGGGTCTGGGTATCGAGGTCGGCGGCCCAGGACCGGCGAACAGTTGCGCTCATCGTCTGGGTGGGCATCGGGAATGCCTACCAGATCGGCCCAGGTGACGCAGAAGTCGGCAACCCATGCGGATCAGTAGCCTTACGGCGTGAGTCCTTCCGGTCTGCGCCACCACGACCTCGTCATCATCGGCACCGGCTCGGGTAACTCGGTGATCGACAGCAGGTTCGACGATCTCGACGTCGCGATCATCGAGCACGGCACCTTCGGCGGCACCTGCCTCAACGTCGGCTGCATCCCGACCAAGATGTACGTCTACGCCGCCGACGTCGCCGAGACCATCCGGCGGGCGAGCCGCTACGGCATCGACGCGACGGTCGACAAGGTGCGCTGGACCGAGATCCGTGACCGGATCTTCCAGCGGATCGATCCGATCGCGGCGGCCGGTCAGGAGTACCGGACGCAGCGCTGCGCCAACGTCACGGTCTATCTGGGGCATGCCCGGTTCAGCGGGCACAAGACACTGCGGGTGGAGCGCACCGACGGCAGCGGGGTCGACGAGCTGAGCGCCGACCGGATCGTCATCGCCGCGGGTGGCCGGCCGGACGTGCCGGTCGAGGTGGCGACCTCGGGGGTGCCGTACGAGACCTCCGACACGATCATGCGGCTGGACGCGGTGCCCGAACGGCTGGTCATCCTCGGTAGCGGCTACATCGCGACGGAGTTCGCGCACGTGTTCTCGGCGCTGGGCAGCCGGGTCTCGCTCGTGGCCCGCAGCGGCGCACTGCTGCGCGGCGTGGACGAGACGCTCTCCCACCGGTTCACCGAACTCGCCGCACAGCGCTGGGACGTGCACCTGGGCAACCCGGCGACCCGGCTGAGCGGCGTCCCCGGGGACATCACCGTGCACCTCACCGACGGCACCGAGCTGGTCGGGGATACCGTGCTCGTCGCGACCGGCCGGATCCCCAACAGCGACCGCCTCGACCTGCCCGCGGCCGGCATCCCGGTTCACCCGGACGGCCGGATCATCGTCGACTCCCAGCAGCGCACCCCGGTCGAGGGGGTGTGGGCCTTCGGCGACATCAGCTCGCCGTACCAGCTCAAGCACGTCGCCAACCATGAGGCGCGGGTCGTGACGCACAACCTGCTGCACCCCGAATCACCCCGCGAAACCGATCATCGGTTCGTGCCGTACGCGGTGTTCACCGACCCACAGATCGCCACGGTCGGGCGGACCGAGGCGCAGTGCCGGGCCGAGGGGCTCGACTACACCGTGAAGGTGCAGAACTTCGGCGATGTCGCCTACGGCTGGGCCATGGAGGACAGCACCGGCCTCTGCAAGATCATCGCCGATCGCGGCACCGGCCGGATCCTGGGCGCGCATCTGCTCGGCCCGCAGGCGTCCACCCTCATCCAGCCGCTCATCCAGGCGATGACCTTCGGGCTGACGGCGCGCGCGATGGCCACCGGGCAGTACTGGATCCATCCGGCCCTGCCCGAGGTCGTGGAGAACGCGCTGCTCGGGCTCGAAATCGATATCGAGGCGTGATGTAGGTTCGCCTTACCGGAGTTGGTCACGATCACTCCCCGGCCCGACGTCCAACGATCCATGAGGTGCGCCAATGACCGTTGCCGACAGCCCCACCCGAACCAAGGACCCCGGGACCTCCGGGCCGAAACCCCTCATCGACGGGACCCGCGGGCTGCCGCAACAGGTCGGCGTCTATGTCTTCGTCTTCGCTCCGCTGCTGGCGCTGCTCGCCGCCGTGCCGTTCGCCTGGGGCTGGGGCCTCACCTGGACGGACGTCGCGATCGCCGCGGTGTTCTACGTGATCAGCGGCCTCGGTATCACGGTCGGCTACCACCGCTACTTCACCCACGGCTCGTTCAAGACCGGCCGGCCGCTGCGGATCGTGCTGGCGATCGCCGGCAGCCTCGCCCTGCAGGGCCCGGTCCACGTGTGGGTCGCCGATCATCGCAGGCACCACGCATTCTCCGACAAGGAGGGCGACCCGCACTCGCCGTGGCTGTTCGGAACCGGCCCCGCCGCCCTGGTCAAGGGCTTCTGGCACGCACACATGGGGTGGCTGTTCGACCGGAGCAAGACCAACGCCAAGCGCTTCACCCCGGACCTGCTCGCCGACAAGGACATTCGCCGCATCGACGCCCTCTTCACGCTGTGGGGCTCGGCAACCCTGCTGCTCCCGGCTCTGCTCGGCGGGCTGCTGACGTGGTCCTGGTGGGGTGCGGTGACCGCGCTGTTCTGGGCCGGGCTGGTCCGCGTCGGGCTGCTGCATCACATCACGTGGTCGATCAACTCGATCTGTCACATGTGGGGCAACACGCCGTTCGCCGCCCGCGACCGCTCCACCAACGTCTGGGCGCTGGCGATCGCGTCGTTCGGCGAGTCGTGGCACAACCTGCACCACGCCGACCCGACCTGCGCCCGGCACGGTGTGAAGCGCGGTCAGATCGACATCTCCGCCCGGCTCATCTGGATCTTCGAGAAGCTGGGCTGGGCGCATTCGGTGCGCTGGCCGACCACGCGCAGGTTGGAGCGGCTCGCCAAGGCCGGCTGATCCGGGCTTGACCAGCGTTGGGAGCCGGGACCGCGGACGTCACGGCTGCCGCCGCCCACCTGCCGATCATGGTCGGGCTCAGCTGGCCGGGCGCTCCCGCTGGAGGTCCGGCCCGGCGGCCGGGGGCTGCGGATCCGGCGCCGGACGCATCACGGCGGCGTCGAACGGCTGCGCGGGCGGCTGCTCCCCACGGACCTGTGCCACCAGAGCTGTGATCTCGGCCATGATCGTGGCGGTGGCACGGTCCAGGTTGGTGCGGGTACGCGGCCGGTCCGCGAACTCCGAGAGGTCGACCGGCGGCCCGGCCACGATCATCACCCGGCGCCGGGGCCACAGCCGGGGCGTGCGACTCGACGGCGGCAGGATGTCCTGGGTTCCCCAGTTCGCCACGGGGATCACCGGGACGCCGGTCACCAGCGCGATCCGGGCGATCCCGTTCATGGCCTTCATCGGCCAGCCGTCGGGGTCGCGGGTGAAGGTGGCCTCCGGGTAGAACACCACGAGCTCGCCGCGGCGCAGCGCCTCGATCGCCTCCCGATAGGCGTCACCGGCGCGCACCGACCCCCGGTCGACCGGGATGTGCCCACCCCCACCGAGCACCGACCGCACCACCGGTATCGACCACAGCTCCGACTTGGCCAGGTAACGGGGAATCCTGCCGTGCGAGAGAACGAACGCCGTGTCGAAGATCGGATCGGAGATCGACACGTGGTTGATGGCCAGCAGCGCGCCGCCGGTGCGCGGCACATGCTCGCCGCCGCGCCAGCCGAGCCGGGTCAGGACCATCACGACCGGCCACAGCAGCTCGATGGCGAGGCCGAACCAGAACCCCGACCCGCGGCGCCGCCTGCGCAGCGTCAGCGACACCTTCTCCCACCCGGTGAGCATCCGGTCCGGCCTCGGTCCGGTCATCGTCGTCCTCCTCGCCACACCACCCGGATCGGTGCGGGAGGTGATGTCGTCGTGGTCGTCGCGGATCGTGCCGCACCGCGCGAGGCAGATCCGTGTGACTTCTCTCCCATCACGCGTCCCGGCGGCCGGGCGCGATGGAGCATCGCCCCGTGAGGCTCGGCACGTCTGGTCCAGGCCCCGCTCGGCGACCGCGCCTCGAACCGGTCCGCGGCGGGCCCGCCGACCCGGCGTCGGTCGTCCTCGTGCTGCACGGGGGGCGAGCCGTCAGCCACGAGCCCGCCGGACGCCGCAGGCGCCTCGCCTACCTGCGCATGCTGCCCTTTGCGCGCATGCTGAGCAGCGCGGGCCCCACAGTCTACCTGCTCCACTACCGCTATCGGGGTTGGAACGCACCGGCCATGGACGCCGTGGTCGACACCCGGTGGGCGCTGGACGAGATCGGGCGACGTCACCCCCGGTCACGCACCGCCCTGCTCGGCCATTCGATGGGCGGCCGGGCCGCGCTGCGAGCAGCCGACGCACCGAATGTCGTCGCGGTATGCGCCCTGGCGCCCTGGCTCGACGGGAGCGACCCCGTCGAGCAGCTCTCCGGGCGCAGCGTGCTCATCGCCCACGGCGACCTGGAACGCTGGACCGATCCGCGCGAGTCCTACGCCTACGCCGTACGCGCCAAGCAGGTCACCGGCCGAACCTGCCGCTTCGAGGTGCTCGGCGACGGCCACGCCATGGTGCGGCGACCGGCCGAATGGAATGCGCTGGTCCGCCGCTTTCTGCTCGGCGAACTCGGGCTCGCGCCCGAGGACCCGCGGATCCGCGAGGCCATGCGCCGTCCCGCGCCCCATGGCCTCGCGGTCAGAGCTGGGTGAGGATCTCGGCGCCGGTGGCGGTCACGAGAACCGTGTGCTCGAACTGCGCGGTCCGCTGCCGGTCCTTCGTGACGACGGTCCAGTCGTCGTCCCAGATGTCGTAGTCGACGGTGCCGAGAGTGATCATCGGCTCGATCGTGAACGTCATGCCCGGCTCAAGGACGATGTGCACATCGGGCTGGTCGTAATGCAGCACGACCAGCCCGCTGTGGAACGATCGACCGATGCCGTGGCCGGTGAAGTCGCGCACGACGCCGTAGCCGAACCGCCGGGCGTAGGACTCGATGACCCGTCCCACGACATTGAGCTCGCGCCCCGGCCGCACCGCCTTGATCGCCCGCATGGTCGCCTCGCGGGTGCGCTCGACCAGCAGCCGGTCCTCCTCGGACACGGTGCCCGCGAGGAAGGTGGCGTTCGTGTCTCCGTGCACCCCGCCGATATAGGCCGTGACATCGATGTTGACGATGTCCCCGTCCTGGATCACGGTCGAGTCCGGGATCCCGTGGCAGATGACCTCGTTGAGGCTGGTGCAGCACGACTTGGGGTAGCCGCGGTAGCCCAGGGTCGACGGGTAGGCGTCATGCTCGATGAGGAACTCGTGCACCACGCGGTCGATCTCGTCGGTGGTGACGCCCGGCGCCACGACAGCGCCGCCCGCCTGCAGCGCCTGCGCCGCGATCCGGCCCGCCACCCGCATCGCCTCGATGATCTCCGGCGTCTGCACCCACGGGTCGTTGTTCTTGACGGGTTCTGCCTTGCCGACGTACTCCGGCCGCGGGATATGCGCCGGCACCACCCGAGGCGGCGACTGCGTTCCGGGGGTCAGCAAGGTGCGAACGGACATGGACCCCACTTTACGTGCCCGATCGCGTGCCCCGACTCGTGCCGGTGGGTCACCGGGTTCGACTCACCGCGGCGCGCGAGCGCGATGGCGGGACACGAGCAGCGCGATCACCCGCCAGCCCAGCAGCAGCACCACCAGGGACAGGCCGGCGACGATCGCGAAGCTCGCCGGCAGCCGTCCGGTGAAGGCGGCGCGCACCAGCAGGCCGAGCACCGCGGTGCCGCCCACCACCACAGCGCCCGAGCGCAGCTCGATCGGGTGAGCCCGGACCCACGGCGTTGCCCACGCCGCGGCGAGGCCGATCAGGAAGGGCGCCGCGGTACCGAGCAGGCCGAGCAGATCGCCCGACTCGTCGTGGCTGAGCCGCCCGAGCGCCGCGAACACCACGACGGCGACGGCGTCGGCCGCGAGGGCGAGCACCGGGATCCGGCTGTGCTGTTCGTGAACCACTCGATCAGCGTAGCTTCTCCTCACGGCGCCGCTGTGAGGAACCGCTGTGCCACACCGACCGCGGACTCGGACGACCCCGCGTCCACGACCAGGACCGCGAAGGCGAGGTCGCCGCGGTAGCCGACGAACCAGCCGTGCGAATGGTGGCCGTCATCGGTGAACTCCGCCGTGCCGGTCTTGCCGTGGACCTCGCCCAACCCGGCCAGCCGCGTCGCGGTGCCCTCGGTGACGACCTGGCGCATCATCGACCGCACCTGATCGAGCGCCACCGGATCGGGCTCGGTGGGCGCCGTCAGCACCTCGGTCGGACGGTCCCGGATGAGCTGCGGGACCACGGGGACGCCCCGGGCCACGGTCGCCGCAACCAGCGCCATACCCAAGGGCGAGGCGAGCACCTGGCCCTGGCCGAACCCGTTCTCCGCCCGCTGCACCGGATCGTCCGTCGGCGGGACCGAGCCGGTGACCGTCGTGAGCGCCGGAACCCGGTAGTCCGCGCCCAGCCCCAACGTCCGTGCGGCGGTGGGTAGCGCCTCCGCCCCGAGCCGGTCCCCGAGCTGGGCGAAGGTCGTGTTGCAGGATTGGGCGAACGCGCGCCCGAAGGGCACGGTGCCCAGATCGAACCGGCCGAGATTGGGCACCAGCCGGCCGCCGATGACCGTCGTCGCGGGACAGGCCACCGGGCTCGCCGCGGTCAGCCCGTCCTTGGTCACCGCGGCCGCCGCGGTGACAATCTTGAAGCTGGAGCCCGGCGGGTAGCGGCCGGTGAGGGCCAGCGCCCCGGCCGCATCCGCGGCGTCGTTCTGGGCAACGGCCAGCAGGTCCCCGGTGGAGGGCTGCACGGCGACCAGCATCGCCTGCTGCGCCAGTGGCTCGACGGCATCCTCGGCGAATGCCTGCAGCGCCCGGTCCAGGCTCAGGCGCACCGTGCTGCCCGGTGTCGGCGGGTGCTCGACCAGCGTCCGCACGGTGCCCCCGGCGGCGTCGACGACCGCGACCGACCACCCTGCGACCCCGTCGACCTGGGGTGCCACCTCGGCACGGACCTCGGGCAGCACCTGCCGGGCGAACCCGGCGGACGGCGCGAGCAGCCGCGACATCCGGGTGAACCGCACGCCGGGCAGGTCGTGGATCCTCGCTCGGACACTCCGGTAGTCGGGTTCGCGCAACACCGCGACGGAGTACGCCTGCCCCTCGGGTGTTCGTGCCGCGCCGTCGCCGATCGACGTCGCGGTGATCTCCGGGGCGATCGGCGAGAGCGCGGCGGCCAGCGCGGCCGTCACCGCTGCCAGATCACCGGCCGCCTGCCGGTCGAGCAGCACGTTGATGACGTTCCCCGGCGCGAGCAGCGGCGCGCCGGACCGGTCGACCACGGGCGCGGGCTCGGGCGCCTCGGTGCGCAGCACGAGCCGCTGCCGCGCCGCGAGCTGCGGATGGATGACCGTCGGCGCCCAGTGCACCTGCCAGCCCGCCACGGCCTCGGGCGCCGGACGCAGCTCCAGGTCACCGAGATACGACCAGCGACGGCCTTGGCCGAGGTCCCAGCTCACGTCGACCGAGGCCGTGGCCTGCTCCGCGGCAGTGCGGACCTGGCCGAGCCGGGCGGTGAACTCCGCCGGGGCGAGCGCGGTGCGGACCTCGGTGAACAGCGCGCCGGCCGCGGCCGGGTTGTCGGTCAGCTGCGCGGCCGCGGTGTCGTCCCCGCGCGACCAGGCCGCGAGGAACGCCTCGGCAACCGACCGCGGCCCGTCGTCGCGCAGCAGCCCACAGCCCGCCGCGACCGCCGCCAGCAGCAGCGTGGCGCCCACCGCCGCGAACCGGGTACGGTACCGGCCGGTGAGAGGATCGCTGCGGCACATGGCCGCGAGTATGCCGACCAGGCCCGACCGTGGCCGCGTCGCAGGTCACACCAGACCGGTCAGAACAGGACCGTCGCGAAGCGGCCGACCTGGGTGAAACCGATCCGCTCGTAGACCACGCGGGCGACGTGGTTGTAGCCGTTGACATACAAGCTGGCGAGGCGCCCCAGCGCGGCCAGTCGCTCGGCCACCGCCGCGGTGCCGGCCGTGCCCAGCCCGTGGCCCCGCCGCTCCGGGTGCACCCACACCCCCTGGATCTGCCCGACCTGCGAGGACAGCGCCCCGATCTCCGCCTTGAACACGACCTCACCGTCCTCGAACCGGGCGAACGCGCGACCCGCGGACACCAGCTCGCCCACCCGCGCCCGGTATCCGGCACCGCCATCGCTGCCCCGGGGGTCGATGCCCACCTCCTCGGTGAACATGGCGATCGCCGCGGGCAGGTAGCGGTCGAGCTCCCCGGGGCGCACCGGCCGCACCGCCGGGTCGGGCCGCACCGCGGGTGCCCCGGCGAGCACCATCAGCGGCTGGTCGGGGCGCACCTCGCGGGCCGGGGCCCACACCGGGGCGAGCTCGTCCCACAGCGGGAGCACGAGTTCGGCCCGGCCGACGAGCGAGGAACAGCTGCGGCCGTGCCGCCGGGCCCGGTCCGCGAAACTGCGCAGCGCCGAACGATGGCCGCGCAGCGGAACCAGGTTGGCGCCGGAGAAGCACAGCCCATCGAGCCGGGAGCCCACGGCCCAGATCTCTCCGCCGAGCCGCCACGGATCCAGCCCGGCGATCTCGACCCGGGCTGCGACCATGCACGCGGCAACGGGATCGGCCTCCAACGCCGCCCGGACCACCGCGCGATCACGATCGTCGAGCAACCGGGCTCCGGCGACTCTGAGCACCGTCTAACCGTGCCACATGGTCGACGCCCTGCCCACGGGCGGCAGGGCGATCTTGCACGGGTTCACCCGCTCATCCGACGGTCACCGAAGGCGCGCCCTCGGCGTCCATCGTCTCCGCGATCTTGAGTGCCTCCTCGATCAGCGTCTCGACGATCGCGTGCTCCGGGACGGTCTTGATGACCTTCCCCTTGACGAAGATCTGGCCCTTGCCGTTGCCGGAGGCGACCCCGAGGTCCGCCTCCCGAGCCTCGCCCGGCCCATTGACGACGCAGCCCATGACCGCCACCCGCAGCGGGACCGCCATCCCGGTCAAACCCGCGGTGACCTCATCGGCGAGCTTGTAGACGTCGACCTGCGCGCGGCCGCACGACGGGCAGGACACGATCTCGAGCTTGCGCGGCCGCAGGTTCAGCGACTGAAGGATCTGCGAACCGACCTTGACCTCCTCGACCGGCGGGGCCGAGAGCGAGACCCGGATCGTGTCACCGATCCCCTTCGACAACAGCGCGCCGAACGCGACCGCGGACTTGATCGTCCCCTGGAACGCGGGGCCCGCCTCGGTGACGCCGAGATGCAGCGGGTAGTCGCAGGCCTCGGCGAGCAGTTCGTAGGCGCGCACCATCACGACCGGGTCGTGATGTTTGACCGAGATCTTGACGTCGTGGAAGTCGTGCTCGGCGAACAGGCTCGCCTCCCACAGCGCCGACTCCACCAGCGCCTCCGGGGTGGCCTTGCCGTGCTTGGCGAGCAGCCGCGGGTCGAGCGATCCCGCATTGACTCCGATCCGGATCGGGGTGCCGTGGTCGCGCGCGGCCCGCGCGATCTCGCCGACCTTGTCGTCGAACTTCTTGATGTTGCCGGGGTTCACCCGGACCGCCGCACAGCCCGCCTCGATCGCGGCGAACACGTACTTCGGCTGGAAGTGGATGTCGGCGATGACCGGGATCTTCGACTTCGCCGCGATCGCCGGGAGTGCGTCGGCGTCGTCCTGGCTGGGGCAGGCGACGCGCACGATGTCGCATCCCGCCGCGGTGAGCTCGGCGATCTGCTGCAAGGTGGCGTTGACGTCGGCGGTCAGGGTGGTCGTCATCGACTGGACCGAGATCGGGAAGTCACTGCCGACCCCGACCGGGCCGACGTGCAGCTGCCGGGTCGTCCGGCGAGCCGCGAGGGTGGGTGCGGGGGTCGCGGGCATGCCCAGGGAGACACTCACGCCTGCCAGTATCCCACCGTGAGTGCGTAACAGTGTTAGAACACTGTTACGCACTCACGGCTAGTGCCGTGACCACGAAGGTTCGCCGGGTTGGTGCATGACATCGGTGTAATCATGCAGCGGCGCGGTGCTGGGGCTGGCCCCAGCGGCGGTGGCGTTCGCT
>NZ_JBHSQW010000006.1:76300-95228 GCF_042658695.1 Pseudonocardia hispaniensis | reverse complement strand
ACAAACCGGCACAAAACCAAAAAACCACGAACAAAAAGCTCGACACACTGTTGAGTTCTCAAAAGACACCCGCACACCACCACCCACAACCAAGTGAGATCCGGGGCGAGGTTGCTCCAGACTGATCCGGAGCAACTTTCTCATGCTACGTGGTCCGACGTTCGGGGTCAAGCCCGACCGGCCCACATCCGACAAGTCACACCCCTGAGGGAGGCCCTGCCGGAGGGTTCGCCAGGATGGCGCTGACTCTGGGCCGGAGATCCGTCCCGGTCTGTCGTGCTGCCCGCCGTGGCGACATGAACAACATACACCATACCCCTCGAGCAGGGCCAACCGCGGGGGTCCGTTGTTGATGTTCCCGCAGCTCAGAGGGCCTTTCTCAGTTCCGCTCGACGCGGACGCCGGCCATGTTCCGCTTGCCCCGGCGGAGCACGAGCCACCGCCCGTGCAGCAGGTCCGCCTCGTTCGGCTGCCAGGTCTCGTCGACGACCTTCGCGTTGTTCACGTAGGCGCCGCCCTCCTTCACCGTGCGCCGGGCGGCGCCCCGGCTGTCGGCGAGCCCGGTTTCCACGAGCAGATCGACGATCGTCGTCCGCTCGCCGATCCGGACGCCCGCCGTGGGGACCTCGGCCATCGCCGCGTCGAGCGTGCCGAGATCGAGCTCAGCCAGCTCGCCGCGGCCGAACAGGGCCTGGCTGGCCGTGACGACCTGCCTGGTCTGGTGCGCGCCGTGCACCAGGGTCGTGAGCTCCTCGGCCAGCCTCCGCTGCCCGGCGCGCAACTGCGGCCGCTCGACGACGTCCCTCTCCAGCGCCTCGATCTCCTCGACCGGCAGGAACGTGAACAGCCGCAAGTAGCGGCCCACGTCGGCGTCGGCGGCGTTGACGAAGTACTGGTACCACGCGTACGGCGTGGTCAGATCCGGGTCGAGCCAGATGTTGCCGCCCCCGGTGGACTTGCCGAACTTGCGGCCCTCGGAGTCGGTCACCAACGGAGTGGTGAGCGCGTGCACGGTCGCACCCTCCACCTTGCGGACGAGCTCGACCCCACCGATGATGTTGCCCCACTGGTCCGACCCGCCGATCTGAAGCCGGCATCCGTGCTCCCGGTAGAGCCGCACGTAGTCCTGGGACTGCAGCAACAGGTAGCTGAACTCGGTGAACGACATGCCGTCCGCGGCGAGCCTGCGCTTCACCGTCTCCCGGGCCAGCATGACGTTGACCGAGAAGTGTTTGCCGACGTCGCGGAGGAACTGCAGGATGCTCTGACCGCCGGTCCAGTCCAGGTTGTTGACGACCAGGGCCCCGGTCGCCGAGTCGTCGAACTCGACGAACCGCTCCAGCTGTCCCCGGATCCGGGCCGTCCACTCCGCGACCACGTCGGTGGTCTGCAGCGTGCGCTCACCCACATCTCGGGGATCGCCGATCATCCCCGTCGCCCCGCCCGCGAGCACGATCGGACGGGCGCCCGCCCGCTGGAACCGGCGCAGCGTCAGCAGCGGGATGAGGTTTCCCGCGTGCAGGCTGGGAGCGGTCGGATCGAATCCACAGTAGAGCGTCAGCGGCTCCGCCGCGGAGAGGTCCTTGCGCAGCGCGTCGCGATCGGTGCTCTGCGCGATCAGGCCGCGCCACTCCAGCTCATCGAGGATGTGCGTGCTCACGACGTCGATCCTCCCCCAACCGTGCCGGCCGGCCGCGGCGGGCCTCAGCCGTTGCGGACCCGCCCCGGACGATACGGGCTGACCGCGGACGAGCCGTCCAGCCAGAACCGCCACGGCGTCTCCTGCGCGGCCGCCACGCCCACCCGTGGGCCGCGGCGCACCGACCCGGGATCGACGGGCGGGCCCGCGAGCACCCGCACCGGCGAGGTCGGATCGGTCACATCGAGGCCGTTGTGCTCGCGGCGCAGCCCCAGCAGCGACGCCAGCCTCGCCGGTCCGCGGGCCAGGTCGGCGTCGCGCCGCGCCGTCGGGCGGCGGGCCCGAGCGATGGCCACGTCGGAGACCACCTCCCCGGCCCGCAACAGGACCGCTCCCGCCTGACCGTCGGCGAGACACGAGATGTTGACGCAGAAGTGCATGCCGTAGATGAAGTAGACGTACAGGTGCCCGGCCGGGCCGAACATCACGGCGTTGCGCGCGGTGCGGCCGCGGAAGCTGTGCGACGCCGGGTCGTCGGCGCCGCGGTAGGCCTCCACCTCCACCAGCCGCACGGCGACGAGCCCCTCCGGGGTGTCGGCCTCGACCGTGCAACCGAGTAGGCGTTGCGCGGCGGCCACCACGTCGCCGGACAGCTCGGCGCGCTCGATCAGCTCAGCCAGGACCGAGCCTCCGCGATCGTCGCCCGCAGGTCGTCGAGTTGCTCGGCGACCCGCTCCCCCGCCGTCCCGCCGCGCGCGTTGCGCGAGGCGATCGAACCGGAGACGCTCAGCACGCCGCGAACCGCCGGGGTCAGCGCGGGGTGCACCGCCGCGAGCTCGTCGTCGGTCAGCTCGTCGAGCCCGACCCCGCGCGCCTCGGCCGCGCGGACGCAACCGCCCGCCGCCTCATGCGCCACCCGGAACGGGATGCCTTGGCGGACGAGCCATTCGGCGACGTCGGTGGCCAGCGTGAACCCGGCCGGGGCCAGCTCGGCCAGCCGGTCGGTGTGGAAGACCAGCGTGGCGACCATGCCGGCCACGGCGGGCAGCAGCAGCTCCAGCTGTTCGACGGAGTCGAACAGCGGCTCCTTGTCCTCCTGCAGGTCCCGGTTGTAGGCCAGCGGCTGGGCCTTGAGCGTGGCCAGCAGCCCGGTCAGGTTGCCGATCAACCGCCCGGCCTTGCCCCGGGCCAGCTCCGCGATGTCCGGGTTCTTCTTCTGCGGCATGATCGAACTGCCGGTGGAGAAGGCATCGTCCAGGGTGAGGTAGGAGAATTCCGCGGTCGCCCAGATGATCACCTCCTCGGCCAGCCGGGACAGGTCCACCGCGACCATCGCCAGCACGAACGCGGCCTCGGCGGCGAAATCGCGGGCCGCGGTGCCGTCGATCGAGTTCGCCGCCGACGAGTCGAAGCCCAGCTCGGCCGCGATCGCCACCGGGTCCAGGCCCAGCGAGGACCCGGCGAGAGCACCCGACCCGTAGGGCGACACCGCCGCGCGCCGGTCCCAGTCGCGCAGCCGGTCGACGTCGCGCAGCAGGGCGTGGGCGTGCGCCGCGAGATGGTGGGCCAGCAGGACGGGCTGGGCGTGCTGCAGGTGCGTCCGTCCCGGCATCGGGGCGTCCCGATGCGCCGTGGCCTGCCCGACCAGAGCCTCGACGACATCGAGCACACCCGAACCGATCCGCCGGGCCGCATCGCGCAGCCACATCCGGAACAGCGTGGCGACCTGGTCGTTGCGCGAACGTCCGGCCCGCAGCTTTCCGCCCAGGTCGGGCCCGGCCCGCTCGATCAGACCGCGCTCCAGCGCGGTGTGCACGTCCTCGTCGTCCGGCGCCGGGCCGAACACTCCCGCGGCGACGTCCGCCTCCAGCTTGGCGAGCGCATCGAGCATCCCGGCGAGCTCGGCGTCGGTGAGCAGCCCGGCACGGTGCAACACCCGGGCGTGCGCCCGCGAGCCGCGGATGTCATACGGCGCCAGCCGCCAGTCGAAGTGCGTGGACTTGCTGAGGGCGGCCAGCGCGTCGGCCGGCCCGGAGTCGAACCGGCCGCCCCACAGCCCCCCGGACGAGCTCACTGTCCAGCGCTCCGCAGCTGCTGCACCCGGCGCGCGGCGATCTTGCTCGGCAGACCCCACAGCTGCACGAAGCCCTTGGCCAACGACTGGTCGAACTCGTCGCCCTCGTCGTAGGTCGCGAGGTTGAAGTCGTACAGCGAGGCCGCGGAACGGCGTCCGGTCGGCACCGCGCGACCACCGTGCAGCGTCATCCGGATCTCACCGCAGACGTACTCCTGCGTCGTGGCGACGAAGGCGTCCAGGGACTCCTTCAGCGGTGAGAACCACAGCCCGTCGTACACCAGCTCGCTCCAGCGCTGCTCGACGGTCCGCTTGAAGCGGGCCAGGTCGCGCTCGACGGTGACGTTCTCCAACTCCTGGTGCGCAGTGATCAATGCGATGGCGCCCGGCGCCTCGTAGACCTCGCGGCTCTTGATGCCGACCAGCCGGTCCTCGACCATGTCCAGCCGGCCGACCCCCTGCGCCCCCGCCCTGCGGTTGAGCTCCTCGATCGCCTGCAGCACGCTGACGGACCGGCCGTCGATGGCGACGGGGACACCCTTGTCGAAGGTGATGACGACCTCGTCGGCCGCACGTGCCTGCGCCGGGTCGGCGGTGTAGGAGTAGACGTCCTCGATCGGCCCGTTCCAGATGTCCTCGAGGAAACCGGTCTCGACGGCGCGGCCCCAGACGTTCTGGTCGATCGAGTACGGCGACTTCTTGGTGACGTCGATCGGGAGGTGACGCTCCTCGGCCCAGGCGATGGCCTTCTCCCGGGTCCAGGCGAAGTCGCGCACCGGCGCGATGACCTTCAGATCGGGGGCCAGCGCCCCGATCCCCACCTCGAACCGCACCTGGTCGTTGCCCTTGCCGGTGCAGCCGTGCGCGACCGTCGACGCGCCGTGGTACTTCGCCGCCTCGACCAGGTGTTTGACGATCAAGGGCCGGGACAGCGCGGACACCAGCGGATAGCGGTCCATGTAGAGCGCGTTGGCCTGCAGCGCCGGGAGGCAGTACTGCTCGGCGTACTCGGCGCGGGCGTCGGCGACGACCGCCTCGACCGCGCCGCACGCCAATGCGCGCTTGCGGATCTCCTCCAGATCCTCTCCGCCCTGGCCGACGTCCACGGCCACGGCCACCACCTCGGCCCCGGTCTCCTCGGCGATCCAGCCGATGCCCACCGAGGTGTCCAACCCACCCGAGTAGGCCAGTACGACCCGGTCCGTCATTGCGTCCTCCTTCGTCGGACCCATGAGCAGCGCTGTCGGTTGCCCGCGCTCACAGGCGGCGCAGCCGCTCCGCGAGCGCCGCCCCGTCGAGCGGCTCACGGGCGACCACAAAGATCGTGTCGTCGCCGGCGATGGTGCCGACGACGTCGTGCAGGGCGGCCCGGTCCAGCGCGCTAGCCAGATAGTGCGCCGCACCGGGCGGGGTTCGGAGCACGGCAAGGTTCCCACTCGCGTCCGTGGACACGAGCAGCTCCCCCAGCAATCGCGACAGCCGGGCCGTGCCGCCCTCGATGCCGCGGACCGGACTGCCGTCCTCCGGGATGACATAGACCGGGGCGCCGCCGTCGGCTCCGCGCAGCTTGACCGCACCCAGCTCGTCCAGGTCACGGGACAACGTGGCCTGGGTGGTCTCGATCCCCTCGGTTTCCAGCAGGGTGAGCAGCTCGCTCTGGCTGCGCACCGCCCGATGGGTGATGATCTCGACGATCCGCGCCTGCCGGGCCACGCGGCTCGCCGCCCCGTTGCGGGCCGGGCCGTCGGATCGCGAACCCGTCATCGGTCCAGCAGCCAGGCCAGCAACGCCTTCTGCGCGTGCAGGCGGTTCTCCGCCTCGTCCCACACCGCGCTGGCGGGCCCGTCGATCACCTCGTCGGTGATCTCGTCACCGCGGTGCGCCGGCAGGCAGTGCAGCACGATCGCGCCGCTGTTCGCCCTGGCCAGCAGCCCGGCATTGAGCTGGAACGGCCGGAACGGCGCCACCCGATCGAGACCGTCCTGCTCCTGCCCCATCGACACCCAGGTGTCGGTGACCAGCACGTCGGCGCCGTCGACCGCGGCATGCGGGTCGGCGACCAGCTCGACGCCGCCGCCGGTGTCCGCGGCCCGCTTCGCGGCGTCCCGGAGCACCTGCGGGTTCGGGGTGAAGCCGTCCGGGGCGGCCACCCGCACCTGCAGCCCGGCCGTCGCACCCCCGAGCAGCAGCGAATGCGCCATGTTGTTCGCACCGTCGCCGAGGTAGGTCAGGGTGAGCCCGGCCAGCCGGCCGAACCGCTCCCGGATGGTCTGCAGGTCGGCCAGCACCTGGCACGGATGGAACTCGTCGGTGAGCGCGTTGACCACCGGGACCGCCGCCGTCGCCGCCATCTCCTCGATCCGGCGCTGCGGTCCGGTCCGCCACACCACGGCGTCGACGAACCGGGACAGCACGCGGGCGGTGTCGCCGATCGTCTCGCCGCGCCCGAGCTGGCTCGCCGTCCCATCGATGATCAACGGATTGCCGCCGAGCTCGGCGATGCCGACCTCGAACGAGACGCGGGTCCTCGTCGAGGCCTTGTCGAAGATCACCGCCACGGACTTCGGGCCTGCCAGGGGGCGGTGGGCGAACCGGTCGGCCTTCATGGCGTCGGCGAGATCGAGGATCTCGCGCTGCTCGTCGGGGGTGAGATCGTCGTCGCGCAGCAGATGCCTAGCCATCGGCGGCCGCCTCGTCGAGGATGCCCGGGAGCGCGGCGGTGAACTCCTCGGCCTGCGCACCGGTGAGCACCAGCGGCGGTGCGAGCCGCACCCGGTCCGGCACGGCGTTGTTCACCAGGAACCCCCGGTCACGGGCGGTGGCGGCGACCGCAGCCGACACCGGCTTGGTCAGCCCGATGCCGATGTGCAGCCCGATCCCACTGAGCCCCGCGACGAGTGGGTGGCCCAGCGCCTCGATCGCGGTGATGATCTCGTTGCCGACCTGCGTGACGTGGGCCAGCAGCCCGTCGTCGGCGATCGTGCGCAGCACCGCGAGTGCGGCCGCGCAGGTCACCGGGTTGCCGCCGAACGTCGTGCCGTGCTGGCCCGGTTCCAGCAGCGACCCGGCCGCGCCGATCCCGATGCAGGCGCCGATGGGCAGCCCGCCGCCCAGTCCCTTGGCCAGCGTGACGATGTCCGGGACGATCCCGGCCGCCTGGTGGGCGAACCATGCGCCCGTGCGCCCGATGCCGGTCTGGATCTCGTCCAGGACCAGCAGCGCGCCCCGCGCGGCGGTGATCTCCCTGGCCGCGGCCAGGTAGCCCGGCGGCGGCACGATCACGCCGGCCTCCCCGAGGATGGGCTCGAGGAACACCGCCGCGGTCTGCTCGGTGACCGCCTCGTCGAGGGCCTCGACGTCACCGAACGGCACATGCGTCACGCCCGGGACGAGCGGTTCGAACGGGGCCCGCTTGCCCGGCTGGCCGGTGAGCGCCAACGCGCCCATGGTGCGGCCGTGGAACGCGTCCTCGCAGGCGACCACGTGCGGTCGCCCCGTCCGGCGGGCGATCTTGAACGCGGCCTCGTTGGCCTCGGTGCCGGAGTTGCACAACAGCACCCGCGCGTCCGGCGCCGCCAGCAGCTCGACCAGCTTCTCGGCCAACGCCAGCGGCGGCTCGGTGATGTAGAGGTTCGAGGTGTGGCCCAGCGTCGAGATCTGGCCGGTGACGGCCTCGACCACCGCCGGGTGCGCGTGGCCGAGCGCGTTCACCGCGATCCCGCCGAGCAGGTCCAGGTAGCGACGGCCGTCGGCATCCCAGACCTCGGCGCCGCGGCCGCGCACCAGCGCCAGCGGCGGGACGCCGTAGTTGTTCATCATCGCGGCCTGCCACCGCGCCGGGTACGTCACGGGACCACCATCGTTCCGACTCCCTCGGAGGTGAAGACCTCGAGCAGCACCGAATGCGGCATCCGCCCGTCGATCACATGTGCCTGGCCGACCCCACCGCGCACCGCCCGCAAGCAGGCCTCCATCTTCGGTGCCATCCCGCTTTCCAGCTCCGGGAGCATGAGCTCGAGCTGGTCGGCGGTCAGCTCGCTGATCACCGATTCGGGGTCGGGATAGTTCGCGTACAGACCCTCGACATCGGTGAGCACCACCAGCTTCGCGGCGTCGAGGGCACCCGCCAGCGCGGCGGCCGCGCTGTCGGCGTTGATGTTGTAGACAGTGCCGTCGAGGTCCGGGGCGACCCCGGCGACGACCGGGATGCGCCCGGCGCGCACGATATCGAGCACCGCGTCGGGGTTGACCGTGACGACGTCGCCGACCAGACCGATGTCGACCTGCTCGCCGCCGACCAGCGCGGTGCGCTTCTCCGCGGTGAACAGATGCGCGTCCTCGCCGGAGAGCCCGACCGCATACGGCCCGTGCTGGTTGATCAGCCCGACCAGCTCACGGCCGACCTGTCCGACCAGGACCATCCGGATCACGTCGATGGTCTCCGGGGTGGTGACCCGAAGCCCGCCGCGAAACTCGCCGGGCAGCCCGAGCCGATCGAGCATCGCGGTGATCTGTGGGCCGCCGCCGTGCACCACGACGGGCCGGATCCCGGCCAGCCGCAGGAACACCATGTCCTGCGCGAACGCCTGCTTGAGCTCGTCGTCGATCATCGCGTTGCCGCCGTACTTGACGACGACGACCTTGGAGTGGAAGCGCTGCAGCCAGGGCAGCGCCTCGGCGAGCACGCCCGCCTTCTCGCTCGCCCGCTTGAGCCGCTGGGCGGCGGCGTCCTTCGGCCCGCCGTCACGAGGGGTAGGCACTGTTCTCCTCCACGTAGGCGTGCGAGAGATCGGTCGTGCGAATCTCCGCGGTTCCACCACCGAGGCCGAGACCGATCGCGATCAGGACGTCCGGGCCGGACAGGTCGGCGTCGGTCCGGCCGCCCGCCGCGACCCCGCCGCGGCACAGCTCGACACCGTTGATCGCGATGTCGATCCGGTCCGGCTCGACCGCGGCGTCGGAGTAGCCGACGGCGGCGGCGATCCGGCCCCAGTTGGCATCGGCGCCGAAGATCGCCGTCTTGACCAGGCTGTCGCGCGCCACGGTCCGGGCGACCGTCACCGCGTCGTCCTCACTGGCCGCGCCGCTGACCCGCACGGTGATCCGCTTGGTCACCCCCTCGGCGTCGGCCTGCATCTGCCCCGCGAGATCGATGCAGACCTCCCGCAGCACGGCCGTGAACGCCTCGGGCTCGGGCGTCACGCCCGACGCGCCGGAGGACAACAGCAACACGGTGTCGTTGGTGGACATCGAGCCGTCGATGTCCAGTCGGTCGAAACTGACCCGCACAGCCGCCCGCAGGGCGGGTTCGAGCAGCACCGGGTCGAGCACGGCGTCGGTGGTGAGCACGGCGAGCATCGTGGCCATCGACGGCGCGATCATGCCCGAGCCCTTGGTGAGCCCGCCGATGCTCCAGCCCGCCGGGTCGGTGCGCGCGGCCTGCTTGGCGACGGTGTCGGTGGTCATGATCGCGGTGGCGGCGGCCAGGGCCGCCTGCGCACTCGTGTCCAGCGCGGCGACGGCCTTCTCCACCCCGGCCAGGACCGCCTCGCGCGGCAGCTGCGCCCCGATCAAGCCGGTCGAGCACACCGCGACCTCGATCGGCCCGCAGCCCAGTAGCTGCGCGGCCTTCTCGGCGGTGGCGTGCGCGGTCTGAAAGCCCTCGGGGCCGGTGCACGCGTTGGCTCCGCCGGAGTTGAGCACCACCGCTCGCAGCCGGCCGGTGGTCAGTACCTGCTTCGACCACAGCACGGGCGCGGCCTTGACCTTGTTGCGGGTGAACACCCCCGCCGCGCCGTACTCCGGCCCGTCGTTGACGACGAGCGCGAGGTCGGGCTTGCCGTTCGCTTTGATCCCCGCGGCGAGCCCGGCCGCCCGGAAGCCCTTGGGCGTCGTGACCGTCATGAGCCGGCCTCCACGAAGGTGAACAGGTCGGCGGTCACGGAGCCACCCCGGTGAACGGCAGGCCCGCGGTCTCGGGCAGGCCCAGCGCGAGGTTCATGCACTGCACCGCACCGCCCGAGGTGCCCTTGGTGAGATTGTCGATCGCGGCGATCGCGATCATGCGGCCGGCGTCCGCGTCAACCGTGACCTGCAGGTGCACGGTGTTCGAGCCGAGGGTGGCCGCCGTGGTGGGCCAGGTGCCTTCCGGCAGCAGATGCACGAACGGCTCGTCGGCGTAGGCCTTGGCGTAGGCCTCGCGCACGGCGGCGGCGTCGCCGGACAGCGGCGCGGAGCAGGAGGCGAGGATGCCCCGCGGCAGCGGCGCCAGCACCGGCGTGAAACTCACGGTGACCGGTGTCCCGCACGCCTTCGAGAGGTTCTGCGCGATCTCGGGGGTGTGCCGGTGCACGCCGCCGACCCCGTAGGCCGACAGTGACCCCATGACCTCGGCGCCCAGCAGGTGCGGCTTGAGCGCGCGGCCCGCACCGGAGGTCCCGGTGACCGCCGTGATGACCACCTCCGGGCCGGCCAGGCCCGCGGCGAGCGCCGGGAACAGCGCCAGGCTTGCCGCCGTCGGGTAGCAACCGGGGACGGCGACCCGCCTGGCCCCGCGCAGCGCGTCGCGGGCGCCGGGTAGTTCGGGCAGCCCGTACGGCCAGTGCCCCGCGTGCGCGCCGCCGTACCAGCGCTCCCAGGCCGCGGCGTCGACCAGCCGGTGGTCGGCACCACAGTCGATCACGAGGGTCCCGTCGCCGAGCTCGGCGGCCAGCTCGGCGGAGGTGCCGTGGGGCAGCGCCAGAAAGACCACGTCGTGCCCGGCTAGCACCTCCGAGGTCGTTTCCTGCAGCACTCGATCGGCCAGCGGGAGCAGGTGGGGCTGGTGTTCACCCAGCCGCGTCCCTGCGTTTCCGCCGGCGGTCAGCGCACCGATCTCGACGTCGGGGTGCGCGAGCAGCAGCCGCAACAGCTCGCCCCCCACATACCCGCTCGCCCCTGCCACCGCCACCTGGACCATATGGATGACTATGCATGAGAGCGAGAAAAAATGCAAACATGCAGGGGTGCTGCTGCCTGCGCGAGCCGCGAGGCGGTCCTGCAAGCCTGCGACGGCCCCTAGGCTCGGCCGTATGGCGACGAGGCGAACAACCGCGCGACCGGAGGCACGCATTCCGCCGGCGGCGCGACGAGCGCGACCGGCATGATCGACGACACCGGCCGGAACGCGATGGGGCGCGACGCGGCGGAACGTCTGGCCTTCTTCTCCGACGCCGTCGTCGCGATCGCGATCACGTTGCTGGCGATCGACCTGCCCGTCCCGACCGGAGACTCGACCCCCGAGTTCCTCGCCGCGCTGCGCGCCGATCCCTTCGACTACCTCGCCTTCCTCATCAGCTTCGTGGTGATCGGCAGCCACTGGCGGTCCCACCACCGGGTGTTCGGCTTCGTCGAGCGCATCGATCGTCGGCTGGTGACGCTCAACCTGAGCTGGCTGCTGCTCATCGTGCTCAACCCGTTCCTCACCAAGGTCATCGGGGAGGGCCGGCTCACCGCCGTCCGCTTCGGGATCTACGCGTTCGCCCAGGCGCTGCTCCTGGCGCTGTTCGGGCTGATGATCGCCCGGCTCGCGCGGCGCGCGATGTTCGTCGAGGGCACACCCGCGAGCCTGACTCGGCACGGCTGGCTCGAGTCGCTGTCCGCCGCGGCCGGATTCCTCGTCTCGATCCCGCTGTTCCCGCTGATGCACGGGTGGGCCTTCGCGCTGTGGGCGGTGGTGCCGTTCGCCCTCGGGCAGCTCAGGGCGCTGGGCAGGAACAGCTCACCCGACCGTGCGCACGGTGGCTGACACACCGTGGACCAGGCGCTCGGCGCCGAGGCCGCCGGCACCGCGCCGACGGTGGCCTCGCTATGCCGCGACGGCGCCGAGCCGGTAGGTCGTGCCGCTGCTGCCCTGAACCCACGCCTCCGGCAGCGCCGCGGCCAGCGCATGCTGCGCGCGCCACCCGGTGCAATGCCCCGGGACGACGAGGTCGGGAGCCATGGTCGTCAGTGCCTCGATCGTCGGCGGGATGATCGGCTCGAAGAACGGCCCACCGAGATGCAACCCGCCCACCAGCGCGTGCAGCCGATCCACCCCGGTGAGCCGCTGCGCGTGCCGGACGATGTTCACCGCCCCGGCGTGGCCGCAGCCGGTGAGCACCACCAGCCCGCGGTCACGGACGTGCACGACCAAGGCCTGGTCGTCGATCACCAGCGGGTCGTGCTCCCATCCCGATCCGGACCAGGCCTGGTGCGCGGGCGGCATCCCGCGCTCGAACTCCGTGGTCCGGTCCACCTCGCCGGTGATCAGGACACAGCCGTCGACCAGCAGCGAGGGATGACGCCGTTCGACGACCTCGAACCCCTCGCCGGTCAGCGCCCGCTTGCTCAGTGTCGGCAGCTCGAACATCTCCTGGCCGGGGACCGCGAGCCGCCGCCGGGTCCACACCAGCGGGTGCACGACCATCGGCAGGGTGCGGGCGCCGCGGCGGCCGGCCAGCCCGGCGAGCCCCCCGGCGTGATCGAAATGTCCGTGGCTGAGCACGACGCCGTGGATCTCGCTCAGGTCCACGCCGAGCCGGTCGGCGTTGGTGACCATCGCCTCCGGCGACAGCCCGGTGTCGAACAACAGCGTCGTCGTGGCGTCGCCGCGGCGCACCCGGACGAGCGCGGCGAAACCGTGCTCGGCGACGAGCCCGACCGCCGTCTTCCCGTCCTCGAACTGGGGTGCGGCGACACGACCGGCGTCGAACCCGGCACGGCGGATGCGTTCGTCGCCGGGCAGCAGCGCGTCGTAGACGTTGTCGACCAGCGTCGTGACCGTCACCTCGTCGACCGGCTCGAGCGCGATCGGGTCCACCGCGGGGCCGGGGGCGGGACGCGGGGTCGCGGCAACGACCTCCGCGGCATCGGGAACGGCATCGCACATGTCGCCACGGTAGCGAGCCTCCGCCCTGGTCAACGAGGGCCGTGAGTGCGTAACAGTGTTAGAACACTGTTACGCACTCACGGTCAGCGCTGGACTGCGCCGAAGCGTTCGACGGCGACGGCGACGGCCGCGTCGCGGACGGCGTTGGCCTCCTCGCTGGTCAGCGTCCGGTCATCGGCGCGCAGCCGCAGCGAGAACGCCAGCGACCGGCGCCCCGCCTCGACCTGCTCACCGGTGTAGACGTCGAACAACCGGACCTGTTCGATCAGCTCGCCGCCGCCGTCGACCAGTGCTTC
Source organism: Pseudonocardia hispaniensis (assembly GCF_042658695.1). Taxonomy (NCBI): domain Bacteria; kingdom Bacillati; phylum Actinomycetota; class Actinomycetes; order Pseudonocardiales; family Pseudonocardiaceae; genus Pseudonocardia; species Pseudonocardia hispaniensis. Next base: position 82,311 of record NZ_JBHSQW010000006.1, on the reverse strand, counting down.
GGCCACCTCGGCGGCCGGCACGTCCACGGTGAGCTCCAGCGCGACGTCGACCGAGATCGGCGGGTACGGCGACACCCGCGGCACCGGACGGGACTCGGTCAGCGGGATCGCATCGAGATCCAGCTCCATGGCAACGGTGCGCGGCGGCAACCCGAGCGCGTCGACGACCTTGGGATGCAGCTCACCGGCATGGCCGACGACCCAGTCGCCGACCCGCAGCGCCGCGCACCGGCCCGGGTGGAACGGCGCCAGCTCGGCCTTGGTCACCCGCAGCTCGACCCCGCATGCCCGGCCGACCAGCCGGCCGGCCTCCACCGCATCCGCCCATCCCGCCGGACGCCCCGGTCCCCACCAGCCACGCGGCTCGCGGTCCCCGGCCAGCACCACGCCGACATGCACGGGCTGCGCCGGCAGCGCGGCCTGAACCTGTGCCAGCTCCGCGTCGCTCGGCCGTCGCGTCACCCCCACCTCGGGCATCGCGACCGGCTCCGCATGCGGCAGCACGACCTGCCCGATGTGGTAGAGCGCCACGTCCTCCAGACCCCGCGCCCGGTTGCGCACCAACGCATCCAGCAGCCCTGGCAGCAGCGTCGTGGCGAGCCGTCCGCGGTCGGTGTCGATCGGGTTGAGCACCGCCACGGTGCGCCGGCGCGCGTCGTCGGCGGCGAGCCCGAAGCTGTCCCACACGTCGTCGCCGACGAACGGGAACGGCAGGACCTCGACGTGCCCGCTCTCGGCCAGCGCCCGGGACACCGCCCGCCGCCGCTGCTGCGCCGCGGTCAACCCACGGCCCGCGGGCGCGGCGGGCAGGACCGACGGAATCGCGTCGTAGCCCTCGAGCCGGAGCACCTCCTCGACCAGGTCGGCGGGCGCGGCGAGATCGGGCCGCCACGAGGGCGGGGTCGTCACGACGACCGCCTTGCCGTCGTCCCCGGTCTCCAGCTCCACCGTGGCGCCGATCTGCCGAAGCCTGCGCACGGTCGCGCCGCGCTCGTAACGGACCCCCGCGGTGCGGTCGGGCAGATCGAGCCGCATCCGCACCGGCGACGGCTGCGGCGCGGCACCGACATCGGTCCGGCCGGGCTCGATCGTGCCGCCGCCGTGCTCGACGAGCAGCGCCGCCGCGCGTTCCGCCGCGATCGGCGGCAGGTGCGGATCGACGGCCCGCTCGAACCGCTTCGAGGCCTCGCTGGGCAGCTTGTGGCGGCGGGCGGCGCGCGCGATCGTCGCCGGTTCGAAGTGGGCTGCCTCGATGAGCACGTCGACCCTGCTGCCGGGCTCGTGCGTCTCGGGGATCTCCGTCGAGGCCCCGCCCATCACGCCGGCCAGCGCGATCGGCCCCGAGTCGTCGGTGATGAGCAGGTCGTCGGGATCGAGCACGCGTTCGACGTCGTCGAGCGTGCGCAGCTTCTCCCCCGCCACCGCGCGCCGCACGACGATCTCCCCGGTCAGCCGGGTCGCGTCGAAGGCGTGCAACGGCTGGCCGAGCTCGAGCATCACGTAGTTGGTCACGTCGACGGTCAGCGAGATCGGCCGCATCCCCGCCGCGAGCAGCCTGCGCTGCATCCACCACGGGGTGGGTGCGGCCGGGTCCACCCCGGACACCCGGCGGGCGACGTACCGCGGACAGCCCGTCCGGTCGTCGATGCGCACCGGCCAGGACGGGTGGTCGGTGCGCGGCACCTCGACCCGGGCGGCCGGGTCGGCGAAGTCCGGGGCCTCGACGTCGAACGAGGCCGCCAGCTCGCGGGCCAGCCCGCGGATGGCGAAGCAGTAACCCCGGTCCGGGGTGACCGCGAGCTCGATCACCGCGTCGTCGATGCCCAGCAGCGGCCGCGCGTCGGTACCCGGCTCGGCGGTCCACGGCGGCAGCACGAGGATGCCCGCGTGCTCGGTCCCGATGCCCAGCTCCCGCGCGGAGGCGATCATGCCGTCGGAGATGCGGCCGTAGGTCGTGCGCGCCGAGATCGCGAAGCCGCCGGGCAGCACGGAGCCGGGCAGTGCGACGACGACGAGATCACCCGCGACGAAGTTGCGGGCCCCGCAGACGATGCCGCGCACGCCGCCGTTCGCGGCCCCGACCTCGACCAGGCAGAACCGGATGGGCTTTTTGAACTCGGTGAGCTCTTCGATCTCCTGGACGCGGCCGACGACCAGCGGACCGGTCAGCTCCGGACCGCGGTGGACCTGCTCGACCTCCAGCCCGACCCGCACGAACGCCTCGGCGATCTCGTCCGGGTCGGTCGAGGGCAGGTCGAGGTGGTCAGCCACCCAGGACACGGGAACGCGCACGCCAACTCCTCTTCTGCGCAGCCGGTCAGGCGCCGAAGGCGCGGCTGAACCGGACGTCGCCCTCGACCATGTCGCGCATGTCGGGCAGGCCGTTGCGGAACTGCAGGGTACGTTCCAGCCCCATGCCGAACGCGAAACCCGAGTAGACGCCGGGGTCGACACCGCAGGCGCGCAGCACGTTCGGGTTGACCATGCCGCAGCCGCCCCACTCGACCCAGCCCGCACCGCCCTTGCGCTCCGGGAACCACACGTCCACCTCCGCGGACGGCTCGGTGAAGGGAAAGAACGACGGCCGCAGCCGGGTCCGCGACGTGGCGCCGAACATCGCCCGGGCGAACGCGTCGAGGGTTCCCTTCAGATGCGCCATCGTGATGCCCTTGTCGACGGCGAGGCCCTCCACCTGGTGGAACACCGGAGTGTGGGTGGCGTCGAGCTCGTCGGTGCGAAACGTGCGCCCCGGGCACACGACGTACACCGGCAGCTCCCGGTCCAGCAGCGCACGCACCTGCACGGGCGAGGTGTGGGTGCGCAGCACCATCCCGGAGTCCTGCCCCGGGGTCCCGGCCGCCGTTCCGGCCAGGTAGAAGGTGTCCTGCATGGTCCGTGCGGGGTGGTCCTTGCCGAAGTTCAACGCGTCGAAGTTGAGCCAGGACGCCTCGACCTCGGGGCCCTCGGCCACCTCGTAGCCCATCGCGACGAACACGTCGGCGATCCGGTCGGCGATCTGGCTGATGGGATGCCTGGCCCCCCTGGGGCGCCGGTCCCACGGCAGCGTGACGTCGACGGACTCCTCGGCCAGGACCCGGGCGTCGCGCTCGGCGACGAGTTCCTCGCGGCGGGCGTCGAACGCCTGCTGGACCCGTGTCCGGGCGGCGTTCACCCGTCGTCCGGCGTCGGCCCGCTGCGGGCCGGGCAGCGCTCCCAGCGCGCGGCGGGCCAGCTGCAGCGGGGCCTTGTCACCCAGGTGGGCGGGCTTGACCGCGGTCAGCGCGGCGAGGTCGGTGGCCTCCGCGAGAGCCTCCTCCGCGGCGACGACAGCGCGGTCCAGCGACCGCGGGTCCAGCAGGTCGGGTGTTTCGGTCATCGCCTCAGCGGGCCTTCACCTTCGTGTCGGTCGGGTTGGTGGAGATCGTAGAGCGCCGGGCGGCGGCGCTCGCGTACAGGCAGATGGCCGCGGCGGCGGCAAGGTTCAGGCTCTCCGCCCGGCCATAGATCGGGATCCGGATGCGATGGTCGGCTCGTTCGCCGATGGTCGCCGGGAGGCCGTGCGCCTCACCACCGAATATCCACGCCGCGGGCCGGGCGAGCAGGTCGGCGGCGGCGGGTTCGTGCAGGTCGAGTTCGCCTCGGGCGTCGGCGGCCAGCAGGGTCAGCCCGGCCTCCCGGCACGCGGACAGAACGGCCGGCGCGTCCCGGTCCCGGGCGATCGGCAGGTGGAACAGACTGCCGGTGGAGGCCCGCACGGACTTCGGGTTGTGCGGGTCCACGGTGTCACCCGCGAAGAGCACGGCGTCGGCGCCCGCGGCGTCGGCCGCCCGCGTCACGGTTCCCGCGTTTCCCGGGTCGGCGATCCCGGCCAGCACCACGACCAGCCCCGGAGCCCGGCCCAACGCGGCCCGCAGCGGGACGTCGAGCAGGTCGCAGACGGCGACGAGGCCCTGCGGGGTGACGGTGTCCGACAGGCTCGCCGCCGCACCGTCGGTGATCTCGCTGATCCGCGCGCCCGTGGCGGCGGCTTGCTCAAGGAGGTCGCCGTTGCGGGCCGCGGCGCCCGGGGTGAGGAACAGCTCGCGCACGGTCCGGCCCGATGCGAGCGCCTCGCGGACCGCCTGGGCCCCCTCGACGAGGAAGCGACCGGCCCGTTCACGACCCGCGCGCCGCAACAGCTTCCGAGCCGTCACGACGCGCGGGGTTCGCTCTGATGCGAGCACAGTGGGCATTCGACCGGAGCCGGTCAGGCAGCGGTCCCGTCCTGGGCTGCCTGGCTGGGCACGTTGGCCTTGGCGAGCTCCGCGAGCGCGGCGAACGCGGCGGGATCGGAGACCGCGAGCTCGGCGAGGTTCTTGCGGTCGACCTCCACACCAGCCGCCTTGAGGCCCTGGATGAAGCGGTTGTAGGTGATGCCGTTGCTGCGGGCGGCGGCGTTGATGCGGGTGATCCACAGCTGCCGGAAGTCGCCCTTGCGGGCGCGACGGTCCCGGTAGGCGTAGTTCAGCGAGTGGAGCATCTGCTCCTTCGCCTTGCGGTACAGCCGGGAACGCTGCCCGCGGTAGCCGCTCGCCAGCTCGAGGGTGGTCCGGCGCTTCTTGTGCGCGTTGACCGCGCGCTTCACGCGTGCCATGGCAGTGATCCTGTCTCTCGTGCGGCCGCGTCGGGTCGATCACCGACCGGCCGGGGTCAGCGGGTGGGAAAGGCTCAGCGTCCGAGCAACTTCTTCACGCGCTTGACGTCCGCCTTCGCCACCGGGACGGTGCCGGACAGATCGCGCTTCTCCTTGCTGGACTTCACCTCGAGGCGGTGTCGCAGGCCGGTCTGCTGGCGGCGGAGCTTGCCAGTGCCGGTGATCCGGACCCGCTTCGCGGTCCCGCTGTGGGTCTTGTTCTTGGGCATGACTGATCCGTTCGTGTCGTGCGATGCGATCCGGGCTGGGGAACCCGGCTCAGGCCTGCTGATCCTGGGCAGGAGCCGCCGGCCGTGGTTTGGCCGCCTTCTTGTTGGGAGCGAGCACCATCGTCATGTTGCGACCGTCCTGCTTCGGTGCGGCTTCGACCGTACCCAGCTCCGCAACGTCGTCGGCGAGCCGCTGCAGAAGCCGGAACCCGAGTTCGGGCCGGGACTGCTCGCGGCCACGGAACATGATCGTGACCTTGACCTTGTTGCCACCCTCGAGGAAGCGCACCACGTTGCGCTTCTTCGTCTCGTAGTCGTGGGTGTCGATCTTCGGCCGGAGCTTCTGCTCCTTGATCACCGTGAGCTGCTGGTTGCGACGGGATTCGCGGGCCTTCTGCGCGCTCTCGTACTTGAACTTGCCGTAGTCCATGAGCTTGCAGACCGGTGGGCGGGCCGCCGCGGCGACCTCGACGAGGTCGAGCTCGGCCTCCTGGGCCAGCCGCAGTGCGTCCTCGATACGCACGATGCCGACCTGCTCGCCGTTCGGGCCGACGAGTCGGACCTCGGGAACGCGGATGCGGTCGTTGATGCGCGTCTCAGTGCTGATGGGGTCTCCTCGTATAGACGTCGGACTTCGGCGACGACAAGCGAGACCCAGTGATACGACGTCGAGGCGCCGCCTCGACGTCGGACCGGACCCGGCCGCCGGACAGCGGCTTCGGGTGGGAGCGGGCTCCACTTGATCGCCCTGACGTAGCAAACAACGCACGACAGGGTGGTCGCATTCCGCAGAGTACACGACCGGCGGCCACGTTCGCGCGGCCGAGGCATCCACACGCCGGATGGTGGCCGTGGCCGCCGCTCACCGGCCCGGTAGCCGCCCTCCGCTCAGCGCTCCACCCACCCGTCGACGCTCCACGGCCCGCCGCGTCTGGAACCGGTGTCGGGCGTGTTCCCGGCCGCTCGCACACGATGGAGTATCTGCCCGGGGTCGGGCGGCGGCCCAAGTACTGCGGGCAGACCGTGGTCGGGGTGCCGTACAGCCGCCACACCGCCTACCGGCCCAACCACGGGCTGGCCACGCTGCCAGCCCCGACCCCGAGGCCACA
>NZ_JBHSQW010000006.1:14433-76188 GCF_042658695.1 Pseudonocardia hispaniensis | reverse complement strand
CCCCCCCCCCCGATCTACCTGCATACCCTCAGCATCTCCACCGGCAGCGCATTCGCCCTCAGCGACGCCGACCGGGTGCGGCTGATCGTGCCGATGTTCCACGCCAACGCCTGGGGATGGGCCTACGCCGCCTGGCTGCGGCGCCGACATGATCATGACCGATCGGTACCTGTCAGGCCGAACACCTCGGCCGCGTCATCACCAAGTAGCGGCAGGCAGAGGGCCGGGCCTATCTCCCGGGTAGCGGATACCTCTCAGATCCTGACGAATCGGACGTCCTCACGAAGGACCCGGGCGGCTCCATCGAGGTCGGCGAGCCTGGTGGCGACGGTCAACCGGGCCAGCGCAGGCGGCAGTGCCTCGGAGAACTTGAGTCCGGTCAGCGCGCGTTCATCGACGGCCGGCAGGCAGATCCGCTCAGCGGCATCGGCGCTCTGGGAGCGCCAGAGAGCAGGAGTCAGGTCGGTGCGCAGGCGGACCGAGGTGTCGTCGAAGGGCTGCACCCCGTCGACCAGGTCGGACAGCGTCGACGCCAGGGTGGCGTTGGCGCGATGGCCGGCCCAGGTCCACCACCGCAGGTCGGCCCCGGCAGCCGAGATGACGGTTCCGCCAGGATGCACGGTCGCCAGTGCCTCGGCACGGCATTCGGCGAGCACAGCCTCGGCCCGCCCCGTCAGACGAACGGGCGGATCCTCGCCGAGCAGGATATCCCGCACCGCACGGGAGAGCGAAAAGCCCGCTCCGCCGAACCGGAGCGCCTGCCATCTCGCGCGGCCACCGCGTTCGGCGGCCTCGACATAGCAGCGCCTGCGTTTCCAGTCGATCCAGGTGATCTTCCAGCTCCGTCCCCCGAGGAGCAGCAGGCGAGGGCCCTCGACCTTGTCGGTCAGCAGCATCGGATCGACCAGCCCCACCTCGCGCCGTCCTTCGAGCACGGTGAACTGGGGTGGCGCGGTGAACACCGCGGTCATCCCCATGAAGTGACGGCGGCCGAAGCGCTCCTCCGCGCGCGGCCCGATCGTGACGAGCTCGCCGTCGGGTTCGACGAACCCGTCGCCAACCAGGTGGGCGATGATCGGGTCTGCGCTGCGGTCGAAGGGAGCGAGCCCGTTCCACGCCTCGGTCCACACGTTCCTGCCGACGGCGCCTTCCTGCAGGCACAGGGCCAGCAACTGCTGCGCGACGATGTGGCGTGGCTGCGGCGGCGCGACCACCGGCTCGACGTAACCGCTCCCCCACAGCCGCAGCAGGCCGGCCGCCCAGAGCAGAGCCTTCTTGTCCACGGCGAGGAACAGGCAGTTGCGTGACGTGCCGGACCGGCGACCGCTTCGGCCGAGCCGCTGCAGGAACGACGCCACGGTCAGCGGCGCGTTGATCTGCACGACCCGGTCGAGGTCGCCGACGTCGATGCCCAGTTCCAGCGTCGAGGTCGACACGATCACGCAGTCACGGGCGTCGGCGAACGCCGCCTCGGCGCGCCGTCGCTCCTCGGCCGAGAGCGACGCGTGCGACAGGAACGTCATCACCCCGCGTTCCCGCAGTGCGGTGCCGAGCTTCTCGACGAGCACCCGGCTGTCGCAGAACACCAGCCGCTTCTCACCCGCATGCAGCGCCGCGAGGACGGTGGCCGCGTTGTCGATCGAGCCGACGTAGTCCAGCTCGAGGTCGGGGGCGGCGGCAGGACTCGCCTCGGGCGCGACCACCGTGGCACGCCGGGTGCCCCGCCCGGCCCCTTGTAGCCAGGTGAGCAGCTCCGCGGGGTTGCCGACCGTCGCCGACAGCCCGACCCGTTGCAGCGGCCTGCCGGTGAGCCCGGTGAGCCGTTCCAGGACGGCGAGCAGGTGCCAGCCGCGGTCGTCGCCGGCGAACGCGTGGACCTCGTCGACCACCGCGGCGCGGACGGTGCCAAGGAATCGCCGATGGTCGACCTTCGTGCTGACCAGCATCGCCTCGATCGACTCGGGCGTGGTCAACAGGATGTCCGGTGGATCACGCAGGATGCGCTGCCGTGCCGAGGCGCCCACGTCGCCGTGCCAGACCGCCACGCGACGGCCGAGCCACGCCGCGTACCGCTCGACACGGGTCTCGAGGTTGTTGAGCAACGCCTTCAACGGGCAGACGTAGAGGACGGACAACCCGGTCCACCGCTGCTGGTCCATCGCCGTGAGCAGGGGGAACAGCGCGGCCTCGGTCTTGCCGCCTGCGGTGGGAGCGAGCAGTACCGCGTCGTCGCCGGCCAGGAGCGGCGCGATGGCGTCGCGCTGCAGGGACCGGAGGGTCCGCCAGCCGAGGCTGTTGACGATGTGGTGGCCGAGCACCGGGTGCAGCGCGCCCGGCGTCACGGCAGGTCCAGCTCGACCTCGCCGGCCCGCGTCGGGGCCGCGGCGCTGCGTTCCACCTCGGTCATCTCCGGGGCGGCGACGGTCAGGGCGTAGTGCACGCGCGGATCGAAGTCGGCGAACTCGTCCACCCGGTCGAGCACGTCGGCCACCAGCTTGCGCAGGTAGAGGCGCGGCGCCAGACCCACCTTCCCGCCGAGCTCACCGGTCAACGCGCGGGCCAGCTCGTCGACGTAGCCGTCGTCGACCCGGGCCCGGACCCGCTCGGGGTTACGGGCCACCCCCAGGTAGAGCTCGCGCACCGTCCGCCCGAGTTCCCCGAGGCGAGGCAGGTCGAAGCCGGTCAGGCGCAGCTGCACGGCTCGTGGCGAGTCGAACCGGGGGTCGGTCGACAGGTCGGTGGCGAGCCGCTGGGCCAGCGGCGGCAGCCGCGGGACACCCTGCGGGCCGTCGAAGAACGCCGGGGTTCCGGTAATCAGGAGGAACAGCCCGGGGAAGCGTCCGGCGTCGAGTTCGTCGAGGAGCTGGCGCAGGGCGTTGAGCCCCTTCTCCCGGACGTCGCCGCGGACCCGCTGCAGCGTCTCGATCTCGTCGAGCACGACGAGCAGGCCGGGGTGCCCGCAGTCGCGCAGGACGGTGAGCAGTCCCTGCAGGAATCCCAGGGCCGCGAAGTGGTCGAGGTCGCCGCGCACGCCCGCGGCCCGCCGGGCGGACGCGGCGACCGAACGCTGCCCGCCGAGCCAGGCCACCAGCGCCTCTGCGGTCGCGGTGTCACCGTCGAGGCGAGCCCGCCGGTAGCCGCGCAGCGCCGCTGCGAACGCGGGCGTGGTGCGGGCGACGGGGGTGAGGCGTTCCTCCATCAACCGGTCGACGGCGGCGGCGAGGGCGTCGACGTCGTCCGCGACGTTCTCCCCGGCGTCGAGGACCTCCTCCTCCAGCGTGTAAAACCAGGAGTCGATCACGGGCCGCAGCGCGCTGGGTTGGTGGGTGGCGGTGGTCAGCCGTTCGGTGAGCCGACGGTAGACGGTCTCGAGGCGGTGCAGCGGGGTCTCGGCCTCCGAGATCTGGATCTCCGCGACCGCCAGCCCGGCCCGTTTCGCCCGTTCTCCGAGCCAGCGCGCGAAGAAGGTCTTGCCCGAGCCGTACTCGCCGCGGACGGCGTGGAAGGCGCTCGCGCCCCGGCTGACGACGGCGAGGTCGTCGTCCATCGCCTCGACGAACCGTTCCAGGCCGACGGCGAGCAGATCCAGCCCGGCCGCGGGCACGGTGCCGCGCCGCAGGGCGTCGATCACGGCCCGGCGCCGGGCCTCGCTCACCGGCGCGGTCATCTCTCGTCCAGACCGAACTGCAGGCGGAGCAGATCTCCGTCGAGCCGGACGAGGCCGGATCCGTCCATGGACAGCACCGGGTAGCCCTCGACGTTGAGCAGCCGCTGCAACGTCGCCACGAGGGCGGCCGGGTCGCGTCCGGCCCTGCCCACCCGCATGGCGACGGCCGTGGCGGACAGCGTGCCGTCGGCGGCGAGGAGGCTGTCGATCAACGCCGCGACCACGGCCTTGTCCGGGGGCTTGCGCACGAACCGGCGTTGGGCTGAGTAGACGTCCGAGTCGACCACCCGCGTACCGATGCTCACCGGAACGGGTTCGGGCGCGTCGAACAGGCCCTCCATCTGCGGGTGCGGGCGCTGCGGCGTGCGCGCCGGGCGCCGCGGAGGTGGCGCCACGACGACGCCGGCCTCCGCCGGCCGACCGTTCCACCAGTCCGGTTCGGTCGCCTCGGGGGCCAGGGGTGTCCACCCGAGCGGCAGGTTGTCCGCCGAGGGCAGCAGCGTAAGCACGGGTGCGGTCATCTCCGCCGGCGACGCGCCGCCGTGGTAGCCGGACCGGCGCTTGGTGTAGCGGATGTCGCTGCGCCAGGGCACGACGACGGCCCCGTCGCCGCAGAGCACGCGCGGACCGCGGAGCGCGACCTCCCCCGGCCCGGGCTCTCCGGTGCGCCACCGGGCCGACTCCACACCGTCGGCCGGGGTCGGCGCGTCGGACCCGGCCGAGCGCTCCAGGACGTGGCCGTGGTCGGCCACCAGGACGACCGGCCGCCCGTAGCTGCGCGCCGCGTCGAGCAGCTCCGGCAGGTAGGTGATGTCCTCGGGCCGCCAGCTGGTGCGGTCGCCCTCCCGGCCGTGGTCGAGCGCGTCGTCGACGGTGTTGAGGACGACGCCCACGACGACGTCACCGGCCAGGGCCTCGACGAGGTCGTCGGCGAGCCGACGTCCGGCCGCGCCGGCGATCCGGGCCTTGTGCACGAGCACCGCGCGCCGCCGGTGCCGCTGCCAGAACGCGCGGAAGCCGTCCGCCTCCCCCTTCTGGTCGGCGGTGCACAGCCGCCCGGTGAGCAGGCTCGCCCGGCTGGCCCGGGTGACCGACGGAATGGTGGCGACGGCCGCCGCGCGGCGCCCGGGTTCGCGCGACACCTCGACCCAGGGCCTGCCGACGAGCTGCTGGCCCAGCTCGACGGCGACCGCGGCGCTCATCCCGTCGACGACCACCACCAGTGGGGGGCCGACCGCCAGCAGCGGCACGGCGATCTCGTCGAGGACCTGCTCGATCAGCAGTGCACCCCCCGGCGCCGCGGCGGTCGCGTGGGCGGCCCAGCTCGCGAGGACCGCCGCGAACTCCTCGTCCTCACGCTGCCGCCGGGCCTGCGCGGCGTCGTACACCTCGGCGTAGCCGCGGGCGACGACGGTGTCGACCTCCGGCTCCCCGGCCCACACCGCGGTCAGGGCACGCTCCACCCATCCGCCGGTGCGCAGGTGCTCGTCCACCCCGCCGGCGACCGAGGTGATCGGCGCGGCCGGGGTCGCGAGCCAGCGCAGCAACCGGACCGCCATCTCGGCGGCCGCGCAGTGCTGCGGATACAGCCGGGCCAGCCGGTGATCGCGCAGCCGCGTCAGCGCGCCGGCCGCGGTGACGATCGCGGTCTCGTCGGGCTCGGCCGACAGGATGGCCGCGACCGCGCGGAGCCGCGCGCGCAGCGACGAGGGCAGGAAGCGGTTGTCCGCCAGCTGCTCGGTCAGCCCCGCGCCGCTCGCCAGGGCATCCGCCCGCTCGACCACGTCGAGCAGCCGTAGCCGAGCCGCGTCGCCGGCCGCGCCGCCGTTCTCGGCGGCCGCGGCCCAGCGTTCGAGCGTTCCCTCGATGGCGGCGACGAAGTCCCGGCGCTGGTCGGGCCGCACCGCGAGGTTCCCGAGCAGACCCCCGACGGCGAGGGCTGCCTCCGCCGGCAGCTGCGGCTGGTCGAGCACCGAGGCGACGAGTCCGACCGCCATCGCCTCCTCCGCCCGGCCCCGCGCGACCAGTGCGAGCAGCACGGCGGCGACCCCGCCGACGGTCTCCTCCAGCCAGCTCCGCAGGCCGTCCTGCTGGTCGGCGGGCAGCTCGGTGAACCGCGCCGGCCCGGTGCGGGTCTGCGACCAGTCCAGCAGCGAGCCGGCGTCCAACGCGTCGCTGTCGATCCCGACGCGTTCGGCCAGCACCGCCCGCACCGCGGCGTCGCGGGTGAGCACGACGCCGGAGCGCGGCCATCCGCCGGCGGGTTCCGCAGCGAGGAGGGCGTCGAGGAGCCAGGGCCGGCGCACCCGTGGATCGAGCTCTCGGGCGCCGAACCGGTGCTTGACGATCTCGTCCGGCTCGACGGTGAGGGTGCGCCGCCCGATCGCGTGGCCCAGCAGGTCCCAGCCCAGCGCGCCGTCCGGTGCGCCGGTGGTGACGACGAGGATGCCGTCGCCGTCCTGGTGCCGATGGGCGTGCCAGGCGTCGACGATGCCGAGCACCGACTGCTCGTCCCGCACCTCGACCGAGCGAGAGACGTCGTCGACCTGGATGGAGAACCTCGCCGGCGCCCACGGGGCGTAGCGGGCGTGCACGAGCGCGAGCCGGCGACCGCGGGCCCGGGGCAGCTCCATGGCCAGGATGTCCTTGACGACGCGGTGGTCGATCTCGGGCGGCGGCACGCCTTAGCGTCCCTCAGCGTCGAGGGTCGGCTCCGCACGCTCCGCCTCCTGCTCGTCGAGCCGACGCCAGACGAGCTCGTAGCGGGCCCGGGGACCGGCGGCGTCCAGCTCGGTCTGCAGCTCCTGCACCACGGCGCGCAGCTCGGCGGCGGTGCCGGTCCGCCGCTGGGACACGGTGGCCGGACGCCAATCCTCGGGGGTCGGCGCCGAAGACGGCTCGGGCCGGGCATCCGGCGGCGTCACCGTGGGCGTCGGCGCGACCGGCCCGGCGACGGCGGCGAGCCGGGCGAGCTCGCTGGTCAGCGCCACGGCGACCGGCCGGATCTCGCCGAGCGCCTCGACGAGGTCCCGCTCCAGCTGGGTCGCCCGCGCCGCGTGGGCCACCCGCTCGGCCAGGCGGGCCGCGCGTTCACCCAGGACCTCGTGGCCGACCAGCCCGCGCACCGACGCCAACAGCGCCCAGTCCACGTCGTCGAGCGCCGCCAGCACATCCGGCGCGGAGGCGATGGCGTTGCCGACCACCGCGTCGGAGGGTTCGGCGGGGGCGGCCACCAGCGCACGGACCAGCGCCGTGGGTTCGCGGGACGCGCCCAGCCGGGCCAGCAGGTCGGCTGCGTGCCGGGCCGCGGTGGAGCGCGGGGTCGGCAGCTCGACGCCGAGGTCGGCGGCGTGCTTGTCCAGCGCCCGCCACACCGCGTTCACGGCCGGCTCGGCGCGGGTCACCGCCGCGCCGACCTCCTCGGCGAGGGCCCGCACGTTCCGGGTGACGAGGATGTCGCGCGCCCTGATGCCGAACAGGTCGGCGACCCGCGCCCGCGCCGTCGCGAACTCCTCGGCGCTCGGCAGCTCTTGGGCCCGCAGCGCGTACCCGACGCCGATCCGATCCAGGTCCGGCGGTTCGACGACGGCGCCGTGGTGCACCCAGGCGCGGTCGGCCAGCAGCGCGTAGGTGGCGATGACGAGGTTGGCGACGGCCCGATCCAGGCCGGTGATGCCCATCTCGGCGATCCAGCCGCGGATGTCGTCCGCGGTGAGATCGCCGGTGATCCCCTGGGCGGCAGCGTGCTGCTCGATCCGCAGCCGCCACTCCGCGTGCAGGTGCAGCGGGCCGTCGCTGACCTCGCCGAGCTGCAGCCCGTGCACGACGCGGCGCACCAGCTGGATCTGCTTGCGGTCGGTGATCTCGACCCGCCGCTCCCCGCCGTCCATCGCCCGGGTGATCCAGCCGAGGACGGTGCGCAGGTCAGCGAGGGTGAGCGCCTTGCCGGTGCGGCCGGGGTCGAAGTCCGGGTGGTTCGGGTGCAGCGTCGCGAACAGGCCGTCGACGAGCTGCTGGGCGTTGTGCTCGAACGTCGCGCCCCCCGCCGGGCGCGGGGTGAACCCGGGCAGCAGGGACAGGACGTTGGTGTCCCCCTCGAGCTCGGCGGTGACCACGCCGGGGTCGCGTCGGGCGATCCCGTAGGCCTGCGCCAAGGCGGCGACGAGCTGGCTGGTCAGGTTGTCCCGCTGCGCCATCAGCTGGTGGCGCACCTTGATCCGGTTGTCGGTGGACAGGTCCGCGGCGTAGTCGTCGAGCCGGTCCCGTTCGAGCAGGTAGGAGATCTTGAGCAGGCGTCCCAGCTGGGCCATCTTCTGCTCGGACAGGAAGTGCGGGACCCAGACGACGGTCGGCGCCTGTAGACCGCGCCGCCGCAGGGCCTCGACCCGGCTGACGTCGTCGGAGGGGAAGTGGCCGGGGACGTCGAACGGGTAATCCAGGACCACCCGCACCCGGCCGTCCACGCTCGGTTCGAAGTGGGCCTCCGGCATGTCGGAGGTGTCCCGGACGTTGGCGAAGACGAACTCGGCCGTGCGGCGGGTGCCGCGCCAGACGAACTCCCGCTCGCACACGAACTCGTCGGAGTCCTGGACGCCGAACGCCTCCCACAGCCGGTCGCGCACCCAGCGCCGGCGGGCGCCGAGGGAGTCCTTCTCCCCCACCGCGTCGAGCAGCGGCTCGACGTCCAGATCGGACAGGTGCAGGGAAAACACCGGGTCCTGGTCGCCCTCGGAGCGCAGCTCGCCGAACTCGGCCTGCAGATCCCGCAACCGGGCGACGACCATTGAGCCCGGCTCAACCGTCCGGGAGCGGATGGAGCCGAGGTTCAACGCGGCGATCCGCGGCCCGGTGAGCCGGGTCAGCGCCGGCAGGTGCGGGGCCAGGAAGGCCAGCAGCAGCGTCTTGACGAACCGGTCGTCGGCGACGAACCGCGCGTCGTTCTCGCTGCCGTACTTCGTCAGCAGGTGCGCGCGCATGCGGGCGTAGAAGCGCTGCGCGGCGGCGGCGTCGCGGCGTAACCGGTCGGTGAACGCCTCGCCGGTACCGTCGGCGAGCACGTCCCACAGGTCGCCCAGCGGGATGAGCTGGCCGAGCGTCATGTCCGCGCGGCGGCGGTGGAGCATCTCCTGCAGCAGCTTCAGCCCGGTGCGCTCGCGCTGCAGGGCGCCGGCGAGCGCGACGAGGACGTTGAGCAGGGCCGGCGAGAGCGGGTAGACGCGCCGGAAGTCGTCCCAGGTGGCCTCCGTGACTCCGGTGGCGTCGAGCAGGACGTCCCGGTCGGTGGCCCGGCTGGACTCGATCGCGGCGAACGCCTCGTCAAGCAGCGCCTCCTTGCCGGGCTTCGGCTTGAGCACGCGCTCCCGCACGATCGCGGGCAGGTTCCCGTCGGCGAGGTTGACCACGTCGAACCGGCCGGCGAGGTACTCGACCTGCGCCTCGAGGTTCTTGACGTCCGCGCCGGTGACGTCCTCGCCGACCAGCTTGGACAGGTCGCGCTGGCGGGAGATGAACGACACGATCGGCACCGCGCGCTCGGCCACCCCGGACTCGATGAGCTTGACGAGCTTGCTGACCTGCGTGTTGACGAACTCCTGGTTGCTCATGTGCGCCTGCAACCACAGGATCAGCTCGTCGAGGAAGAGGATCAGGCCGTCATAGCCGAGGTCGCGGGTGTGCGCGGCGATGACGGACAGCCCATTCTCCAGGGGCAGGAAGGCCTCGGCGTCCCCGGTCGCGCCGCGGACCCGTCCGCGGTACGGGCCGGACAGCAGCGCCGACTCCAGCGCGCGGCGCCGCGGGTCGCCCGGCGGGGCGGCGAGGGCGGTGTCGAGTTCCGCCGTGGTCCAACCGTCCGTCGGCGCGCCGTCGATGAGGTCGAGATCGTCCAGGTCGTCGGGGTCGGCGGCGCGCGGGCCGGCGGCGCCGAGCCAGCGGGCGAACTCGGCGTCGTCGCCGAAGAACGCGCGCTGCGCCCGCGCGTCGTCGAGCATCGCGTCCGAGCGGTAGACCGGGGGCACCGGTGCGTCCGGGTGCAGGCTGCGGACGGTGGCGACGTAGCGGCCGAGGAGGGCGGCGTCGAGGTCGGTCGCGCCGATGAGGTGGTAGGGCACCATCAGGAACTTCTTGCCGCGCAACCAGTCGTCGTGCTCGGCGATCACCGGCTGCAGGCCGCGCTTGCCGCGCGCGGTGGGCTCGTTGTTGAGCACGGCGTGCAGCACGGTCAGGAAGTGGCTCTTGCCGGAGCCGAAGGAGCCGTGCAGGTAGGCGGCGTGAGATCCCTTGTCCCGCAACGCGGAGCGCACGATCGTCAGCGCCTCGCGGAACGCCTGCTGCAGCTGCTCGGTGACGACGTACTCGGCGACCCGTCGCTCGGTGGCCTCCTTGGTGAAGCCGCCGGTCAGCTCGACCTTGTAGTCCCCGGCGTGCACCGCCTCCGGGAGGTCCAGGACGTCGCGCAGATAGATCTCACTCACGCCTCGGTGCCCTTTGCTCGGCGCCCGCGGGGCGCGGGGGCGGGCCGCCAGGCGCGCAGCGCCTCCTCGGTGAGCGCGTGCGTGGCGCGCTGCTCGTCGAGGTAGGCCTGGAACTCCTCGGCCGGGTTGCCGCCCCACTCGTCGTCATACTCGCCGTGCCACTGGTGCACCCAGGGCAGGACCTCGGCGAGCCCGGCCAGCAGCGGTGTGACTCGACCCGTGTCCCACGCGGCCTGCGTGGTGCGATCGTTGACGATGTTGACCAGCGCCTGCGCCTGGTCCTTGTGGTCCCAGCCGGCCCAGCCGAGCAGCAGCGTCGGGTCGGCGTCCGGACTCGCCCCGGGATAGGAGATGAACCGCTCCTTGGGGACGTCGAGCTTGCCGCGCCGCGACCAGTAGCTGGGCCGGCGGAAGTCCCCCGGCTTGTACTTGGGTGGCACCGCGATGCCGAGGTTCGTGCCGGTGCGGTCCTCCTCGCGCTGCAGCTCCCAGGTGCGCTCCCACTCGGCGCGCTTGACCAGCCCGGAGTCCTTGTAGCGCAGGGCGGCGAGGTAGGGGACGTGCTCGTCGGCGATCACCTGCTCGAGGACCTTGACCAGCGGCAGGTCGCGCTTGCCGAGGTGGTCGGCAGCGTAGAGCTGCGCGACGGCGTGGACGTCGGCGTCGAGGCGGTCGGCGAGCTGGCTGACGGTCAGCGTGCGCGGCTGGCGGAACCCGTCACGCAGCCCGAACCACAGGTCCGGGTCCTCGCAGCGGTCGAGCAGCCAGCCGCGCAGCGCCCGCTCCTGCTGACGCTCCCACGGCTCGACCGACCACCGCCGCTTGCACTCCGGGCGCTCGATCAACGCGAGATCGCGGCGGCGCTCGATCAACGCGATCCGCGCCTCGACCCTGCGGCGGTAGCCCTCCGGCCAGTGCGCGGGAAGCTCGGTGATCGGGGTGGAGCCGTGCCGGGCGAACCACTGCGTGTCGGTCCGGCCCGCCGCGACCCTGCGGGCCAGGACGATCTCGAACGCCCGCTCGCCGAGGCTCAGCGGCTCGGCGCAAGCGTCGCCGAGCACCTCCGCCGCCTCGGTGTCGGAGAGCAGTCCGTAGCGGCGGTACACCTCCCAGTCCAACTCCTCCTGCGCCGAGATCATCTCCGCGCGCAGGCGGTCCCACTGGGTGCGGGCGGCATCAAGACGGGCGCGGGACGGGATGGCGGACTCGGCGATCGCGTCGGGGGTGGTGGCGGCGAGCTGCTGAGCCAGGGAGTCCAGCCGGCGGGCGCGGTCGAGGGGGAGGTCGGTGGGGAGCGGGAACTGCTCCAGCTTGGTGCCGGTGAACTCGTAGCGGTCGGACCAAGGTTCTGCGCTAACGCGGGCTCCGTCGGCGCCCATGGGATCACCCCCCTTGGGGTAGCAGACCTGCTTCAGCCAGAAGCACGCCGTCGACGAGTTCAGCACCCCGAGCAGCGCCAGATGATCGTCCTCGCGCGCCCCCGCCGGCAGCTTGATCACCGGCGCGGACCGGTTGAACACCTTCCCACCCCGGTCCAGCACGAAGTGGTTGTGCGTCGCTACGAACGCGAACGCAATCGACAGCGGCGTGGCAAGCTTTTCGCGGTAAAGCTCACCGTACTCGTGCCACTGGAGCCCGGGGATGTTCTCGATGAGCGTCCCGAAGCGCTTGCGTCGTTGCAAGACCCGCCGATGAGGCCAGAGGTGACGCGCCAGGTTGGGAATCGAATCCAGCGGGATCGCTGTAAGTGTGACGTCGTAGGGCCACGCCGTCACGACTTCCGCTGCAGTTGAGTAGTCTCGGACGACGTCACCGGTGACCATTAGGCGATGGTCCTCCCACCGCAGCCGAACAGCGGTCGCGACGTCAGCCACGAAGAATGCGTCGTCCTCCGCCGTGATGGCTACGAACCCAGAATGACTGGTCCGCGCGAGAAGCCGAGCGTTCGCGGCGGCCTCAATCGCCGCCATCGTCTCACCGGCGCCACCGCCGCTGACTGACCAAGGAAAAGAGGAATAGGTGGCGCGATCAGCGTCCTCAACGGTGATCCACTCCGACTCGCTGCCCGGCTTGTCGAACTGCTCGACGATCGCGGCCCACACAACGCCGTTGGCAGGGTCGAGTGGCTGGCCAGGTTCCCCACGGACGCCGAGTACTGCTCGAATAGGATCGTCAAGCCGTCCGATGTGGTTCCGGCCGATAAGGATGACCGTCGGTGTCCCGTGTCCCGGGATGTAGGCACCAGACGTGTCGATCACATGCGTGAGATGAACATTCTGGGCGAAGAATTCGATGAGCTTCCTGCCGAACTCACGCTTCATGAACGAATTGGCCGTGATCTGCCCAACGAACCCCGCCGCCCGATCCGACCCGCCGGTCCGCACCGCGAGCTGGAACAGCCGCTCCGCAAAGGGCACCGACAGCGCATACTTGCCCGAGCACGCGGAGTAGCGGTCGCGGTAGGCCTGGTTCTCCAGCTTGTCCTTCACCGTGATGTACGGCGGGTTTCCGACCACCACGTGGTACGTAGCTCGTCCGAGCAGGTCGCAGGAGCGGACGAAGTCGTTGACGTCCTCGGTGGCGTAGGTGTGCGGCTCCTCGGCCTCGAACAGCTCGTTCTGCTTCCCCGTCACGCCGCGGCCGTGCAGCAGCGAGTCCCCGACCGCCACGTTGATCGGGAACTCCGGTGCCCGGTTCAGCCACTGCTCCCCGCCCGCCCGCAACGCCGCGATCAGCAGCCGGAAGCGGGCGATCGACGTCGCAAACGGGTTCTTGTCGCAGCCATGCACCGACTCCAGCGTGCGGCGAATCAGCACCCAGTCGTCCGTTCCCGGCTCCACCTTGCGCCACTTGGCGAGGATCCGGTGGAACAGCCCCAGCAGGAAGTGCCCCGAGCCCGAGGCCGGGTCGATGGTGCGCAGACCCTCCAGCCCGAACTCCTCGACCGCCGGCTCCAGGGTGAGGTCGAGGATGAACTCCTCGACGAACTCCGGGGTCTGCAGCAGCGCGTAGGTCTTGCGGGCGGTCTCGGAGAGGTCCTGGTAGAGGTCGCCGAGGAAGCGGGTGTCCCAACCGCGGAAGTCGTAGCGGATCGCGCCGGAGTCGTCGCGCCGCCGCCAGAACGCGATCAGCGCCTTGGCCGCCTCGAACGAGGGCGTGATGTCCCACAGCGGGTTGTGCTTCTCGTCGAACAGCCCGGCGGCCGTCGGGTGCGCGTCCGAGAGGTGCCCGATGGCGGCGAGGATCCAGTCCCGGTCGTTGAGCGTCGGGTGCGCGGAGAAGAACTGCTCGTGGCGTTCCTCGGCGTAGGCGAGCCGGTCGCCGGGGCCGGCGAGGAAGGGCCATTCGATCAGCTCGTTGTCCTCGCAGTACCGGACGAACACGGTGCTGAGCACCCACGCCGCCGCGGCCTGGGTGACCCGGCCCTCGCGCCACTCGGTGAAGCCCATCGCGGTGCGCTCGGCCTCGCGGGCCGTGTCGTACTCGGCGCGCAGCCGCTCAGCGGTCTCCTCGACGCCCTCGGCACGCTCCCGCAGGTCCTTCTCCAGCAGCGTCACCTGGGCTCGCAGGTCCTTGACCAGCCGCTGCCGAACCTCCGCGTCCACCACCGTCATGCCACCCAACTTCCGCGTGCCGTCGAGCCCCGACCCGAACCCGCGCCGTCCCGCCCAGGAAGCACGCCGACCCGGAGAGTCGATGTTGCCATGTGGGGCTGCTGTTGCGGGCGTTGCCCCGACCCCAACCTGGTCACGCCTGCCGTGACCGTCTCCACCCGGTCACGGCTCACGTCAGGGAAGTTGACTGCGGGGAGACGGACTCGGCCACGGCAATCGCTGATACGCACTCAACAGACCTCCATCACCCGGGTCCTTGAGTTGCACCGTCGGCTGTCCCTCGAAACCGGCTGTCTGTCGGTGTGGAGATGGTGAAGGGCCACTGGTAGTCGACCGAACTCGAATACTCCCACTCGTTGCCACCTGCCTTGAGGTCTGATCGGCTTTGGTGGTTCCCCGCCCCGGAGGCATGCCGCAGCAGAGGCCTTCCGGGGTCTTCGTACCGAGGTCTCCTGGTGGGGCAGGGGATACCCACCGCGAGCAGTACGAGCTGATCATTCGCGCGGTCGGCCGAGAGTCCTCACATTCCGGTCCTGGGCAGCTCGCAGGAGCCGGTCATCAAAGCTGGCGATCTGCGCGCCTGCGTCTTCGGCCGCAAGCAGTACGCAGCAGTCGGGCATCTTCAGCCTGGTCTGGGCGCGCAGCTGGGCGAGCCTGACAGCTGCGTTCGCGGGAAACAGCAGCTCGCGCACCTCGAGGTCGCGAAACGCCTTGCGGACAACATCAAGACGGCCGTCCCGGGCGGGCGCGACGAGGACCTCGGCCAAGGTGAGCGTGTTCACGGTGAGCTCGTCGTCGATCGCATCAGCGAGCAGCTCCTCGGCTGCCAGATGGTGACTATCAGTGGCGTCGAGGAAAGCGATGAGGACGCTGGCATCCAGGAGGATCACGCTGGCCACTCGTCACGTAGCCGATCCAGGTAATCGGGCCCGTATGCGCCGGAGAGCAGCCCGCTGTATTGATGAATGGCGGCTAGTCGGCGGCGGCGCCGCTCGTCCCGCTCGCGCTGGGCTGCGTGATGACCTTCCAGTGCCAGGCGCACCAGCAGTTGCGGGCGGCTCAGGCCAGGCCAACGGGACGCAGCCGCATCCAGGGCCTGTGCGAGCTCATCAGTCTCGGTCACGAAATGGCGGGGGCGAGTCGTGGGCACGACGAAAGTGTCGCACTCCACCTGCCGGTGCTACACCTCAGACGGGAAGCTGGCAGGCGTATGCCCGGCGGCCGCGGCCGCCTGCTATGCCGCGTCGCTCTCCTCGCCGCGGAGGCTGTCCAGGAAGTCCCCGTCGAGTCTGATCCGCTCGGGCTGTTCCACGACCTCGACCAGCAGCCCGTCGAGATGGGGGCTTCCGCCCGCCGTCTCCCCCGGGCACAGCAGCCACAGGCCGTGGGGCATCCGCTCAGGGCCGCGCGCGGCGGCCTGCAGGGCGACGAGGAGGTCCCGGCCGCCGGCGTCCGCGTAGCGGGCCATCAGCCCGGCGTCGTGCAGGAGCAGCACGCCGCCGTCGGCCGCCTGTTCGTCCAGGCGCGCCCGCACCCGCCGGTAACTCTCCTTCACATACGAGGCGAGGCCGGGGGCGAGCCGACCCGACTCGCCGAACCGGGCGTCGAGGGTGAGCACCTTGCTCCAGTCCTGGCCACGCTCCGCCACCAGTCCGCGGAACTCCGCAAGGAACACCGCACCGATGTCGACGGCGGACACGGCGAAGGCGCGCGCGAGCGCCTCCGCGGCGCCGGGCAAGTTGCGTCCACGCAGGGTGAGAGCCGCGAAGCCGCCCTTCTCGACGGCGCTGGTGAGCTGCCCGCGGGTGACCTCGTGTCGGTCCTGCCCACTCACAAACGGGCGCACCAGGGTCGTGCTGCTCGCCGTCGTCGAGCGCCGGCCGCCGTTCCGGGCGATCGGGCGGAACCGCTGATCCTGCACGTCGAACTCGAGCGGGAAACCGGCCGCCTCGAGCAGCTCGGTTATCCGGACGTGGGTGAGCCCCGGCGGCACGACCACCTCCGGGAAACGGGAACGGACGCGGGTCAGCAGGTCGTCCACGGTCACCCCGACGGCCCGGACGCCCGCCGCCGCCTGCGCGGCGCGCAACGCGGTGACCAGGTCCAGGCCACGCGGGTACAGCTCGAACCGGGGAGACACCAGCGCATCCCGCGACGCGGCCGCGGCGAGCGCGACCAGCCGGGTGTCCGCCAGCGGCGTGAGCCCCGCGGGTGGCGCGATCCGCCGCAGCTCCCGCACGACCGCGCCGCGCGCCGGCATCGGGTCGGCGCTTGCCAGCTCGTCGGCCCGCCGACCGAGGTCCTGGGCGAAGTCGGCCAACTCCGCGGCACTCGGGTCGTCCGTGCCCGGCAACGACTCCAGCGCGAGGAGCACCTGCTCGTTGCGGCGCAGCACTGTCAGCCGCGGACCACGCTCGATGATCTCCGGGGCCTCCGCGTAGTACCCGGCCCAGATCTCCGCCTCCACCGCAGCACGGACGACGGCGGCCGCGCGGGCGGCGGTGATCTCCGGGCCGTCCTCGCCGGCGCCGTGCGCGGCACGCAGGGCGGCAGCCAGCTCGTCGGCCTCCATGATCCGGCCGGCCGACTCGATCTGCGCGACCAGCTCGTCGCGGACCGGCTCGAGCCAGGACATCTCGGCCCACGCCTGCGCCGCCCTCTGCAGGTGCCGGGAGACGGAGGCCTGCGTAATGCCGAGGCCGCGGGCGATCTCGCTCTGCGTCGCCCACGAACCCTGCCGACCGTCGCCCTGCAGGCCGAGCACCATGCGGACGACGTCCGCCTTCTTCGAGCCCTTCCGCGTCGGGGCCGGCAGCAGGAGCTGCGCCATCTCGTCGACGGTGAGCACCGCGTCGGTGCGCACCTCGACCCCGGCCGAACCCAGGCGTGCCGTCCACTGCTTGTGCCGCCGGTTGAGCTCCTTGCGGATCACTGCGCCGGCACCGCGGGCCTTTGCGATCTCGTGCAGGCGGACCTGGAGCAGCTCGCCGACCGTCGTCGCATCGAACGACTGCGCCACCGAGACCGCGCGCGGCGACAGGCCGGCCGCCTCCAGGGGTGTGGCCAGCGTGGCGGCCTGCGCGATCGCCTCCCGCTGCTCCTCGAGCGTCTGCTTGTCCAGCCCGACTGTCTCGGGTGTCGTGGCCGGCGTCGCTGCGTCCGCGGCGGCGAACACGGCCCGCCACGTCTCCTCCATCTCGCGCACCGACTCGAACCGCCGGTCGGTGTCCCGATGCAGGGCGCGCTGGAAGAACGCCGTCAGCTCGTCGCGCAGCGCCGGCTCGAACAGCTCGGCGGCGAGCTCCGGGGTCTCGTCGGTGGTCGTCCGGGGGTCCGTGGTGCCGTCGCCCCAGACCGGGCGTGCGGTCGACGCCATCTCGTGCAGGGTCACC
This sequence comes from Pseudonocardia hispaniensis, assembly GCF_042658695.1. Lineage (NCBI taxonomy): Bacteria > Bacillati > Actinomycetota > Actinomycetes > Pseudonocardiales > Pseudonocardiaceae > Pseudonocardia > Pseudonocardia hispaniensis. The sequence goes on along the minus strand of NZ_JBHSQW010000006.1, from coordinate 59,042 downwards.
GCGGCTGCGTACCGCTCGGCGTGGTCGTCGAAGACGGGACGCCGCGGCGTCCCGAGGAACGGGTCGAGATACCCGCGGGTGCCGGCGGTGATGTCTCGCTCGGAGGCCGCGGCGAGCGAGAAGTCCAGCAGCATGAGCTGCTTGGAGCGGTCCGCCCGCTGATAGACCGCGAAGTTGTCGGGCTTGAGGTCGCGGTGCGGGATCCCGCGGGCGGCCAGCTGGTCGAGCGCCCGGAACAGGTCCGCGCCGAAGCGCTCGAGCTGGTGGTAGGTCAGCCGGCCGTCGGCGCGGAGCAGGGCGCCGAGCGTGCCGCCGTCGAGGTCCTGGCCGCCGGCGTACTCCAGCTCGAGCACGGTGCGCCCGCCCAGCTGCCGCGGGCCGCCCAGCATGCGGACGATCACGCCGCCACCGACCTCGGCGAGCACGCGCGCCTCCGCGAGCAGGCTCGCCGCCTTGTCCTCGTCGAGCGCGACCTTGAAGACCCGGGCCTCGTGAACGGTGTTGCCGTCGTCGTCCTCGACGAGCCGTTCGACGAGCAGGGCGCGGGCCGTCGCACCGGTGCCGAGCACCCGCCGGACCTGCCAATCGCCGTCGAGCGTCTGGCCGACCGTCGCGACGAGCGGGTCGACTCCGGGCTGCGCCGGCTCCGGCGCCACGACCTCGCGTTCGGTGGTGTCCAGGGCGCGGAGGAACGCGTCCGCGGAGTCCAGGCGGTCGGCCGTGTCGGCGCGCGTGGCGTCGTAGACGAGCTGGTCGAGCATGTCGGCGACGGTGTCGTCGACCGCATAGGGGTGCAGGCCCCCCTCGGTGCGCAACCGCTCGATGAGCGCGCTGCGCGTGGTCGCCGGTGGCAGGCCCGTCAAGATCAGGTACGCGACCGCACCCAGCCCGAAGACATCGAGATCGACTGGGTCGGGGTAGGCGCCGTCGAACTCGGGGGCGAGGTAGAGCTCTGCGGTGTCCGCCACCAGTTCGCCGTTCAGCGAGCTCGCCCGCAGCGACGTGCTGACCGTCGTGTCGAAGTCCCTGGCCGCGGACTGCCAGTCGATCACCCTCAGCACCGGAGGCGTCCTGTCGTTGCCAGGCGTGACGTACACCGAACGCGCCGCCAGGGAACGGTGATAGAGGGAACGGCTGTGGGCGTAGCGGACGGCCTCCGCCAGCTGACGCACCAGGTCCAACCGCAGCTCGGGCGTCAACACGTCCTTGTGCGCCGCGAGGTAGGAGTCCAGCCGCAGGTCCGCCGGGCCGTGCCGGAACAGGATCGCCGGCCCACCCTGGTGCTCGCGGATCTGCACAGCCTGCGCGATTCCGCGGTGGGTGATGCCCTGGAGCACCTGGTACTCGCGCCGGGCGGCCCGCTCGACGGACTGCCGCCGCTCGGGCGTGGCCTGCCGCTCGGTGAGGTAGATGCGGACGCGGCCGGTCTCGTGGACGATGCCGCGGCGCTCGGCGAAGCGGTCCTCCCAGGTCGGGCCGGTGTCCACCGGCCGTGGCGCGAGCTTCCAGTCGTCGCCGAAGCGCAGGTGGGCGGTGGAGGACCGCACACCGATCTTCTTGAGCAGCGCCGGAAGCACCTTCGTGGAGAAGTGGGCATCGATACGCTGGGCGGCCCGCTGCGGCGGACGGGCCAGCAGGTCACGCCAGATCCACGGCAGGCCCTCGGCCGCGTCGTCGCGACCATAAATCCTGACCGCCTGGACGTCGTCGAGCGTGGAGCGCAGCCCCGGGGCGGAAAGGAAGACGACGGGCTCGACGCGGGGCAGTCGCTCCCCGATGCGTAGCACGCGTGCCGCCCACTCCAGCTGGGACTTCAGCTCCTTCGACTTCAGGTCGGTGAGGTGCAACGGGTTGCGCAGCGGGCGCGAACGCGAGGACCCCTGCTCGGTGAACGTCCAGGTATCGCCGTGGTTGGCGACGAGCCCCGGATGGGCCTTCAGCTCGACCAGGTAGAGCCCACCGGGCACGGCGATCAGCAGGTCGCACTCGTTGATCCGCCCGGAGGAGGCCGTGAAGGAGAAAAGTGCCCACGCGCGGAACGGCTCCGCGTCCGGCATGAGCCGCTTGACGTGGTCGAGTCCGTCCTGCTCCCAGGGGTACTCCGACGGTCGCTCCTGGAACCAGCGCTGTGCCACGTCCAGTACTCCCTGTCCCGAGTCGTGCCAGCCGCGGGCAGCGCGACGCCTCCAACACCGTGTCGATCAGGCTACTGAGCCTTTCCCAGTAGCGGCCGGGTGGCCGTGGGCGACACGCCGCTGACGCTGGGATGGTGCGTACGAGGACGAGCCCTCGGTAGAAGCGTCGGTCCGCCTCAAGATCGACTTGAACACCGAGGTCCCGTACGTCTGATCCTGCCACCGACACCGCCGTGGCCCCGATCCGGTCAGGCACGGTGGCGCTTCTGTCGGGCCTTCTCGCCGGTGAACGCGCTCGCCGAGGTACCCTGGAAGCCCGGCGTGCGCTCCGATTGCCACGACCAGGCCGTGCTGAAGCAGCCCTGGTTCACCGACGGCACCCGAGTTGCTCAACTCGCGTTCGACAAACGCAGTCGGGAGTCCACGGTCTACCAGTACCTGCACGAGGCGATCGACGTGCTCACCGAGCGCGCCCCCGGCCTGCACAGTGCCCTGCTCACCGCCCGCGCCGCCAGGCACACCCACGTCCACCTCGCCAGCACCCTGATCCGTACCGATAGCTTCCGCGCGGTCGGCCCGACCGCGGGAGGGTCGATCCGTAGTCGGGTAGGCACGCCATCACGGCGACGCCGTGCAGGTGATCACCGCCCCGGCTGGCTGGCCGCTGGCAGACCTCGCCGGTGCACCCGAGCCGCGAGCACGACACCACCTGCGCCCAGCTGGAGTAGTAGCTCATTCGCTGAGCAGCGGATGGCAGAAGTCGATCGTCCACTGCAGAATGGACCGGATAGCGTGCTCTGCTCGTGCCCCGTCTCGATTCACCGCGGCCGAGAACAAGTCCTTCTGCAGGTCCACATCGGTGGCGAAACCTTGGCACTCGGACCGTAGTGCGAGGCGGACGTACCGTTCCGCCCGTCGGCGATAGACCCTGATGAGGTCAAGGAGCTCCTGTCGACCACTGGCGGCGAAAAGCTCGTCGTGCAGTTGGTACTCGGCGCTCAGAAACGCGTCGACGTGCGTGCCGGTGGAGAGCTTGCGGCTCTTAGACTCGATCCGCTTGAGCACCCGTGCCATTCGCTCCACGATCTCATCGTCGATCTGTGAGACGCCAAGGCGTGCCGCGTAGCCCTCAAGTCCCGAGCGCACTGCCTGGATCTCCTCCAGGTCATTGCGCGTCGCGACGGCGACCGTGCTGCCTCGCCTTGGGGACTGGATGACGAGCCGCTCTGCCTTGAGCCTCGCGAGCGCCGCCCGCACCGGCATGGTGCTGACGCCGAGCTCGTCAGCGATGGGGGCGAGTGCCAGGACCGTTCCCGGCTCCAGCCCCCGGACGATCCTGTCCCTGATGGTCTCGTAGACGACCGTCTCCACGGTGGCGATCTCATCGCCGAGACGCCACGGCCTGTCTGTCGTGGTCACCGCACCTCCTATGGTCGCGTTGCGGGCTGGGGCTGACCGAAGGAGTATCAATCTAACAGCCGCCCGTTCCCCGATGACAGATGACAGATCTGTGATCACAGATTCTTGACGGTGCCATCCTTACCGGTTACGGTCCTGGCACCGAGGCAACCGGACGTCGCTTTCGCGGGTACCCCCGCGCTGCCGCGCGCCACATCGCTGGCGAGTCACTCAGATCCCCGGCGGGGGTCCTCCTGGAGAGAGAAGGTCCATACGTTGTCCAGCCAGTCCGTCGGAGCTCAGCACATAGAGGTGACCAGGCGCGATCGCCGCAAGCTGACGACCGCCGCATCCCTCGGCAACTTCGTTGAGTGGTACGACTACGGAATCTACGGGTACTTTGCGGCAGTCCTCGCCGTGCTCTTCTTCCCGGACTCCGATACTGCACTGCTCAACACCTTCGCCATCTTCGGGGTCGCCTTCCTTTTTCGTCCGCTTGGCGCCCTGGTCGCTGGCTATCTCGGGGACAAGTACGGCCGAAAGCAGATGCTGTACGTGCTGATCCTTTTGATCTCGCTAGCAACAGCCGGCATAGGCACGCTTCCTACTCACACGACGTTGGGTGCCGGGGCCGCCATGCTGCTCGTCGCGCTTCGGATACTTCAAGGGCTGTCAGCAGGAGGGGAGTACAGCGGTGCAGCTTCCTATGTAGCTGAGTTCGCGCCCGATCGGTCTCGCGGATTCTCCTGCTCCTGGGTCGAGATGGGTGGACTCTCCGGGTTCCTCTTCGGGTCGGTTCTCGCGACGACGATGAGTCGGATCCTGACGGAGGAGGTGCTACACGGCTGGGCCTGGAGAATTCCATTCTTCCTAGCGCTGCCGCTGGGCCTGATCGGATACTACATCCGTCGCCGACTCGACGAGTCTCCTCGATACCTGGCACTGGAAGAGAGCGGTCACAAGTCCAGCAGCCCCCTGCGGGACACCGTCCGCGACGCGGGTGCGCGTCGTCAGCTGGGCCGCTTCATGGGCCTCACGGTGGTGCAGTTCACGTCGTACTACGTCTTCCTTACCTACACGCCGAACTACATGATTGCACACCTGGACATCGCACCCACCACGGCGTACACCGCAAGCACGATCGCTTTGGCGATCGCGATTATCCTCCAACCCGTAATGGGAACGCTGTCCGACCGTGTCGGGCGCAAGCCGGTAATGATGGGTTCATGCGTCGCGATCTTCCTGTTCGTTCTGCCCGCGTACATGCTCATGGGCCAGGCCGGCATCATCTCGGCAATTGCCGCTCAGTGCATCCTGATGATCTGTTTGTCGGGCTACCTTGGAGCGCAAAGTGCGACCTTGGCGGAAGTATTTCCCACCCGCCTGCGAGTCACAGGGTTCGCGATCGGCTACTCACTGTCGGCGGCGATCTTCGGCGGATCCGCTTCCTACGTTGCTGAGCTGCTCGTGACCAAGACCGATAATCCCCTCTCGCCCGCGCTCTACGTCATGACGGCAGCCGCGACGTCGTTTTTCTTCTTCGTCAAGTTGCCCGAGACGGCTGGGATTTCCCTGAAGGACGCATGATCTCAGACTATGCAATCAGTCAATAGAACATCAACGAGGAGGATGTCTCTCTTGTATGAGCCGAGGCGTCTGCAGTACCTGGCTATGCCCGACCTGGCGTATGCGGGCAACCGCTCCCTGCGTGATCTCGAAAGGGAACTGGGGCGAATCCAGACTCCCAAACAATCCTGGGACCTCACTGGTGCGGATACCCACGTGTTCCCTCCGCCGGAGTATGCGATCAAGGAGATGACCAGGGCCGCCACGGGCGGTGGGGTGACCTATACGCCCTACCGTGGAGACCCCGGCGTCCGGGAAGCGGTGGCCGCCAACATCACGGCCCATCTGGGAATGGACCTGGACCCGGCCACGGAGCTCATCCTCACACCCGGTACCCAGTCTGGTCTGTTCGCTGCGTTGTCGGCGCTCGTGGATGAGCACGTCACGGTCGTCCTCCCGGACCCGGACTATCTGCTGACCGAGCGCATGGTGCGGTACCTGCGCGCTGATGTTGTCCGCGTTTCGATGGATTTCTCCAACTCGGTCGCTCCCACGCTCGACCTCGATGCCGTCGAGGCTGCGCTCCACGACGGGGCTCGCGTGTTCGTGTTCTCGAATCCGAACAATCCCAGCGGCGGGGTGTATGAGCCGCAGATGCTCGTCGGGCTCGCCCGTCTGCTGGTGCAGTACGACGCCTACGCCATCGCTGACCAGCTGTATTGCCGCCTGCTCTATGACGACACGCGGTATGCGCATCTGCGGGAGATGCCAGGGATGGCCGAGCGGACTATCACCCTTTTGGGTCCGTCCAAGACTGAGTCGCTCAGTGGCTATCGGCTAGGTGTCGCCGTTGCACCGCCGGCGCTCATCGATGCCATGGAGGAGGTCCTCTGTATCAGCGCCATGCGCGCTCCCGCGTATGCCCAGCATGTGCTGACGCGCTGGATGGACCTGGACATCGAGCTGATCAACAAGCGTGTCGGCGAGTATCAGTCGCTGCGCGATCTGGCGGTCGAGAAGCTGCGCTCAAGCTCGGCCTTCGAGGTGTACGTGCCGCAGGGCACGTCCTACGTATTTCCGAAGATCATCGATCCGGAACTGACAGACCAGCAGGTGGCTGCCGCGCTGCGCCGTGCCGGGGTGGTGATCAACCCCGGTTACCAGTTCGGCGCCTGCGGCCGCGGGCATATTCGGATCTGCATCGCGCAAGGCCGTCAGGCTCTCTCCGATGCCCACGACACGATCATCGATGTGGTAGAAGGGTTGAGTAGCCGATCCTGAGGACGCCTGTCCATGTCGGCACTCCGATACGTTTCTCTGTCGGAAATCACCTGAAAGGCCTGATATGATCATTCGTCTTGCCCGCTGGAACGTCCTACCCGAGTACGAGCGTGAAGCCGTGGAGCGTTGGAACCTGGACCTGCTGCCACGCACCTACGCGCGGTGTAATGACCTGATTTCCGCGCACTTTCTCGGTGACCCGCACGGTCCTGAGCGGATCGCGGCGACCGTCTGGCGGTCTGCCGATGCCTATGCGGCTGCGCTCGGGCAAGGCGGTGTTCTGACTCAGATTGCTGACGAGTTCCGTGCCATGTATGTCGAGGGCCAGCGGCCGATCGCCAGCACGTACACCCACCTGGCCGGCCGTCGCTACGCCGAGGATTGCCGATGACGCGCGATCTGAACAGGCAGCGTCGGGCGCGGGCTCAGGCCAAGCTGCAGGACGCCGACTTCGACGCGTTCGTCTCGTCCTCGGCGTCAACCGTGCGCTATCTGACCGACTTCCGCAGTATGGCGGCCGAGTTGTACGAGGACATCTCTGCCGTTGTCGTCGCGGCGGCCGATCGCGTTCGCCTCGTCATCCCGTTCAGCCAGGCCGCTGCGGCACTCGATGTCGGGGTCCCGGAAGAAGAGATCGTCTCCTACGGGGAGTTCTACTTCGACTCCATGCCGCCCAGCCAGCAGCTGCGGAAGCAGCTGCAGCACCACGACGACCAGATTTCGGCGCTGCAGGCGGCGCTGTGCGAATGCGCGGGCACCGGACGGCGGATCGGTGTCGAACTCGTCGGCATGCACCCGGAGCTCACTCGATGGCTCCTCGACGGAGGGCATGGGCTCGAGCTGTGCGACGCCAGCACCTGGTCGACCGGCGTGCGAGCCAGCAAGCTGCCCGGCGAGATAGAGCTGCTCGAACGCTCTGCCCGGATCACCGAGCAGGCCATCCAGGACGCCCTAGCCCAGGCCCGCGCAGGATGGCGGGAAAAGGACATCGCTCGGGTCATGGCGGAGTCGATGCTCGCCCACGGCGCGGAGCCCGAGTTCTTCAGCGTGCAGACCGGGGCGCACAGCGCCCTCGGCGACGCCTTCCCCGGTGACCGTCCCTGGCAACCCGGGGAGGTGCTGAAGATGGACCTGGGCTGCCGCGTAGACGGCTACTGGTCAGATCTGGGGCGCACCGCTGTCCTGGGAGCACCCGATGCCGAGATGGTGAAGACCTACAACGCGCTCCGCGAAGGGCAGCGGGTTGAGCTTGAGATGATCAAACCTGGGATCACCACCAACGAGCTGTTCGACGCCGCGGTCGACGCGGTGCGGGAGGCTGGGCTGCCCAGCTATGCGCGGCAGCACTGCGGTCACGGCATCGGGCTCGCCATCTATGATCCGCCGCTCGTTCGCGCCAAGGCCGGGGTAATGATCGAGGAAGGAATGGTGTTTTGCCTGGAGACCCCGTACTACCGCAGCGGCTGGGGCGGCATGATCGTCGAAGACACCGTGGTAGTGACCTCAACTGGCTGTCGCGAGCTGTCCATCTCCTCCCGTGAACTACTCGTTGTGGAGACCACATGACCAATCAGGGAACCGTCAACACCGTCACAGGCGTCCTCGGCGGTGATCAACTGGGAGTCACGCTGCCCCATGAGCACCTGATCTGCGACTTCACCCGGGAGTACCGCGGGGAAGGGATCTTTCACGACTTTCCCACGATGGCGGCCGAGCTGGACGCCGCGTCGCAGGCCGGGGTGCACACGGTCGTCGACCTGACGAACGAGAGCCTGGGACGGGAACCACGTGCCTTGCGAGATCTCAGCGAACGGACCGGCGTCCAGATCGTCGTCGGCAGTTCGTTCTACCGACATCAGTACGCCGCGGCGCGCTTGTATCGGATGCCGACCAAGGACCTCGCCGACCTGATCGTCCAGGAGATCACCGAAGGCATCGGGGACACCGGCATCCGGGCCGGCATCATCGGGGAGATCGGCAGCGACCAGCACATCGAGCCGGTCGAGGAACGGATCTTCCGGGCGTCGGCGCGAGCGCAGCACCGGACCGGGGTGGCGCTCAACGTCCACGCCGCCCGCTGGCCCATCGCGCACGGGCAACTGGACCTGCTGGAGGAGGAAGGCTGCGACCTTCGCCGCGTCGTCGTCAGTCACTGTGACACCGTCGGCTCGATCGACTGGCGGGAGCCCGACGATGTGCTCAAGTACCAACTCTCACTCGCCGAGCGGGGAGCGTACGTCGAATTCGACACCCTACGCACCGCAAGCCGGCTCTCAGACCCCGAGATGGACCGTCGCATCCGGTACATCCGGAACCTGATCGACAACGGATTCATCGACCATGTCCTGCTCTCGCACGACATCTTCTTCACCAGCCACCTTCTCAGCAACGGCGGCGGGGGCCTGACCGTGGCGACGACGTACTTCGCCGATCGAATGCGGGACGCCGGCATCCCCCAGGGCCAGATCGACCGAATCTTCATCGACAACCCCCGCCGGATGCTGACAGGAAGTTAAATGGATCAATATTCCCTTGCCCCGGTCGGCCAATACACGCTGGCCCATCTGCACGGCAATCTCGTCTTCTCGGCGGGGATGACACCCAGAGATGAAGCCGGTCTTCTCGCTCGCGGTCGGGTCGGCGAGGATCTCACCGTCACACAGGCCAAGGACCTGGCCTTCCATGCGGCGAAACGAGCGTTACAGGCGGCCACCCTAGCAGCCGAAAACAGGGCGCAAACGGTGGAATCCGTCGTGTCGCTGACCGTATACATCGCCGCAGGACCGGACTTCGTCGAGCACAGCGCAGTGGCAGACGGCGCCAGTGCAGCAATCGCCAGACTGGAATCCAGCCAGCCGCTGCCCACTCGAGCCGCGGTGGGAGTCTCCAGCCTCCCCGGCGGCAGCCCCATCGAGGTGCAATTGATAGCAACAACCGGCCACCGCACCAGACCCCCCGAGACGTAGATCGACATTTGACGTCTGTGCGTCGACTCACATCGCCCTCAGCGCTGTGCTGCGCAGCCTTGAACCGAACGTTCGCCTCTCGCTGCTGCCCCTGGTCATCAGCGGCGGGTCGGCGTTGTCGACCGAGCTACGGCCGCAGATGTGCGTCAGCTGCAACCGGCGGTCCGGAACCGCGCGCAACACTACCTTGCACTCCGTCGTCTGCGGACTCTGCTGGTTCGCCGTGGGCGGGGACACCGCTGCATCCGAGCTGGTCGCTCGCCCCGAGCTCCCGACATCGGTGCCGCCGCGCACGGCGCGCGACTGGGTGCGCGCCTCGGGCTGGTTTCGTGGTCGACGCACCGACAGTGCGCGCCGCCTGTAGGTCCTGACCGTGACCCTGGCTCGGCACCCGGATTGGGAGGAGCACACCACGGCCGACCTGGGACCGCCGGACTTGTGCTCATCGAGCCGGAACGCTCCGCCTGGGCTAGCCTCGCCACGAGAATCAGGCCTCGGCGGGACGGCGGCGATGAGCAGGACGGCGGACGAGCGGGCCGACAAGCCGTTCGCGCGGCAATCGACGCTCACGCACCCGGTTGCGTTCGCCGATCCGGGCCCGTTCAGCCATCCCGCCCTGTTCTACCGCGGCGAGGCGGACTATCTCGCCGGGACCGTCCCGTTCGTTCTCGACGGGCTCGCGGTCGGCGATCCCGTGGCGGTGGCCGTGCCCCGGCGCAACCTCGAACTGCTGCGATCCGCGCTCGGCTCCGCGGCCGAGCGGGTGCGACTGTTCGACATGACCGTGGTGGGACGCAACCCCGGGCGGATCCTGGCCGAGGTGCTGCATGCGGCGGCCGATCCGCACCCCGAACGGCATGTGCGCATCATCGGCGAACCGGTGTGGCCCGGCCGGACCGAGCTGGAACGACCGGCCTGCACCCACCACGAGGCACTGATCAACCTGTCCTTCCGGGGCCGCCGGGTCACCATCCTGTGCCCGTACGACGCCGCCGCCCTCCCCCCGGCGGACCTGGCGGACGCCGCGCAGACCCACCCCACGCTGATCGAGGCCGGCGACCGGCGCATCAGCAGCCGTTTCGCACCCGCCCGCGCCATCGCACGGACGAACCGGCCGCTGCCCGAGCCCGCCACGCCGGAGGTCTTCGCGTTCGACCTGCCGCGGCTGCACCTCGCGCGGCGCTTCGCCGCGGCCGCGGCCCGGCGCGCCGGGCTGAACGACGCCGGGGTCGACGACTTCACACTCGCCATCGGTGAGCTGGCCGCCAACAGCATCCGCCACGGCGGTGGCAGCGGGACGTTACGAGTCTGGACGGAGCGTGGCCTGGTCGTCGGGGAGGTCCGGGACACCGGACGGCTGACCGACCCGCTCGCCGGCCGCCGCCCCGTCGGTTCCCGGCAGCTCGGCGGGCGGGGGCTGCTGATGGTCCACCACGTGGCCGACCTCGTCCGCACCCACCTCGGCCCGAGCGGCACGACGACGCGGGTGTACCTGCGGCTCTGAGCAGCCCGGCCGGTTCACCGCGACGGATGGCACGTCCTCTCGCTCGGCGAGCCGGCCGCCGCACGGTAGCCGTGCGGGTGAAGCGGGCCGTCACGGCGGGGAGAGGCTGCGACGGCCCGCCCGGTCGGCCGCGTCAACTCGCCGCGGCGGGAGCCTGCGGGGTGACCAGTTCGCGCAGGAACCGCCCGGTGTAGCTCGTCGGATGCCCCGCCACCTGTTCCGGGGTTCCCTCCACGACGACGGTGCCGCCCCCCGAACCGCCCTCCGGTCCCATGTCGATGACCCAGTCGGAAGTCTTGATCACGTCGAGGTTGTGCTCGATGACGACCACCGTGTTGCCCTTGTCGACCAGCCCGTTGATCACCACGAGCAGCTTGCGGATGTCCTCGAAATGCAGGCCGGTGGTCGGCTCGTCGAGGATGTAGATCGTCCGACCGTTGGACCGCTTCTGCAGCTCGCTGGCCAACTTGACGCGCTGCGCCTCGCCGCCGGACAGGGTCGGTGCGGGCTGCCCGAGCCGCACGTAGCCGAGCCCGACGTCGACCAGCGTGCGCAGGTACCGGCTGATCGAGTTGATCGGTCCGAAGAACTCCGCCGCCTCCTCGATCGGCAGGTCCAGGACGTCGGCGACCGTCTTGCCCTTGTAGTGCACCTCGAGGGTCTCCCTGTTGTACCGGGCGCCCCGGCACACCTCGCAGGGAACGTAGACGTCGGGCAGGAAGTTCATCTCGATCTTGATCGTGCCATCGCCCGAGCACGCCTCGCAGCGCCCGCCCTTGACGTTGAACGAGAACCGACCCGGCTGGTAGCCGCGCACCTTCGCCTCGCTGGTCGCCGCGAAGAGCTTGCGGACGTGGTCCCACACCCCGGTGTAGGTGGCCGGGTTGGAGCGCGGGGTGCGGCCGATCGGGGACTGGTCCACCCGCACCAGCTTGTCCAGGTTGTCGACCCCGTTGACCCGGGTGTGCCGGCCCGGGACCTGTCGCGCGCCGTTGAGCCGGTTGGCCAGCACCGTGGCGAGGATGTCGTTGACCAGCGTGGACTTGCCCGATCCCGACACACCGGTCACCGAGACCAGCAGGCCCAGCGGGATGTCGACGTCGATGGCACGCAGGTTGTGCTCGCGCGCGCCGACCACCGAGAGCCGGCGTTTCGGGTCGACGGGACGGCGCTGAGCGGGCACCGGGATCGAGCGCCGCCCGGACAGGTAGGCCCCGGTGAGCGAGGTCTCGTTCGCCTCGAGCCCCGCGACCGGGCCGCTGTGCACGATCCGCCCGCCGTGTTCCCCGGCGCCGGGGCCGATGTCGACCGCCCAGTCGGCGGAGCGGATGGTGTCCTCGTCGTGCTCGACGACGATCAGCGTGTTGCCCAGGTCCCGCAGCCGGGTCAGGGTGTCGACCAGCCGCCGGTTGTCCCGCTGGTGCAGCCCGATCGAGGGCTCGTCGAGCACGTAGAGCACGCCGACCAGGCCGGATCCGATCTGGGTCGCGAGCCGGATCCGCTGCGCCTCACCCCCCGACAGCGTGCCCGCCGCCCGGTCGAGCGAGAGATAGTCGAGCCCGACGTCGAGCAGGAAGCCCAGCCGGGCCTGCACCTCCTTGAGCACCCGTCCGGCGATCATCGCCTGCCGCGGGTCGAGCACCATGCCGTCGAGGAACGCCGAACACTCGGCCACCGACATCGCCGCAACCTCGGCGATCGATCGCGCGCCGTGCTCGCGGTGCTCCAGCGTCACGGCCAGCACCTCGGGTTTGAGCCGGGCCCCCTTGCAGGCGGGGCACGGCACGTCGCGCATGTAGCCCTCGTAGCGCTCGCGCTGCGCCTCCGACTCGGTCTGGTCGAGTCGGCGTTCCAGGAACGGGATGACCCCCTCGAAGTTGGCGTAGTAGGCGCGTTCGCGCCCGTAGCGGTTGCGATAGCGGACATGGACCTGCTCGTCGGTCCCGTGCAGCACCGCCTTCTGGACCGCGGCGCCGAGCTTGCGCCACGGGGTGTCCATCCGGAACCCGATCCCCCCGGCCAGCCCGGACAGCAGCCGTCCGAAGTACTCCGCGGTGTGCCCGGTGGACCACGGAGCGATGGCGCCGTCGGCCAGGCTCAGGTCGGGATCGGGGACGACGAGCTCCGGGTCGACCTCCTTCTTGATCCCGATGCCGTGGCACTCCGGGCAGGCCCCGTAGGGCGAGTTGAACGAGAAGGTGCGCGGCTCGAGCTCGTCGAGGCTGAGCGGATGACCGTTGGGGCAGGCCATCCGCTCCGAGAAGCGCCGCTCGCGATGCGGGTCGTCGTCGGGGAGATCGACGAAGTCGAGCACGACGAGCCCGTCGGCCAGCCGCAACGCGGTCTCCACCGAGTCGGTGAGCCGCTGGCGGGCCGACTCCTTGACCGCGAGCCGGTCGACTACGACGGCGATGTCGTGCTTCTCCTGTTTGCGCAGCTTCGGGGGCGCGGTGAGCGGATGCACCGAGCCGTCGACCAGCACTCGCGAGTAGCCCTGCGCCTGCAGGGTGGCGAACAGGTCGACGAACTCGCCCTTGCGGGTGCGCACAACCGGCGCCAGCACCTGGAACCGGCTGCCCTGGGCCATCGCCAGCACCTGGTCGACGATCTGCTGCGGCGTCTGCTTGGAGATCACGTGCCCGCACACCGGGCAGTGCGGGACGCCGGCGCGCGCATACAGCAGCCGCAGGTAGTCGTAGACCTCGGTGATGGTGCCGACGGTCGAGCGGGGGTTGCGGTTGGTGGACTTCTGGTCGATCGAGACGGCGGGCGAGAGCCCCTCGATGAAATCGACGTCGGGCTTGTCCATCTGCCCGAGGAACTGCCGGGCGTAGGCGGACAGCGACTCGACGTACCGCCGCTGGCCCTCGGCGAAGATCGTGTCGAACGCCAGGCTGGACTTGCCGGAGCCGGACAGCCCGGTGAACACGATCAGGCTGTCGCGCGGCAGATCCAGATCAACCCCTCGCAGGTTGTGCTCCCGGGCGCCCCGCACGACGAGGCGGGAAGCGCCTGCGGAACTACCGTTGGCGCGGCGGTCGGCCACGATGTGCGCCTCCTGGTTCCGGCATCCGGCCGGCGAGTGTCGCCACTCATCCCGCCGATCTCTGGTCGCCGATCTCTGGTCCCAGCCATGCTAGGCGGCGGCCCCGACGGGCACCGCGCCCCGAAGCGTCGGCCCCCCAATCGTCGCACACATGTTCGAGAACGCCGTCGCCGCATCGGCGTGGCCGCCGGCTCGTGCCTGCCCGGCCGGTCGACAGCGGCCGACCAGCGGATCGGGTGGAACCCGCTCGGCGGCGCCCGCGCGACCGGACCTCCGTGCTGTGGTTGGCCTAGGCTGTGCCCGTGGACGTCCTGGACGAGTACACCGGTCACACCGACCCCGGCGGCGCAGCGACCCGCCGCGATCTGGACGCATTGACGATCACGAAGGTGTCCGTCGGCCCGATGGACAACAACGCCTACCTGTTGGTGTGCAAGGCGAGCAACGAGGCGTTGCTCGTCGACGCGGCGAACGAGCCCGACCGGATCGCCGACATGGTCGGTTCCGGCGACGAGCGCCCCGAGCTGCGGCACATCGTGACCACGCACCGCCACTACGACCACTGGCAGGCGCTCGGCGCCGTCGCGGGCATGTTCCAGACCCGCCAGCTCGCGCACCCGATCGACGCCCCGGAGCTGCCGATCCCGACCGATGTGCTGGTCGAGCACGGCGACACGGTGCGATTCGGCGAGATCGAGCTCGAGGTCATCCACCTGCGCGGACACACTCCCGGCTCGATCGCGCTGCTCTACCGAGGCGCCGACCGGCCGCATCTGTTCACCGGCGACTCGCTGTTCCCCGGCGGAGTCGGCAAGACCGACGGCTCCCAGCAGTTCACGCAGCTGATCGACGACGTCGAGCAGCGCGTCTTCGACCGGCTGCCGGACGAGACGTGGTTCTACCCCGGCCACGGCGACGACTCGACGCTGGGTGCGCAGCGCCCGCACGTCGGCGAGTGGCGCGAGCGCGGCTGGTAGCGGGCGCGGGTCCCGCCCCGCCGCTCCCCGGTGCCATGGTGAATCGTGAGCCCGTGGACCACGAACCGGAGCCGATCGTGCAGATCTACACCGATGGCGCCTGCAGCGGGAACCCGGGGCCGGGTGGGTGGGCGGCCGTCCTGCGCTACGGCCGCCACGAGAAGGAACTGTACGGCGGCGAACCGGACATGACGACCAACAACAGGATGGAGCTGACCGCCCCCATCCGAGCGTTGGAGAGCCTGACCCGGCCCTCGGCGGTGCATCTGTTCACCGACAGCACCTACGTTCGGAACGGGATCACCGAGTGGCTACCCCGGTGGCAGGGCAACGGCTGGCAGACCAGAGCCAAGCAGCCGGTGAAGAACGCCGATCTCTGGCGACGCCTGGACGCCGCCATGGCGCCACACCGGGTGCACTGGCACTGGGTCAAGGGGCATGCGGGCCATCCCGAGAACGAGCGCGCGGATCGCCTGGCCGTCCGAGGCCTCCAGGAGGCGCGGGCCGCCGGGCGGGCGGCCCCTGCACCACGCCGGGGAGCCGGGCACGCGGCAGACTGATCACCGTGACCGACAGTTTCCCCCGCCGACAGGCTCGCACCCGGCGGTTCACCCTTGGCGCACCGCGCAGCGCGACGCTCTCCCCCGACGGGCGACGCGTCGTGTTCCTGCGCAGCCGCAGCGGCACCGACCCGGTCACCTGCCTGTGGACGCTCGACCTGGAGACCGGCGAGGAGCGGCTCGTCGCCGATCCGCGTGACCTGGAGTCCGGCGACGAGGAGAACCTGCCCGCCGCCGAACGCGCCCGCCGGGAACGCACCCGCGAGCAGGCCGGCGGAATCGTCGGATACGCCACCGACCGGGCGGTCACCATGGCCGCGTTCACCCTGTCCGGTCAGCTCTACGTCGCGGACTTCGTCGCCGGGCTGAGCCCGCGCCAGATCGAGACGGCCGGCGGCGTGATCGACCCGCGGCCCGACCCGTTCGGCCAGCGCGTCGCCTTCGTCGCCGGCGGCGCGCTGCAGGTGCACGAGCTCACCCCCCGGCTCACCACGAGCCTCGTCGAACCCGACGGCGACGGCGTGACCTGGGGCCTCGCCGACTTCATCGCGGCCGAGGAGATGGGCCGCATGCGGGGCTACTGGTGGTCCCCCGACGGCGACCGGCTCCTCGTCGCCAGGGTCGACGAAACCCCGGTGCGGCGCTGGCACATCGCCGACCCGGCCAACCCCGAACGCGAGCCCACCCCCGTCGCCTATCCGGCGGCCGGGACCGCGAACGCCGAGGTGACGCTGCACCTCGTCGGCCTCGACCGCACCCGCACCCCCGTCACCTGGGACACCGCGGCCAACGAGTACCTCGTCGGCGTCACCTGGGACGCCATCGGCCTGCTCGTGACCGTGCAGCCCCGCGACCAGCGGGCGCTGCGGGTGCTGCGGGTCGATACCCCCACCGGAGCCACCACCGAGGTCGTCACCAGCACCGACGACCGGTGGGTCGACATCGTGCCCGGGGTCCCCGCGCATCTGCGCGACGGCGAGCTCGTCTGGACGGCCGCCGACGCGGACACGCACCGGCTCCTGGTCGACGGCGAGCCGGTCACGCCGCCGACGCTGCAGGTCCGGGAGCTGCTGGACATCGACGCGGACACCCTGCTGTTCAGCGCCTCCCGGGATCCGATCTCGATCGGCCTGTGGACCTGGTCGCGCGCGGCGGGCCTGACCGAGCTGACCCCCGACCCCGGAGTGCACGGCGGCCGGCTGGCCGGCGGCACGCTGCTGGTCACCCGCTCCGATCTGGACACCGACGGCACCGTCACCCGCGTGCGGCGCGCCGACGGTACCGAGTTCACGATCGCGTCGCGGTGCGAGCCCGCCGGACTCACGCCGCGGCTGGAGATCTGCAGCGCCGGTGAACGCGACCTGCGCACCGCGGTCCTGCTGCCCTCGTGGCACCGGCCCGGTCACCGGCTGCCCGTCCTCATGGATCCCTACGGCGGCCCCCACGCCCAGCGGGTGCTCGCCGCCCGCAACGCGCACCTGACCAGCCAGTGGTTCGCCGACCAGGGCTTCGCGGTGGTCGTGGTCGACGGGCGCGGGACCCCGGGACGAGGCCCGGCGTTCGAGCGGGCGGTGCAGGGCGACCTCGCCACGCCGGTGCTCGACGACCAGATCGACGCGCTGCACGCCGTCGCCGCCCGCAACCCGGACCTGGACCTGGACCGGGTCGGAATCCGCGGCTGGTCCTTCGGCGGCTATCTGGCCGCGCTCGCGGTGCTGCGCCGTCCCGACGTGTTCCACGCGGCCGTCGCGGGCGCGCCGGTCACCGACTGGCGCCTCTACGACACCCACTACACCGAGCGCTACCTCGGCCACCCCGACACCGCCCCACAGGCCTACGAGCGCTCGTCGCTGTTCGCGGACGCGGCCGCGGCCCGAACCCCGCACCGGCCGCTGCTGCTCGTCCACGGTCTCGCCGACGACAACGTCGTCGCCGCGCACACGCTGCGCCTGTCGTCGGCGTTGCTGGCCGCGGGCCGGCCGCACAGCGTGCTGCCGCTGTCCGGGGTGACCCATATGACCCCGCAGGAGGTCGTCGCGGAGAACCTGCTGGCGTTGCAGGTCGAGTTCCTGCGCTCCGCGCTGGGTGTGTCCGGGCCGGACCGACCGGCTGCTCAGGGGTAGGTGTCCGCCGCGGTCGACTCGGGCCCCTCGCCCGCGGCGGGGCGCCCGGAGCCCACCCGCCATTCCCGGATCGCGATGGCGAGCGCGATGAGCATCATCGCGACCGCCACGCCGAGCGTGATGCCCACCGCCCGCTGGTAGTGGTGCTCGGTGGTGTTGAGGACGGTGTAGAAGATCCCGGCGAGCGCGGCCGTGCCGATCGCCGCGCCGATGCGTTGCGCGGTCTGCAGCGCGCCACCCGCCGACCCGGCCATCCGCACCGGGACGCAGCGCAGCGTCATCGTCACGTTCGGGGAGATCACCAGTCCCCCGCCGATCCCGGCCAGCAGGATCGGCGCGATCATCGCGAGCCCGGCGACCGACGGCGGGACCAGCGCGAGCAGGACGGCGGTCGTGCCGAGCCCGGCGATCACCCCTACCAGACCGAGCACGGTGAGCTGCCGGCCGAACCGTTCGACCAGCCGCCCGCCCAGCGTCGAGGACACCGCCGAACCGAGGGCGAAGGGCGTCACGACCAGGCCGGACTGCAGCGGGGAGTAGCCGAGTCCGATTTGGAAGAAGAGCGCGAACACCAGCCAGATGCCGCTGAACCCGACGAAGTAGGTCATCCCGAGCGCGACCCCCGAGAGGTAGCCGGGTGTGTCGGTGAGCAGCCGCAGATCCAGCAGCGGTGCCCGGCCGCGCCGGGCCACCCGACGTTCCCAGGCCAGGAATGCCGCCGCGAGCGCCGCGCCCACCGGAAACAGCCACCACAGCCTGGCCAGGCCTCCGGCGTAGGCCTCCACCAGCGGCAGCATCACGGCGAACACGGCGCCGCCCAGCAGACCGGCGCCCACGACGTCGAGGCTTCCCCGCCGGGCACGCACGGGTGGGCCGGGTAGCCACCGCGCGGCGAGCACCAGGGCGAGCACCCCGATCGGGACGTTGATGAAGAAGATCCACCGCCACCCGTCCGGTTCCCCCGCGACGGCGAGGATGAGCCCGCCCGCGACCGGACCCACCGCCGTGGACACCCCGACCGTCCCGCCGAACAGGCCGAAGGCGCGGCCGCGCTCACCGCCGCGGAACAGGTCCTGGATCAGCCCGGAGTTCTGGGGCGCGAGTGCACCCGCAGCCAGCCCCTGGGCGAGCCGCGCGACGATGAGCAACACCGCGTTCGGGGCGGCGCCGGCGAGCGCGCTGCACAGCACGAACCCGCCGAGCGCGAGCTGGAACATCCGGCGCCGGCCCACCGCGTCGCCCAGCCGTCCGGCGGGAACGAGGGTCAGGCCGAAGGCCAGCGCATAACCCGAGATCACCCACTGCGCCTCGGCCGGGCTCACCCCCAGACTGCGCTGCATCGAGGGAAGCGCGACCGACACGATGCTCACGTCGAGCAGCGTCATGAACCCCGCGACGAGCGTGACGCTCAGCGCCCGCCAGCGCCGCGGATCCGCGACGTAGGGCGGGGACGCCACCGGATGGGCCATGGACTCACCCGCGGTCGGCGGTGTCGAGCGGCGATCGGGGCACCGCCCCAGTCTGGGTTGCCCCGGCCGGCACCGCGACCCCCGGTGGCCTCTGGCACCCTGTGAGGCCCGAGATGTGAGGAGCACACCCGTGGCACTGCAGCGACCCGTCGTCGACCCGGTGGACGGCCCCGCCCCCGCCGACCTCGTCACCGAGGACATCCAGCTCGGCGACGGCGCCGAAGCGACGGCAGGCTCGACGGTGAGCGTGCACTACGTCGGCGTCGCGCATTCCACCGGCGAGGAGTTCGACGCGTCCTGGAACCGCGGCCAGCCGCTGCAGTTCCCGCTCGGCGCCGGACGGGTGATCGCGGGCTGGGACCGCGGGGTGGCCGGGATGCGGGTCGGCGGACGGCGCCGGCTGGTGATCCCGCCGCACCTGGGGTACGGCGACCGCGGCGCCGGTGGTGTGATCAAGGGCGGCGAGACCCTGATCTTCGTCGTGGACCTGCTCGAGGTGCAGTGATCCGGAGCGCCTGCCGCTACCGGTAGCCGGCGCCCGCCCGGATGACCACCCGGCCGTCGGCGGGCAGCCGTGCGACCACTCGCCGCTGCTCGCCGATGACGAGACGTCCGGTCGTACCCGCCGGGTACCGACTCACCGGTCGCTGCGGGCTTCCGGTCCGCTGTACGCCGCCACCTCCGGACGGCGCCGGGCCTTGATCAAGCTGGCGACGGTGGTGATGATCAACACGCCGACGATCACGCTCAGCGACACCACGATGCCGATCTCGGGCACCGGCACCGGCTCGCCGCCGTTGATGAAGGGCAGCGAGTTCTCGTGCAGTGCGTGCAGCACCAGCTTGACCCCGATGAAGCCGAGGATGACCGCCAGCCCGTAGGACAGGTAGATCAGCCGCTCCAGCAGCCCGCCCAGCAGGAAGTACAGCTGTCGCAGCCCCATCAGCGCGAACGCGTTCGCGGTGAAGACCAGGTAGGCCTCCTGGGTGAGGCCGAAGATCGCCGGGATGGAGTCGAGCGCGAACAGCAGGTCGGTCGAACCGATCGCGAGCATCACGATGATCATCGGGGTGGCCCAGCGCTTGCCGTCGATCTTCACGAACGACTTCGCGCCGTGGTAGTCCTCGGTCACCGGCAGCATCCGCCGCAGCAGCCGCAGCACCCGGTTCTCGGTGTACTCCTCGTCGTGCTCCGTGCCCTGCCGCACCAGGCTGACGGCGGTGTAGATCAGCACGGCGGCGAACAGGTAGAAGACCCAGCTGAACCGGGCGATCGCCGCGGCCCCGATCGCGATGAAGATGCCGCGCATGATCAACGCGATCACGATGCCGACCAGCAGCACCCGGTGCTGATGGATGGCCGGCACCTTGAACGTCCCCATGATGATGACGAAGACGAACAGGTTGTCGACCGACAACGAGTACTCGGTGATGTAGCCGGCGAAGAACTCCCCGGCGTAGGTGCCGCCCGCGAACAGCCACACCCCCGCCCCGAACACCAGCGCGAGCGCGACGTAGAACAGCACCCACCGGGCGGCCTCCCGGACCGTGACCGCATGCGGCTTGTGGTCGACGAGGAACAGGTCGGCCAGGATGATCGCGACCAGGCCGCCGATCGTCGCGAACCAGAGCCAGGCGGGCACTGTCATGGGATGGACCTCCGGGGTCTCGGGCAGCATGAAGCAGCCCGAGGTCTCTCCCGTCGAACCACTCCGTACGAGCGGCGCGACCGGTGGCACCGGGCGCCCGGACCGTGGCCGGCCGGACGCCGTGCTGACGATGCCACCGCGGGCGGGATACTCCCCTGCGGTGCAATCCCCAAGTCTGCCCCCCGGTCCCGGCGGCGCGCCAATCGGGGTGACCGATCTCCCCCGGCGAGGGTCACGCTGAGAACTCACTGAGGGTGGCGCGGCCGGACCGCGAACCGACTCGCCTAACGTCATGGGAGTGCCCCGACTGCCCCGGTTGACGCGTACGCGCGTCCTTGTCGCCGTGCTCGTGCTCGCGCTGCTCGCCGCCGGGGGCGCGGCGCTGGCCGGGCCGCTCGGCGAGCGCGACACCGCGGCCGCCGCCCGCACCAGCGAGCAGCGGATCGAGGTCCGCGGCGGACCGGGGGTGCCGGAACCGGTCAGCCTCGACACGACGCTCTACCTGCCCGAGACCACACCCGCCCCGGCCGTGCTGGTCGCGCACGGTTTCGGGGCGGACAAGACGTCCGTCGACGCCGAGGCCCGCGACCTGGCCGCCCGCGGCTTCGTCGTGCTGGCCTGGTCAGCCCGCGGGTTCGGGACCAGCACCGGCCAGATCGCGCTGGACTCCCCGGACTACGAGGTCGCCGACGCCCAGCAGCTCGTCGACTGGCTGGCCACTCGACCAGAGGTGGTGCAGGACGGGCCGGACGACCCGCGCGTCGGCGTCACCGGTGGCTCGTACGGCGGGGCGCTGGCGCTGCTGCTGGCCGGCTACGACCGGCGCATCGACGCGCTCGCCCCGGTCATCACCTGGAACGACCTGGGTCAGGCGCTGTTCCCCGAGGCCGCCGCCGCGACCGCCCCACCGCCGGACACGCCCGCCCGCGGGACCTTCGGCCCGGACGGGGTGTTCAAACGCGGCTGGGCGGGCTACCTCTTCGCCGCGGGCGCCACCGGCTCGCCCGCGGGCCGCAGCGGCACCGAGGCCACCCCGCTGACCTGCGGGCGGTTCACGGCCACGGTCTGCGCGGCCTACACCGAGGCGGCCACCACCGGCCGCCTCTCGCCGGCCACCGCGGAGTTGCTGCGCCGCTCGTCGCCCGCCTCGGTGACCGATCGGATCACGGCCCCGACGCTCATCGTCCAGGGTGAGCGGGACACCCTCTTCGGGCTCGACCAGGCCGATGCCAACGCGCGGCAGATCGCGGCCGCGGGCGGCACGGTCCGGATCCTGTGGTACTCGGGCGGCCACGACGGCGGGGCACCCGGCGACGCCGTCCGCACCGAGATCGCCGACTGGTTCGACCATCATCTGGCGGGCCGGGGCGATGCCCCGGGCGCCGGCTTCGCCTACACCATCCGCAGCGAGCTGCGCACGAACAGCGACACCCCGACCGAGCGAACGGTCGTCGCCGACGCGTATCCCGGGCTGCCCGGCGAGCCCCCGGTGCAGACCGAGCAGATCGCGCTGGCCGGTCCGCCGCAGCCGGTGACACACCCAGCAGGCGGCAGTCCCGCCGCGATCACCGCGCTGCCCGGGGTGGGCGCGCAGCTGGGCACCATCGGCGGCAGGGTGGCGGCGGCAACCTCCGAGATCCCCGGACAGTCGGCCCAGTTCCGCAGCGATCCGCTGGCCGCGCCGGTCACGATCGCGGGCGCACCGCGCGTCGAGCTGACCGTCTCCCGGGTTCCCGGCCAACCCACCGCGGGTGCGGCCGTGCTGTTCGGCAAGCTCTACACGCTCTCCGCCGACGGCAGGCGCACGCTGCTGGGTGGCGCGGTCGCGCCGATGCGGATCCCGGTGCCCGCAGACGGATCGGCCGCCCGGGTCACCGTCACCCTGCCCGGGGTCGTCGCCCCGGTGCAGGCGGGCGACCGGATCATCGTCTCCATCGGCACGACCGACCAGGGCTACGCGTCCCCGGCCGCTCCGGCGGTCTGGCGGATCGGGGTCGACGGCGCAGTGCAGGTTCCCGTGGTGCCCGGTCACGCCGTCACGCCGAACACCGTCCCGATCGGCTACGCCATCGGCATCGGCGTCCTGCTGGGGATCGCGCTGGCCGCAGGCCTCGTCGGCTGGCTTCGCGGGCGCCGCCGTCCCGCGCGCGCCACCGGCGACCCGGACCTGCCGCTGGAGATCACCGGGCTCGCCAAGACCTACCGCGGCGGGGTCACCGCGGTGTCGGACGTGTCGTTCACCGTCGAGCGGGGCATGGTGCTGGGCCTGCTGGGCCCCAACGGCGCCGGCAAGACCACGGTGCTGCGGATGCTGATGGGACTGGTCCGCCCGTCGGCGGGCACCATCCGGGCGTTCGGCGAGCCGGTCGGGCCCGGGGCCTCGGTACTGGCCCGGATCGGGGCGTTCGTGGAAGGACCGGGCTTCCTGCCGCATCTGTCCGGCTACGAGAACCTCCGGCTGTACTGGGCCGCGACCGGTAGACCCGCCGCCGAGGCGCGGCTGGCCGACACGCTGGAGATCGCCGGGCTCGGCGATTCGGTGCACCGGCGGGTCAGCACGTACAGCCAGGGCATGCGGCAGCGGCTGGCGCTCGCGCAGGCAATGCTCGGGCTGCCGGAACTGCTGGTGCTCGACGAACCGACCAACGGGCTCGACCCGCCCCAGATCCACGCGATGCGCGAGGTCCTGCGCCGCTATGCCGCGGCTGGGCGGACCGTCCTGATCTCCAGTCATCTGCTGGCCGAGGTCGAGCAGACGTGCACGCACGTCGTCGTCATGCATCACGGCAGGGTGGCGGCCGCCGGGACGGTCGAGGACATCATCGCCGGGGCCGGTGCGGCCAGCTTCACCGTCGACGCCCCGGAGCGGGCGGCCGCGATCATCGCCGCGCTGGACGGGGTGCGCGACGTCGCCGTCGAGGGACCGCTCGTGCACGCCGAGCTCAACGGCAACCCGCGCGCGTCGGTGGTGCGGGCCCTGGTCGATGCCGGGATCGGCGTGCAGTCGGTGGGTCCGCGGCGTCGGCTGGAGGACGCCTTCCTGCAACTGGTCGGAGAGGACACCGCACCGTGAGCGACCTGCCTCCCACCCATCGCGGACAGGTCGGCGCCTTCGCCGCCGACTCGGCCGCAACGAGCCCGTCCTACCGCCCGCACCGGACCCTGCCGGTGCGCGTCGAACTGATCCGCCAGCTGCGTCGCCGCCGGACCGTGGTGACGTTCGCCCTGCTGGCGCTGCTGCCGGTGATCCTCTGGATCGCCTTCAGCCTGGCCTCCGAGGGGCCGCCCGGGGGGTCGTTCAACCTCGTCGACCTGGCCAAGCAGAGCGGGCCGAACTTCGCGGTGTTCGCCCTGTTCGCGTCGGCGGGTTTCCTGCTCGTGGTGGTGGTCGCGCTGTTCTTCGGCGACACGGTCGCCGCGGAGGCGTCGTGGTCGAGTCTGCGGTATCTGCTCGCGGCGCCGATCCCACGGGCCCGGCTGCTGCGGCAGAAGGCGATCGTGGCGGGGCTGCTGGCGCTGGCCGCGGTCGTCCTGCTTCCGGTGGTGTCGCTGATCGTCGGGAGCCTGGCCTACGGAACGGGCGACCTGGTCAGTCCGGCCGGGGAGTCACTCGGCTTCCTCACCGCCGGCGGCCGGGTGCTGCTGGGCGCGCTGTACATCGCCGTGCAGCTCAGCTGGGTCGCCGCGCTCGCGTTGCTGCTGTCGGTGAGTACGGACGCCCCGCTGGGCGCGGTCGGCGGGGCGGTGACGGTGTCGATCGTGTCGCAGATCCTCGATCAGATCACCGCCCTGGGCGAGCTGCGCAACTGGCTGCCGACGCACGACGCCACCGCCTGGTCGGCGCTGCTGGCCCAGCAGGTCGACTGGAGCGAGATGACCCGGGGCGTGTTCTCCGCCCTCACCTACACCCTGGTCTTCGCCGCCCTCGCGACCTACCGCTTCCTCCACAAGGACACCCTGTGAGTGCGTAACAGTGTTCTAACACTGTTACGCACTCACAGGCCTGGCTGAGCTGCGGTGTCGACGCGAGCAGCGATCGCGCCGGACCGGGCGCCTCGGTCCTGTCCGCCGCGGATCTGCGGCGCGCGACGGAGCACCCGGGCACCCGCTGACGCCCCACGGCACGGACGGCGCCGCGGTGACACATGCCGAGCGGGCGTGACCACCGGCCCGGGGTGAGCTGCGCATCCATCGGTGCAGGTCATCCCGGGCCGTGAGTGCCCAACAGTGCTAGGGCACCGTTTCGCACTCACAGGGGTAGGAGGCGGAGGATCTCGTTCGCGGCTTCCATGTGGAGCATGTGGCCCGCGTCGACCTGCTCGATCGCGCCCTCCGGCAGGGGCAGGACCTTGTCCTCCCGGCCCCAGACGAGGGTCACCGGTACCCCTACCCCGGCGAGCAGACCCGGGGTGTCGATGGCCTGCTCATCGGAGTCGGTGAGCAACGTACCCAGCAGCAACTGCAGAGCCTCCGGGACGCCGTCGAGCCGCTTGTAGCGCAGCAGGTCGTCGACGAGCTGGCGGGTGACCAGCCCCGGATCGGCGAACAGGTCACCCAGCAGCGGTTTCAGCTCCCGCCGCGACGTCGCGGCGGCGAACCCGCGCAGGTAGCCCGCGTTCGGGTGGCCGCCGAAGCCGGCCGGGGCCAGCAGCGTCAGCGACGCCACCTTCTCCGGCGCGGCCTTCGCGGCCGCGGCGACCACGGCCCCGCCGAGCGAATGCCCGACCAGGTGCGCCCGCCCGATGCCCAGCGCGTCGAGGAAACCGATGACCGTATCGGCCAGCACCGACAGCGACCCGTCGCCGACGTCCTTGCTCGACGCGCCGTGCCCCGGCAGGTCCAGCGCGTGCACCGGCCGGTGCTCGGCCAGCGGCTGCTGCATGAACAGCCATGAGTTCTTGTCCCCGCCGTAGCCGTGCACCAGCACGACGGGCTCGCCCTGGGTGTCGGGCCCGAGCGTGAGGTAGGAGATCGTCCGCCCGGCCACGTCAACCGACTGCGGCTGCGGCCCGGCCTCGGCCTCCAACGCACCCGACTCGACCTCGGCCATCGCCTCGGCGACGACGGCGTCGATCTCGGAGTCCGGGACCTCGGCCGGGGCCACCACCGCCAGGGTGGCCCCGATCGGCAGCTCGGAGTCGGCGGGCGCGACGATGCGGCGCAGCAGCCCGTCGACCGTCGACTCGAGCGTTCCGGCGATCTTTTCGGTGTCGATGTCGGCGAGGTCGTCGCCCGTGCTGACGGTGGCGCCCTCCTCCACGAACCACTCGATGATCTTGCCGGTCTTCATCGAGAGGCCCCATTTGGGCATCGTGATGCGCTGGATCCGCTCATCCGCCATAGTCGACCGCCCTCTTCACCGCACCCGCGATCTTCGCCGGGTCCGGGATGAACAGGTCCTCCAGCGAGTCGGAGAACGGCACCGGCGTGTGCGGGCCGGTCACCATCTGGATCGGGGCACGCAGCGACCCGAACGCCTCCTGCGCGATCGTCGCCCCGATGTCGGACGCGAGCGAACAGCGCGGGTTCGACTCGTCGACGACGACCAGCCGCCCGGTGGTCTCGACGCTCTCCAGGATGGTGTCCAGGTCCAGCGGGCTGGTCGTGCGCGGGTCGATGATCTCCGCCCGGATCCCGGAGCCGGCGAGCTCGTCGGCGGCCTGTGCCGCCATGCCCACCATCCGTCCGATCGCCACGATCGTGACGTCGGAGCCCTCGCGCACGATGTTGGCCTCGCCGAACGGGATCGTGTAGCTCTCCTGCGGCACCTCGGCCACGGTGTCGTACAACATCTTGTGCTCGGCGAAGATCACCGGATCGTCGTCGCGGATCGAGGCGATCATCAGGCCCTTGGCGTCGTAGGCGTTCGACGGGGCCGCGACCTTGAGCCCGGGGACATGGGTGAACACCGGCAGCAGCGACTGCGAGTGCTGCGCGGCCGCCCGCAGGCCCGCACCCCACATCGTGCGGATGACGACCGGGGTCACCGCCTTGCCGCCGAACATGTACCGGAACTTGGCGGCCTGGTTGAAGATCTGGTCGAAGCAGACGCCCATGAAGTCGATGAACATCAGCTCGGCGACGGGTCGCAGGCCGCCGGTGGCCGCGCCGATGGCGGCGCCGATGAACGCCGACTCCGAGATCGGGGTGTCCATGACCCGGCCGGGGAACTTCCCGTAGAGGCCCTTGGTCACCCCGAGGACCCCGCCCCAGGCGTCCATCTCGCCGGGCGAACCCTCACCACCCGCGTTGTCCTCCCCCATGACGATGACGCGCGGGTCGCGCTCCATCTCCTGCGCGAGCGCCTCGTTGATCGCCTCGCGATAGGTGATGCTGCGTGCCACTGCGGATCCCTCCTAGTACGAGACGTAGACGTCGGTGAGCAGCTGGTCCGGTCCGGGTTTGGGGGCGGCCTTGGCCTCGGCCACGGACTGGTCGATGAGCGTGGCGACCTCGGCGTCGACCGCGTCGAGCTGCTCGCTCGTCAACTGGCCGCCCTCCGTCACCCGGGCGCGGAACCGTTTGAGGCAGTCCAGCTGTTCCCGGGCATGCGCCACCTCGTCACCCCGGTAGAGCTGCTGGTCGCCCTCGAAGTGACCGAAGTAGCGGGTGAACTTGACCTCGATGAGGGTCGGGCCGCCGCCCTCACGGGCCCGAGCGACCGCCTCGCCGGCGGCCTCGTGGACGGCGAAGAAGTCGAACCCGTCGACGATCACCCCGGGCATCCCGAACGCGGCGGCGCGGTCGGCGATGTCGTCGGTGGCCACCGACCAGTTCGACGACGTCGTCTCGGCGTAGCCGTTGTTCTCCGCCACGAAGATCGCCGGCAGGCTCCAGATCGAGGCCAGGTTGAGCGACTCCAGCGTCGTGCCCTGGTTCGACGCGCCGTCGCCGAAGAACGCCACCGCCACGCCACCGGTGCCCAACTGCTTGGCCGCCAGCGCGCGCCCGCAGATCAGCGGCGGGCCGCCACCGACGATGCCGTTCGCGCCGAGCATCCCCTTGGCCAGGTCGGCGATGTGCATCGAACCGCCCTTGCCCTTGCACGACCCCGTGGCCTTGCCGTAGATCTCGGCCATCATCGCGCCGACATCGACGCCCTTGGCGATGCAGTGCCCGTGGCCGCGGTGGGTGGAGGCGATGGCGTCGCGTTCGTCGAGGTGCAGACACACCCCGGCCGCCGAGGCCTCCTCGCCGGCGTAGAGGTGCACGAAGCCGGGGATGTCACCCCCGGCGAACTCCTTGTGCACCCGCTCCTCGAACTCCCGGATGGTGCGCATCGTGCGGTAGGCCTGAAGCAAGGCCTCGGGGCCGAGCTCCTGGGTCACGGTGGTCGGGAGAGTGCCCG
This sequence comes from Pseudonocardia hispaniensis, assembly GCF_042658695.1. Classification (NCBI taxonomy): domain Bacteria; kingdom Bacillati; phylum Actinomycetota; class Actinomycetes; order Pseudonocardiales; family Pseudonocardiaceae; genus Pseudonocardia; species Pseudonocardia hispaniensis. Next base: position 31,021 of record NZ_JBHSQW010000006.1, on the reverse strand, counting down.
TCATGACATCACGATCCCTCCATCGATCATGACCGACTGTTCGGTCATGGCATCCGAATCCGGTCCCGCCCGGTACGGCACGCGGCCCGCGACGTCCGCGGACGGCTGTCCCGGCCCAGCGCGATGAGTCGGGAGAACCTCGCCAATGCCGCGTCGTCCGCGGTGCCGAGGCAGGCATCGAGCGGCTCGCCGATCAGGTCCCACACGCCCGATCGGGCCCGCACCGAACACGGCCGCGCGGCCGCCGCGGCCGGGAGACCGGGCTTTCGTCATCGAACCTCCTGCGCGACCTCACGGTGTTCCCGGACGAGCAGCCGTCGCCTCGCGGCGGCCGCGAGAACGGCCCGCACGTCGAGCACCCTGGGCCCGTCGTGCGCGAGGGTCACGGTGACGGGCGTGGCTGGGCCGAACTCGATCTCGCGCTCGCCGTCGACGGCGACGGTGCCGCGATCGAGGCCGACCGGCTGCGGAACCCCGGGCGGAAGGGCGCGCGCGTCGTGGATCCCGATCGGTGCGACGATCCCCGGCGCGATCGGTGCCAGCACCGTCCGCGCGGCATGGGTGGCCGCGGTCATCCGGACCGCGACGCCATGCGGATCGGCGCGGCCGCTGGGCGCCAGCAGCCCGGCGATGCTCGACAGGCCGATGGCGTGCGGCTCGGCGAACGCGCAGTACAGCTCGCGGAGGGTCTCGGGCCGCCACAGTGCCCTGGAGCCGACGTGCGCCACCGTCGAGACGCAGACGTCGACCAGCGCGACCTCGCGGGCCGCTCCCGCCGCGACGTGCAGCGCCTTGGCGCGCCGCGTCACCTCGTCGGCGTCGACCCGGCCGGTTGCGAACAGCCCGACCGCGGCGCCGGCGACCGTGGCCTCCCACATCTCGGGGAACGCGTTGTTGGTCCCGGTCGACAGCGGCAGCAGCGGGACGTCGCCGCTGTGCTCCGACGCCGCGCGCACGGTGCCGTCGCCGCCGAGCAGCACGATCGCCGAGGCCCCGCGCTCGCGCATGAGCCGGACCAGTGCGCGGGTGTCCTCGGCCGTGCCACTGATCGAGCCGAGCTCGACGAACGTCAGGTCCGGCCAGCGGCTCGCGGTGGCGCGGCGCTTGTCCCGCGCCCGCAGCACCCCACCCGCGACGCCCATCGCGTCGGTCGACACGAGGACGCGGTCGACCCCGGTGCCCCCCATGGCGGCGACCAGCCGCAACACCATGTTGGTCTTCTCGGCGTTCGGGAAGACCGACGCCTGGGCGACCAGCCTGCGGATGTCCCGGCCCGACATGGGGTTGGCCACGATGCCGACGGTCGAGCCGGGGACAACCGGCAGCGTCGCGGCGGCGGGGCCACCCTGCCCGTTCGGTCCGGCCTGCTGCACCCGGGACTCCCCTACCGGTACACGTGATCGTCGTCAGAGGGGCGGCGCCCCGTGACCCACCTCACCCGAATCGGGTGCGTGGGGCAACGGTTGCAGCAGGGTTGCGAGCAGGGCCGGATCTCAGCCGTCGACGAGGCGGCGAATCCCGGGCGCGGTCGAGGCCCGCAACGTCCGGGATCCGGCGAGATCCGGCACGGCCACCTCCACCTCGGGTGCGATGCGGTAGGGCCGGGCCAGGAGCAGCCCGCCCAGCGACCGGCGCAGCCGCGACAGCTCCGCCCGAACCGTCACCAGATGGTCCCGGTCGCCGTACAGCGCCACCGAGAGCTCCGCGGCGTCCATCCCGGCCCGGCCCGCCTCGGCGAGCAGCACCAGCACCTCGACGTGACGGGTGGACAGCGGGTGAATCCACCGCGCCGACCCCTCCACCACCGCCCGCGCCGGCCGGTGGGTCAGGTCGAGGGTCAGCCGGATCCGCCGGGACCCGCTGAGCCGCAGCAGCCAGCCGCCCGGGACCGGCTCGGGCAGGCACACCCCCACCCCGTGGATCTCCACCGGCCGATCCGCGCGCGGTGCCGCGACCCGGTCCACCGGACGCATGCCGGCGACCGCGGCGACCCAGCCGTGCTCGTCGACGGCGAGACCGGGCCCGGACAGCCCGGCGAGCATCGGCGCGGCGACGGCGCGCAGGGCATCGAGCCTGCTCTCGTGCCGACGCCACAGGCTCGCCTCGGCGAGCTTCACCGCGGTGCCGACGAGTGCGACGGTCGTGGGGTGCACGGTCTCCGCCGGCCCGCTGACGTCGACGACGCCGAGCAGCTCACCGGTGCGCGGGTCGTGGACCGGACAGGCGGTGCAGGTCCAGGAGTGGTGGGTACGCACGAAATGTTCGGCGGAGAAGATCTGGACCGGTGTGTCCTCGGCCAGGGCGGTCCCGATCGCGTTGGTGCCGACGGCGGACTCCGACCAGACGGCGCCCTCGGTGAAGCCCAGCCCATCGGCGCGGTGGCGCACCCGCGAGGAGCCCTCCCGCCACAGCAGCACACCGTCGGCGTCGGTGACCACCATGACGTGCCGGGCGTCCTCGGCCACCGAGGTCAGCGCGACGCGCAGCTCGGGAAGCACCGCCCGCAGCGGCGACTGCGCCCGCCGCCGCTCGACCTCCGCGGCGGCGACCGGGTCCGGCGGCGCGCCGAGGTCGGGGTCGACACCCTGGGCGCGCACCCGCTGCCAGGATCGGGCGACCAGCCGACGGGGGTGGGCCGGTGGACGGTCCCCGGACAGCAGCGCGTCGTGCACGCGCGCGAGCAACCGCGCGTGTCGCCCCACGTCGATCCCCGGCCGGATCGCGCAGACGCCCTCGTCCACTCCCGCCCTCCCGCATCTCCCCCGGCCAGCCTAGGGCGACCGCTGTGGCAGACGCCACGATTCCGATCCGCCGGGCGGTGGTTCGCTCGGTGTGGCGAGGGGCCGCGGGGTGCCGAGCAGAACCCCGCCGATGATCACGACCGCGGAGACCAGTTCGACGGCGGTCGGCCGTTCCCCCAGCATCGCGGCGGCCGCGCCGATCCCGACCACCGGCACCAGGAGCGAGTACGGCGCGACGACACCGGCCGGATAGCGCCGCAGCAACGCGGTCCAGATGCCGGACGCAAGCACGGTCGCCAGCAGCACCAGGTAGGCCAGCGCGAGCAGCCCACCCACCCCGGAGGGGGTCACCGCCGCGCGCAGCGCGGCCCAGTCGGCCGCCGGTCCCTCCAGCGCCAGTGACAACCCGAGCAGCGGCACCGGCGGGACCACCGTCATCCACAGCGTCAGATGCAGCGGGTTCGGCGGGGCGGCGAGCCTGCTGCAGAGGTTCCCGGCCGCCCATCCCAGCGCCGCGATCACGGTCAGCAGCACCGGCAGCAACGCGGCGGTCTCGGCGCGGCTGACCGCGATGGCGGCCAGCCCGGCCACCGCCAGGCCGATCCCGGTGCCCTGGCGGGCGGTCAGCCGCTCACCCAGCAGCAGCGCTCCCAGCAGCACCGTGAACGGCGCCGAGGCCTGCAGCACCAGCGACGCCAGACCGGCCGGCATCCCGCTGTCCATCGCGACGAACAGGAAGATGAACTGCACGGTGCCAAAGCCCAGCCCGTAGCCGACCAGCCAGCGCAGCGGCACCCGAGGCCGGGGCACCAGCACGACGGTGGGCACCGCGATCACACCGAACCGCAGCGCCGCGAGCAGCAGCGGCGGGAAATGCTGCAGGCCGACATGGATCGCGACGAAGTTGACCCCCCACAACACGGCGACGAGGGCGGCGAGCGATCGGTCGCGGACGGTCATGACCTCACGGTTCGCGACGACAACAAGCACGTCGAGCGAAAAGTAATGACATGACTCTGTAGCATCTCTACATGGACGTCCAGCGCCTGCGGGTGCTGCGCGAACTGGCCGACCTCGGCTCGGTGACCGCGGTGGCGCGAGCGCTGTCGTTCACCCCGTCGGCGATCTCCCAGCAGCTCAAGGCGTTGGCCGCCGAGGTCGGGATGCCGCTGACCGAGCCCGCCGGGCGGGGACTACGGCTCACCGCCGCGGGGCGGACGCTGGTGGCCGAGGCGGAGCAGGTGCTGGCCGCGCTCGCCCACGCCGAGGCCGCGCTCGACCGGCTGCGATCCGCCCCCCAGGGCACCGTGCGGGTGGCGCTGTTCCCCTCCGGTGCCCGGATGTTGCTTCCCGGCCTGCTCACGAGGGTCGAGGCGGTCGGCGGGATCGACCTGTGCTGCCGCGACGTCGACATGACCCCGGCCGATGTGGCGGCGCTCGCCGCAGACGTCGACATCGTCGTCACACACCGCGACGAGGCCACCCCCGCCCCGGAGGCGGGCCGGTGGGCGGTTGTCGAACTGCTGCGTGAGCCCCTCGATGTGGTGCTCCCGCCGAGGCACCGGCTCGCCCGTCGCCGGACGGTGCGTCTGACCGACCTCACCGACGAAGGATGGATCAGCGTCGGCGTGGGCTGGCCGGTCGACGAGGTGCTGCGCTCGCTGGCCACCGTGACGGGTGCGCAGCCGCGGATCGTCCAGCGCATCAACGATTTCTCCGTGACCGAGGAGCTCGTGGCCGCCGGGCACGGCATCGCCCTGCTCCCCCGCTACTGCACCGACGACCGCGGCGGGCGGCGGCTGGTGCGCCGACCGCTGGCCGGGGTCAGGGCTGCGCGGCTCATCGAGGCCGTCGCCCGGCGCAGCACCGCGGCGCGGCCCGCCGTGCGTGTCGTGCTCGATGCCCTGCGGGACGAGGCCGCGGCCGTGGTGGCCCGGGGTTAGCGGGCGCCGCGCTCCGGCCGGGTGAGCAGGGTCCACAGCGCCGCGTCGGCGACCCGCTGTGCACCGGCGAGGTCCTCGGGCCGCAGCATTCCGGGCTCGTCGCGGTAGAGCGCGAGGATCCCGACCACCGTCGCACCGACGTGCAGCGGGACCACATGTACCCCGCGCACACCGGTCCGGATCGCGGTGCCGGCGAACACCGGCCAGCGGTGCGGCGGTACGTCGGCCAGATCGGGGACGTGCACCGGGTCGGGCCCGGCGAACGCGTCGACGCACGGCCCCTCGCCGAGGCGGAACTGCAGGCCGTCGAGATCGCGGGCGGCATCGTCGCCCGCCCAGACCGGCTCCCGTCGGCCATCCCCGGTCAGCACCGTGATCGCCGCCCGGTCCACCGCGAGCGTGGCCAGGCACGCCTCGCCGATCCGCCGGACCGCATCGTCGCCGCCCTCGGCGAGAACGGTCGCCAGCGTCGCGGCGATCGGCTGGTCATCGGTGGTTGTCATCGCTGCTCCGCTCGTCATTTGACGCTGATGCGCACCGAGTCGAACGCGGGGGTCTGGTTGGCGCGCTCCATCATCGGGATCCGGTGCGACCCATCGCCGGCCCACGAGGAGCACTGCGCCGTTCCCGCCGTCGGCAGACCGGGGACGTCGATCGTGACGGAGTCGGGTGCGGCACCGCCGCCGTTGTCCTGGGTGGCGACGAAGAACTCGGGCGCCGGCGACGCGTCGGGGGCGACGTCCGTGCCCGGCAGCATCCGGCACGCGGTGTGGAAGTGGCCGCGCTGGAGGCCGTTCCCGTCGAGGAACGAGCTCTCGAGGTAGTAGCCGCCCGCCGCCGCGGACAGGAAGCGGTCGCGGACCAGGTTGCGCGTGCTCACCTTGAGCTGAAACGGCTGGCCGGCGGCCACTTCGGTGGGCGCCTGGGTGATCAGCAACGAGGGGCTCTTCGCCGCCGAGGCGACCTCACCGAAGCTCGTGCTGACGCACCGTGGGGCGACCTGGAAACCGTCGTGGGGCGAAAGCGCGCTGGTGGTGCAGTCGCGACCGAGAACGTCGAGCCCGTTGTCGGCGGCGGGCGGAGGCGCCGCCTGGGGTGGCGCCTCGCCGGCTCCGGCGTTCCCGCCCTGCTGGGGCGGCTGGCCCGCGTTGCCGCCGCGCTCCTTGGCGTTGTTGGCGCGGTCCCCGGCGTTGCCGCCGCGTTCCCCGGCATTGGTGGCGCGGTCCCCGGCGTTGGTGGCGCGGTCCCCGGCGTTGGTGGCGCGGTCCCCGGCGTTGGTGGCGCGGTCGCTCCCGTTGCGGTTACCCGCTTGGCCGTCGCGGTTCTCCCCATTTCCGGCGCGGTCCCCGGCGTTTCCGGAGCGGCTACCGGTCTGGCCGCCATTGTCGCCGGCGCCGGCGCCGGCGTCCGCGGCCGCGGACGGGTTCGGGGCGGCCTCCGCATAGCCGCAGGCGGCCGGGCCCAGGATCACCGCCAGGGCCGCGACCGAGGTGGCGAGCACGGCGCGGAGCCGGGTGCGGGGTGCAGATCGGGTGGTCATCGGATCGTTCATCCTCCGTTCGTGTTGCGGGGTGGCGTTGCGGCCGCCGCGGTGACGACATCCGTGGCGCTCTCGCGGATCGCGTGTCGTGGCCCTGGGCCGGATCTGGGGGTGGGCGCCGCCGGGATCGCGATCGTCGGGGGGTTGCGGCGCTGCGTGCGGGCCGGTTTGGTGGCGGACCTGCCACGTCGGCGAAGAGCGAGGGCGACGCCGACCGCGGTTAGCAGCGCGGCCACCACCACCAGACCGGGTACCAGCAGGTCCAGCGGTCCGGTCGCACCCGCGAGCAGCCCCGGGGAGGGCGCCTCGGGAAGCTGGGAGTAGACGACGAGGCCGGTGCTCTCCAGGTGGCCGATATGCCGACTGACGAATTCCTCGGCCGTGTCGGCGAACGAGCGGACCAGGTCGTTGCGGGTGCTGGCCCGAACCTCGGCGATGATCGGGAGCACGGTCCCGTGGGCCTGCCGGAGCAGCTGCACGAACAGCCGGTCGTAGTCCGAGCCGGTCGCCGCGGACAGCTGGGACATCCAGCCCAGCTGCTGGCTACTGGGCTGATTCGGCAGCAGGACACCCAGCTGGCCGGCGACGTCGCGGACCCGCTGGTCGAGGTCGGCGTGCTCGGCCGCGAGTATCCCGCCGACCTCGCGGACCGAAGCGGCCGAGGCCTTCTGTTGAGCCTCCTGCCCGGTGGGACCCTCCCACAGGCCGGCCTGCCGGACCTTGATCAGAAGATTGCGGTCGGCGGGCCCGAGCGGCCCGAACTGGGTCTGGGTCCAGCCCCCGGTGCCGGGCGCAGCCGAGACCCAGGACTGGATCACCGACATCGATACCGCAGCGACCACCGCGACCACGATGGACCATCGGAGATACGCGGGAATCCGGCGCAGCATGTGGGGGAGCTACCTTTCGTGAACAAGGGTGGGACCGCGTCGAACGGTGTCCGCAGGTGCGGGACGGGAACGCGACGCGGTGGGCCGCACCGCCGGTGCCTCGAGTAGTGGGCTTCACGGCGGGAGCCCGGACCGGCCGCGGCAGCGGGATGAGTGAGCGGGGCTCAGTAGCCGAGACCGCTCGACGACAGGCTCTTCTCGCGGGCCGGCGCAGAGCCGCCGGTGACGGCGGCCGTACCCACCGCGGAACCGGGCTTCACGACCGGCTTGCCGTCCACACCGATGGCGTGCCACGTGCCACCGACGCCCTCGCCCTTCACGTCACCGGGCGCCGTGTCCTTGGCGAAGCGGTACAGCGGCCAGCCGTTGAGGGTCAGCTGCTCGGTACCGTCGGCCCTGGCGACGGTACCGATGGACCTCTGCGTGATCCCCTGCAGGGGTGGGACACCGTCGCCCAGTACTGGTGGCCAGTCGGTCGCGCAGGCATCGGCGCAGGTGGACTTCGGGGGCTGGGCGGAGTCCTTGTCGAACCGGTACAGCGTGAAACCGTCGCTGGTCACGACCGTGCCGAGCGGGGTGACGGCGGTGGCCAGGCCGCCCGCGACCGGCGCGGTGGCGGGGGCGGAGGCGGCACCGACGGGGGTGGCCTGACTCGCCGGGGTACCCGAGGTGTAACCGCAGGCACCGACCGCGAACAGCAGACCGGCCACGGCGAGACCGGAGAGGGTGCGCACCGATCGTCGGGGGACGTGGCTGTTCATCGAGGGGTCCTCTTCTCGCTGGGGAGCGACTCCGGTGCCAGACACCGCACCGAAGGCGGAGCCGACGGTAGGTAGTCGAGGGCCGCCGCGGTTGCGAATCTGAGAGGCCGTCCCGGTGCGCGACGCCTGAGGTGCGATGAGTGGCGCGTTCTTACGCCATTGCGCGCAGCCGCAGCCGCCGAACGCGAGGGGACGGTCTCAGGCGGGCCGCGCGCGTCGCTCGGCGCCGACGAACGCGGACGCCGTCACTGCACAATTCCGACCAACCGCCACGGACGCGGCGGTTCCTGAAAGGTTGCTCGGCGAATGGAGCAACTTTTCGGGCGAACAGAGCAATCCGATGCCACTCGGCGATGGTCTGCGGACCGATCGGCGATGCCGCGTCCGCGCATACTCAGGTTCCCCGATGTCCGCGGGCGGCGTGCCTACGGTCCGGCGGCATGGAACGGAGGAAGCAGGCCCAGACGGGTTGGACAGCGGTCCTGTTCGCCGTGCTCGCCGGACCGGCGTTGATCTGGCTGGTCCGGTCGGAGCCGATGAGCATGTGGCGGCAGCTGTCGATCGTCACCGGCCTCATCGCCCTGTCGGCGATGGCCTGCGCCGCGGTGCTGCCCTCCCGGATCCGAACGGTGTCCAAGGTGTTCGGCATCGAGAACGTGATCGGCGTGCACCGGCAGCTCGGCATGGTGTGCGCGTTGTTCGTCGCGCTGCATCTGGCCTGCGTTGTGGCGGCGGACCCGACCCAGGTCGCGTTGCTCGACGTGACGACGGCACCCGGCCGGGCACGGGCCGCGGTGCTCGCGACGGTGGCCCTGGCGGCGCTGGTGGTGTTCGCGCTCAACCGCCGTTGGCTGGGCCCCCGGTACGAGCTCTGGCGTTGGACGCACCTCCTGCTGGCCGGTGCGGCCCTCGCCGGGTCCGCGATGCACACCCTGCTGGTCGGCAACGTCGTCGCCGACCCGGTCGTGGGCCCGATGCTCCTCGCCCTGGGTCTTCTGCTGCTCGCCGTGCTGGCCCAGCGCTGGGTGTGGCGAACGTGGCTGGACGACAGCACCGAGTTCGTGGTCCGCGAGGTGCGGCCGGAGAACCCGACCGTGAGCACCCTCGTGCTCGAACCGCGGGCGCGGCACGCCCCGTCGGCGGGCCTGCATTTCGCGCCGGGGCAGTTCGCCTGGCTTCGGCTGAACCAGGCCGCCATCGAGGAGCATCCGTTCACCATCGCCTCGGGTGCGCACGACCCGACGCGGCCCGAGTTCACCATTCGGCACACCGGTGGCTTCGCCTCCACGCTCGGCGAACTCCGGCCGGGCACCCCGATCTGGGTCGACGGCCCGTACGGCGCGTTCACCAGCGACGTCGCGTCCTCGAAGGGCGTGGTGATGATCGCCAGCGGGGTCGGGATCACCCCGATGATGAGCATGCTGCGCACCGCGGCACAACGCGGTGACCGGCGACCGTTCCGGCTGATCGTGCTGGCCCGTGACGGCGGCGAACTGCTGTTCCGCGACGAGCTCGCGACGCTGCGCGACTACCTCGATCTCGAGGTCACGGAGGTGCTGCGGCGCCCGCCCCCCGACTGGACCGGTGCCACCGGACCGATCGACGTGGGCCTGCTCGCCGCCGTGCTGGCCGGCCTGGACCACGACGAGCGCAACCGCAACCGCCTCGACTACTTCATCTGCGGCTCGCCGTCGTTGCTCGCCGACGTGCTCGATGCCCTCGGCGCACTCGGCGTCTCCGACGAGCGGATCCACACCGAACAGTTCGACATGGCGTGACCCCACCGCCGCGGGTTCAGCGCGGCACCGGCGCCCGGTCCTCGCGCGCCGCCCATGGCCGGTGCCGCCAGCCGGCCGCGACCAGCAGGGCAACGGCGACGATCACGTAGGTGGCGCCGACCACCTGCTGGAACCCGCTCCAGGCCAGCTCGCGTTCGTTGTCGTGGGGCAGGAACTGGAACGGCGCGAGGTAGAACGCGACGAGCAACACCCCGGTGGCCGCGGTCCAGCCGGGCGAGCGGTGTCGCAGCGCGTGCCCGGCCGTGACGACCAGGGCGGGCGCGATCCACACCCAGTGGTGCGACCAGGAGGTCGGCGAGACGAGCAGTCCGAGACCGGCCACCGTGACCAGCGCCAGCGGCGCGTCCGCGATGCGCCCGACCGGGATCGCCAGGACCAGCAGCACCGCGGCCACCACCAGCCAGCCCGTGGTGAGCGCCGCTCCGGTGAGCCCCATCCGGGCGAGCACCGCCTCGATGGTCTCGTTCGTGTAGAAGACCGAGCCGCTGATCCCCGATGCCGGGCCGCCCAACCAGTAGCGGGCGGAGGCGGCCGGGTCGACCAGGAAGCCGAGTCCGGTGGCGGCCGCCCCCGTAACGACGGCCACGACGGCCGAACGCAGGTCGCGGCGCAGGAGGAAGTACAGGACGAACACCGCGGGCGTCAGCTTGATCGCGGCCGCGATGCCGACCAACAGGCCCCGGGGCCAGCGTGGTCGGGCGACCAGGCAGTCGAGCGCCACCAGCGCCATCAGCACCAGGTTGATCTGGCCGAACTCGAACGTCTGACGCACCGGTTCGAGCAGCAGCGCGGCCGGCAATGCGGCGCCGGTGACGGCCAGTGCCCCGGCCCGTCCGCCCGCGGGCCAGCTTCGCGCCGCGACGACGTAGAGCGTCACCGCCAGGCTGGCCAGGGACAGCACGAACAGCGCGATCCACGACGGCGTCCAGGGCAGCAGCACCAGCGGAGTGAGCACCATCGCGGCGAACGGCGGGTAGATGAACGGCAGCGCCAGCCCGCTGATCGTCGGGGGCAGGCTGCCGTACATGTCCCCCCCGGCCAGCCAGGTCTGCACGCCGAGCCGGTAGACCTCGAGGTCGATGTGGTAGCCGTGCATGCGCACCAGCAACCAGGTGAGCACGAGGGCCAGCACCGGCAGTGCGACGACGAGGACCGAGCGGGGGGTGGTGAGCCTGGCGCGCAGTCGTCGGGTGAGCACGGCGGCAGACGTCGAGGTGCTCGAGACGAACAAGCGGTCCTCCGGCCGATCTTGCGGTCCTGGTCCGGGGATACGGTAGCCCGCCGCGCCCGGGCCGGTCGCAGCGGGCGCGCCGGAACCCCCTGATCGGCGTCCGGGAGCCGGCCGCCGGGGGAACCGCGGCCCCCCGGCCCGCACACCGGTCCGGTCGGGGGTCGGTCGATCGGGCCGGCCGACGGGCCCCGCCATGGACCGGGCGGTCAGCGTATTCCCGCCGCGTCCATTCCGCGCAGTTCCTTCTTCAGATCCGCGATCTCGTCGCGCAGCCGGGCCGCGAGCTCGAACTGCAGATCGCGGGCCGCGGCCAGCATCTGGTCGGACAACTGCTGGATCAGGTCGGCCAGCTCGGCACGCGGCATGTTCGTCGTATCGCGCCGGGCCACGACGCCGGAGCTGGTGCCGCCCCGGCCCGGTTCGCCGGCCGCGCGCTTGCCCCGGGACTGGTTGCGACCCGATCCGCCGACCGGCACCTCGGTGTCGTCGGCTTCCCGGTACACCTGGTCGAGAATGTCGGCGATCTTCTTCCGCAGCGGCTGCGGATCGATCCCCTTCTCCGTGTTGTAGGCGATCTGCTTGGCTCGGCGCCGGTCGGTCTCCTCGATCGCATGCCGCATCGACTCGGTGACCGTGTCGGCGTACATGTGCACCTCGCCCGAGACATGTCGCGCGGCCCGGCCGATGGTCTGGATCAGCGATGTCCCCGAACGGAGAAAGCCCTCCTTGTCGGCGTCGAGGATCGCCACGAGCGACACCTCCGGCAGGTCGAGGCCCTCACGCAGCAGGTTGATGCCGACGAGCACGTCGAACTCGCCGAGCCGAAGCTGGCGCAGCAACTCGACCCGGCGCAGGGTGTCGACCTCCGAATGCAGGTAGCGGACCCGGATGCCCAGCTCCAGCAGGTAGTCGGTGAGGTCCTCGGCCATCTTCTTGGTCAGCGTCGTGACCAGCACCCGCTCGTCGCGCTCGGTCCGCGTGCGGATCTCGTGCACCAGGTCGTCGATCTGGCCCTTGGTCGGCTTCACCACCACCTGCGGATCGACCAGACCGGTCGGGCGGATGACCTGCTCGACGAACTCCCCGCCGGTGCGCGAGAGTTCGTACGGGCCCGGGGTGGCCGAGAGGTAGACGGTCTGACCAATCCGGTCGGCGAACTCCTCCCAGGTCAGCGGCCGGTTGTCGACCGCGGAGGGCAGGCGGAAGCCGAACTCCACCAGGGAGCGTTTGCGGGACACGTCGCCCTCGTACATGCTGCCGATCTGCGGGACGGTCTGATGTGACTCGTCGATGACCAACAGGAAGTCGTCGGGGAAGTAGTCCAGCAGGGTCGCCGGGGCCGAGCCGGGGCCGCGCCCGTCGATATGCCGCGAGTAGTTCTCGATGCCCGAGCAGAAGCCGACCTGGCGGATCATCTCGAGGTCGTACTGCGTGCGCATCCGCAACCGCTGGGCCTCGAGCAGCTTGCCCTGACGTTCCAGCTCGGCCAGTCGCTGCGCCAGCTCGGCCTCGATGTCGCGGACGGCCCGCTCCATCCGCTCCGGGCCCGCGACGTAATGCGTAGCCGGGAAGATCCGCAGTTCGTCGACCCGCTTGAGCTCCTCACCGGTGAGCGGATGCAGGTAATGGAGCGCCTCGATCTCGTCGCCGAAGAACTCGATCCGGATCGCGAGCTCCTCGTAGGCGGGGATGATCTCCACCGTGTCGCCGCGCACCCGGAACGTCCCGCGGTTGAACGCCAGGTCGTTGCGGGTGTACTGGACATCCACGAGCGCCCGGAGCAACGTATCGCGCTCCACCTCGTCCCCCACGGCCAGCTGGACCGAACGGTCCAGATAGGACTGCGGGGTGCCCAGGCCGTAGATGCACGAGACCGAGGCGACCACGACCACGTCGCGCCGCGACAGCAGGCTCTGGGTGGCCGAGTGCCGCAGCCGTTCGACGTCCGAGTTGATCGAGGAGTCCTTCTCGATATAGGTGTCGGTCTGCGCGATATAGGCCTCGGGCTGGTAGTAGTCGTAGTACGAGACGAAGTACTCGACGGCGTTGTTCGGCAGCATCTCGCGCAGCTCGTTGGCCAGCTGCGCGGCGAGCGTCTTGTTGTGCGCCATCACCAGTGTGGGCCGCTGCAGCCGCTCGATCAGCCACGCGGTGGTGGCCGACTTGCCGGTGCCCGTGGCACCGAGCAGCACGACGTCCTGTTCGCCCGCCCGGATCCGGCGTTCCAGCTCGTCGATGGCGGCGGGTTGGTCACCGGCGGGCTCGTACGGGCTGACGACCTCGAACCGCCCCTCGGCACGGGAGATCTCGCCGACCGGCCGGTACGCCGAATGGGCCAGCGGCGTATCCGGTTCGCCGCCGCGCGCGGCGCTTCCGGGAACCTCTGTCGCGAATGCCACGCATCCAGGGTACGAGCCCGTACCGACAGGAGCGGGGCGTGGAACCGGGCGCGGCGCCCGTCGGCGGCGTCTGCCAGGATCGGCCCGGTGCATCCGCCGAAGATCCAGACCTTCGACGTCACGGCCAAGATCAACATCGACAACAAGGGGATCGTCCGGACGGTCGAGGAGTACCGGGTCGAGTCCTTTGGCCTCTACATGAGCCGGGCGATGGTGAACCGGGTGAGCGCCCACTGGGTGGAGTCCTGGTTGCTCCCCGACCTGGGAGTCTGTGTGACCGACTGGTGGTGGAACCCCGGTCACGAGCGCGACCAGGACTTCTATCTCGACGTCGCGGCCATCGAGCGCGGCCGCGATCGATGGCGGCTCACCGACCTGTACCTCGACATCGTGGTCCGCACCGGACGCAGCGCGCAGGTGGTCGATGTCGACGAGTTCGTCGAGGCGGTCGCGGGCGGGCTGCTGGAACCCGCGCTCGCCGAGTACGCGATGCACCGGACCCACGACACGGTGGCCGCGCTGGCGGCGCACGGCCACGATCTGGATCGCTGGCTCGCCACCGAGGGCATCGCGCTGAGCTGGCGGAGTCGCCCCCGGTCAGGCCACCGGAAGTAGCCCGTCGGGCGACGGCTGCGTCGCGCTCGTGGGTGGGTTGCTGGGCGCGGTGGTGCCGGTGGTCGTCGGCGGCGTCGTCGAGGAGCTGGCCTGCGGGGGCGTGGTCGGGTCCGGGGTGCCCTCCGCGTGGGTCGTCGTCGGGGCGGTCGAGGTGGGGGTCGGGGTCTGGGTCGGGGTCCTGGGCGGCCGCGTCGTCGTGGGCGGCTCCTCGGGCCGCGTGGTCGTCGGTTCGGCGGACGGCGGAGCCGCCGGGGTCGGGACGACCGTGGTGGGGGACGGGCGGACCTGGGTGCGCCGGGGCTGACGGTCGGCGGGCGAGGCGGCCGGGGCGAACGATTCCGCGACGGGTGGCGGAGTCGTCGTGGCCGGCACGCTGGTCGTCACCGGTGCGCCGGACACCCCGATGGGTGGGGTGGGCGCGGCTCCGGGCCGCACGCCCCCCTGGGCGACGGCGGTGAACCCGCCCAGCACGCCGACGGCCAGGACCGCGGCGGCGGAGCTCGTCCGGTTGAACGAGCTCATGCGCCGGATGACATCGTCGACCGCGGGGAGGGTGACCCCGGCCGACAACTCGTCGTCCAGTCTGCGGAACTCCGCGGTCAGCTGAGCCAGCGCGTCAGTCACGGTTGTCCTCGTCGTCGTAGGGCGTGAACTCGAACGGCAGCACCTCCGCCAGGCCCTCGGCGGCAACGAGCCGAGCCCTGGAGAGCCTGGCCTGCACGGTGCCCGGCGACACCCGCTCCAGAGCGGCGATCTCGGTCATCGGGACGCCGACCATGTGGAACAGCACCAGGCTGCGCCGCTCCGCCGGGGACAGCCGGCGCAGCGCACCCAGCAGCGCGGCCGTGCGCGGGTCGGCGGCCCCGGTGTCGGCGGCCCGCACGCGACCGATCCCGATCCGGGCGAGGATCGACCGCCAGTTGCGCATCGTCGAGCGCACCGCGACACGGCGAACCCAGGCCGTCGGATCGGCGGACCGCCCGACCTGCTCCCAGCTCCGCCAGGCCTGCGAGTACGCGTCCTGGACCGCCTCGTGTGCCCCGCCGGAGTCCAGCGTGATCGCGTAGAGCTGGGCGACCAGGCGCTGGTAGTTGGCCTCGAGGTGGGCGCCGAAGTCGGCACGCAGCGCAACCTCGGCCGCGGTCGGGTCACCCTGGCCGGGCGGCACCGGGCCGTCGGGATCGGCCTCGGCCTCGGTACCCGACCCGGTGGGATCGCTCTCGCGGGGGTTCGCCGCCGCGTCGGGCTCCGGCCGGGCCGTCCCGGACTTCTCGGCCTCCGACCGGGCATCCGCGGCCTCGGCGGCGGGTTCGGCCGAGCCGGGGTCCACGGTCTCGGCGGCGGGTTCGGCCGAGCCGGCATCCGCGGCCTCGGCGGCGGGTTCGGCCGAGCCGGGGTCCACGGTCTCGGCGGCACCCGCTTCGTCCACACCCGTGCGTTCCTGATCGCCGGACTCGGCGCGGTGCTGGGCCAGCGCGCTCAACCCTCGTCCCTCCGGTCATCTGATGGGCGCGGCGGAGCAGACTGCGGTCACACCTCGTGCAGCCGGTGCGCATCCCCCGACCCTCAGTCGGTTAACGATCGATCGACGTTACAGGTGCGCCACCGTCGGGTCAGCGGGCCGGATACCAGCCCGAGCCGGACGCCCACCGTTCGGCTCGTGGCACCGCGCCGTCGAACCAGGGTTCCTTGGCCGCGGCGTAGCGGGCGGCGTCGGCGTCCCCGCCGAACTCGGCGGCGGCCCGGCGCTTGAGCGCGAGGTACTCGTCGCGGGCATCGGTGTCCGCGCGCAGCCAGTCCCGCATCAGCAGCGCGTAGCGCCATCCGGGTGACCCGAGCTCCCGGACGTGGAGGTGGACGAGCCGGCCCGGGTCCGCGCTCGCGTGATAGCGCGTGCACCAACGGCGTGGGTCCGGGTCGGTCGGCTGCGGACCGTCCCTGAGGAGCTCCGGCCGGCGGGGGAACCCGGCGGCGGCGAGCGAGTCGGCGACCGCGTCCGCGTCGGCCAGCTCCTCGACCGCGAGCTGCAGGTCGATGACGTCCTGGGCGGGCAGTCCCGGGACCGCGGTCGAGCCGATGTGCTCGATTCCGCGCCCACGGCTCCCGGCGGCGAACGCGATCCGTGCGGCGAGCCGGGCGGCGTGGGCGGGCCAGCCCGGATCGGGCTCGACGAGCCGTGGCGGGCCGCCGTGGGCCGGGCGGCGCCAGCACATGTTCTCGGCGAACGGGACGAGCCGGTCCGTCCACAGCGCGTCGACGGCCGCCTCGAGTTCGGCGGGCGAGCGACTGTTGTCCAGCAGGACGTCGGCGGCGGCCCGGCGCGCGTCGTCGTCGACCTGGGCGGCGATCCGGGAGCGGGCGTCGGCCTCGGCCATGCCCCGGCTGCGCACCAGCCGGCGAACCCGTACCTGCGGGTCCGCGTGGACGACGACGACCAGCGGGAAGGTGGGCGCCATCCCGCCCTCGACGAGCAACGGGACATCCTGCACGATGATCGAGCCCGCGGGCGCTGAGGCGACCAGCTCCGCGGAGCGCCGCCGCACCCGCGGATGCACGATCGCATTCAGCCGGTCACGTGCCGCCGGGTCGGCGAAGACCAATGACGCCATCGCCGGCCGGTCGAGCTCGCCGTCGGGTCCGACCATCCCGGGACCGAATGCCTCGACGAT
>NZ_JBHSQW010000006.1:0-14307 GCF_042658695.1 Pseudonocardia hispaniensis | reverse complement strand
AGTCCACGAGCACGGCGCCGTGCTCGACGAGCCTGCGCGCCACCGTCGACTTCCCCGAGCCGATCCCCCCGGTCAGCCCCACCCGCAGCATCATCGGCACCCCCACCGGATCAGGCCGGTGCCGTCGCGCTGACCTGTGGGATCACCCGCAGGGCAAGGTCGATGAGGACATCGGCGACCGGACGATCGCCCGCGGCGCCGCGCGGGAGCACGAAGGTCAGATTGTCCACTCCGTAGGCGACGAGCAGCACGGCCTCGTCGCGATGCTCGACGAGCACTCCCTTGGCGGTGCCGATCGGCAGGTCTCGGTTCTCGCTGCCGGCCCGCTCGGCGTCGCTGTTGATTCGCCACTGCTTGAGCGCCGCGGCCTCATCGGCGTACCGGCTGATGCCCATCTCGATCAGCCGCCGGCCCCCGGGGCCGTTGCGGGAGTAGGTGCAGCCGATCCGCTCGGTGCGCGCCACGGAGGGTTGGGGCACCCCTCGGATGCTGCGCACCGACACCGAGTCCAGCGGCAGGGCGAACAGGGCGCCGAGATCGTTGGTGGCAAGGAGGCGTTCACAGCTGCCGGGCAGCTTTCCCGCCTCGATCTGCCCGCCGATGCCCGTCGACGTCGTCGAGGGGGCGAACGTGGGCACCGCGGGGGCCACGACGGTGTCCCCGGAGGCCGTGCCGCACGCGGCCGTCACCCCGAGCAGAAAGACGAACGGTAGTACTCGACACGCATCCGTCGCCCTCCGACGCTTCCCCCGGCCGTGCACAGCTCCAACCTAGTTCGGCGCGGAGATCAAATCACTCAACGTGGCCGTGTGGTGACCGAACTGGAAAACTCGGGACCATCCGCGTCGCGCCCTCCCCGAAACGCCGGGAGGCCCCGGTGACCGTGGTCACCGGGGCCTCCCGGATCGGCGCTCGGCGCCGGCGTGTTCACGCGCCGCCGGAGAGCTTCTCCCGCAGCGCAGCGAGCTGCTCGTCGCTGGCCAGCGAGCCGCTTCCGCTGTCGGCGGGCGCCCCACCCTCGGACGAGTAGTTCGTCCCGGTGTCCGCGGCCGACTCGGCCTCGTCGGCCTTGCGGATCTGCGCGATGTGCTGCTCGTAGCGGGCGTGCGCCTCGGCGTACTCCTTCTCCCAGGCCTCGCGCTGGGCCTCGTAGCCTTCCTTCCACTCGCCGGTCTCGACGTCGAATCCCTCGGGGTAGATGTAGTTCCCCTGGTCGTCGTACTCGGCGGCCATGCCGTAGCGGGTCGGGTCGAACTCGGTGTCGACCGTCATGCCCTCGTTGGCCTGCTTGAGCGACAACGAGATGCGGCGTCGGTCGAGGTCGATGTCGATGACCTTGACCATGCAGTCGTCGCCGACCTGCACGACCTGCTCGGGGATCTCGACGTGCCGCTCGGCCAGCTCGGAGATGTGCACCAGGCCCTCGATGCCCTCCTCGACCCGGACGAACGCGCCGAAGGGCACCAGCTTGGTGACCTTGCCGGGAACGATCTGCCCGATCGCGTGGGTGCGGGCGTAGAGCCGCCACGGGTCTTCCTGCGTGGCCTTGAGCGACAACGAGACACGCTCGCGGTCGAGCTCGACGCTGAGGACCTCGACGGTGACCTCCTGGCCGACCTCGACGACCTCGCTCGGGTGGTCGATGTGCTTCCAGGACAGCTCGGAGACGTGCACCAGACCGTCGACGCCGCCGAGGTCGACGAACGCACCGAAGTTGACGACCGAGGAGACGACACCCTTGCGTACCTGGCCGCGCTGCAGCTGGTTGAGGAACTCGCTGCGCACCTCGGACTGGGTCTGCTCGAGCCAGGCGCGCCGCGACAGCACCACGTTGTTGCGGTTCTTGTCCAGCTCGATGATCTTGGCTTCGATCTTGCGGCCGACATATGGCTGCAGGTCCCGCACCCGGCGCATCTCGACCAGCGAGGCCGGCAGGAAGCCCCGAAGCCCGATGTCCAGGATCAGGCCGCCCTTGACGACCTCGATGACGGTGCCCTCGACCGGCTCGTCGGCCTCCTTCAAGGCCTCGATCGTGCCCCAGGCGCGCTCGTACTGGGCGCGCTTCTTGGACAGGATCAGCCGGCCCTCCTTGTCCTCCTTCTGCAGGACGAGGGCTTCGACGTGCTCGCCCACCTCCACGACCTCGGCGGGGTCGACATCGTGCTTGATCGACAGCTCGCGAGAGGGGATGACGCCTTCGGTCTTGTAGCCGATGTCGAGCAGGACCTCGTCACGGTCGACCTTGACGATCGTCCCCTCGACGATGTCGCCATCGTTGAAGTACTTGATCGTCTGATCGATGGCGGCGAGGAAGTCCTCCTCCGACCCGATGTCGTTGACGGCGACCTGCGGTGTGGTCGGGGCGGCGGTGGTGTCGGTGGACATGTAGTGGGGTGCTCCGGTAATGGTTATGGATGGGTCGTGCTGGCTGTGTCTCGCTGTGACTTGCGTGCAGTCACCCTCATTCGTCGATCGCCGTGGTCGTGCCGGCCGCTGCCGGCCCGCGAGCAGAGCCACGTTGACCACAGTGCGCGCCCGATGCTACGCGGACCCGGATCAGCAGGGCAACGCGGGTCCCAGGTCCCAACTGGGACGATGACCTCATATCGATGACGGGTATGCGGCGTGCGACCTGTCGGCGAAGGGAGTGCGATGAGCGCCGAACAGGTCCTCGGGACCGCCGGGGTCGCCCGGCGCGTCGCCGGGCCCGCGGAGTCCCGGCGCGCCAGCCGGGCCTGGTGGGACGCCGACGCCGACGATTACCTGGCCGAACACGGCGCCGATATCGGTGAGGTCGACTTCGTCTGGTGTCCGGAGGGGTTGCGCGAGGCCGACGCCCGGCTGCTCGGCGAGGTGGCCGGCAAGCGGGTGCTGGAGGTCGGCGCGGGCTCGGCGCCGTGCGCCCGCTGGCTCGCCGTTCAGGGGGCCGATCCGGTCGCGCTCGACCTCTCGGCGGGGATGCTGCGGCACGCCGCGGCGCTCGGCGCGGCCACCGGCGTCGCGGTGCCGCTCGTGCAGGCCAGCGCGGAGCAACTTCCGTTCGCCGACGGGTCCTTCGACGTGGCGTGTTCGGCCTTCGGTGCGGTTCCGTTCGTCGCCGAGCCGTGGCAGGTCATGCGGGAGGTCCACCGGGTGCTGCGGCCGGGCGGCCGCTGGGTGTTCGCGGTGAACCATCCGATGAGGTGGATGTTCTCCGACGACCCCGGACCGGACGGTCTGACGGTGGTCCAGTCCTATTTCGACCGGACTCCCTACGTGGAGGTGGACCCCACCGGCGCGGCGACCTACGTCGAGCACCACCGCACCCTCGGCGACCGGGTACGCGACATCGTCTCGGCCGGACTGGTGCTCGACGATCTGGTCGAACCCGAATGGCCGCAGGGCCGCGAAACCGTGTGGGGGCAGTGGTCGCCGCTGCGCGGAGCGCTCTTTCCCGGGACCGTGATCTTTGTGACGCACCGGCCCTGAGCGCGGTGTCCGTCCGGCCGCACCGGTGGGCCGGCCTTCGGGGATCAGCTCGCGCCGAACACCGTCGCCATCAGCGCCCGGCCCTCGGCCGCGAGTTCCAGGAACCCGAAGGTTCCCGCGTCGAGCAGTTCCCGCGCGGACCGGTGCAGGGCACCGAGCGCCACGGCGCTGAACGCGCCGCCGACCGAGATGCGGGCGACCCCCACCGCCGCGAGCTCGGATACGCCGGCGAGCCCGGGCAGCGCCAGGACGTTGACCGGCCGGTCCACCGCGGCGATCACCCGCCGGATGTCGTCGAGGTCGCGCAGGCCGGGTGCGTAGAGCACATCGGCACCCGCCGCCTGGTAGGCCTGCAGCCGGGCGATCGTGTCGGCGAGGTCGGGCCTGCCGTGCAGGTAGTTCTCCGCCCGCGCGGTGAGGACGAGCCCGGCGTCGCGATGCGCCGCGTCGGCCGCGGCGGCCACCCGCTCGGCGGCGAGCCCGATGTCGTAGATCGGGTCCCGCGGGTCACCGCTGAAATCCTCGATCGAACAGCCCGCCAGCCCCACCGCGACGGCCCCGCCGACGGTGTCGAAGACCGCGCCGGGATCGGCGGCGAAACCGTTCTCCAGGTCGGCGGACACCGGGACGTCGACCGCCGCGGCGATGGTCGCGGCATGCGCCAGCGCCTCGTCCCGGCCGACCGAGCCGTCCGACCGGCCGAGCGTGGCCGCGAAACCGCTGCTCGTCGTCGCCAGGGCGGGGAACCCGGACGCGGCGAGCAGCCGGGCCGTTCCCACGTCCCACGGGTTGGGCATCAGCAGCGGACGGCCGGGCACGTGGAGCGCGCGGAAGGCGTCCACCTTGGCTGCGAAGCTGGGCACGGTCCCGACCGTAGCTGCGGATACCGGGAATACCACACCAAAAAAACCGCGTTATCAGATGTATGCGTTCCCTGACATCGAACTCGAGCTGCCGGTACCTGGTCACCTCCTCCGGGGAGCGCATCGGTTACGACATGTGCTTCGCTCCGGACTGCATGCAGCATGTGAGCCGCTGCACCTGTCCGCAGGGCCCGACACCACCGCACCTCGGTCCCGGTGTCGAGGCCGTGGTGGAGATCCCGTTCGAGCACATCTCCGCGGCCTGAGGCCGGATCTGAACGCCGGGGGGTCCCGACCGGTCACCTACAGTGCGGTACGTGCCGATCAACCCAGCTGACCTGACCGACATCCCGTCGCTCGCCGCGGCCGAACTGCTGACCAACCGGATGGATATCGAGATCACCTCGATGACCCTGGAGGAGGTCGCCGGCCGCATGCCCGTCACCGGGAACCGCCAGCCCTACGGCCTGCTCCACGGCGGGGCGAGCGCGGTGCTGGCCGAGACCCTGGGCTCCACGCTCTCGGCTCTGCACGCCCTGCCCGAACGTTTCCCGGTCGGTCTGGAACTGGCCTGCACGCACCATCGAGCCGCCACCGAGGGCTGGGTCACCGGGGTCGCCCGGCCGCTGCACGTCGGGCGCAGCACCTCGACCACCGAGATCGTCCTCACCGATGAGCAGGGCCGCCGGACCTGCACCGCGAAGCTGACCTGCCTGCACCGCGACACCCCACCCCGGATCGGCTGAGCCGACGCCGGCCGCGGGCGGTCAGCTCGCGACGCCCTCGCCCAGGTAGGCCTCCTGCACCCGCGGATCGGCGAGCAGTTCCGCACCGGTCCCGGACAGCGTCGTACGGCCGAGGTCGATCACGTAGGCGCGGTCGGACAGCGCCAGCGCAGCCAGCGCGTTCTGCTCCACGAGCAACACCGTGGTGCCCTCGGCGCGCAGATCGCGAACGGTATCGAAGATCTTCTGCGTCATGATCGGCGAGAGCCCCATGGACGGCTCGTCGAGCATGAGCAGGCGTGGGCGTGACATGAGCGCCCGGCCGATCGCCAGCATCTGCTGCTCGCCGCCGGAGAACAGGCCGGCCTTGTTGCGCCGCCGCTGCCCGAGCACCGGGAACAGGTCGTAGATCCGGTTCAGATCGGCCGCGATGCCCGCCTCGTCACGGCGGGTGTAGGCGCCCAGCCGCAGGTTCTCCTCGACGGTCATCCGGGCGAACAACCGCCGCCCCTCCGGACTGTGCGCGACACCGCGGGCGAGGATCTCGTGCGCAGGCAGCCGGTGAATCGGCGCCCCGTCGAACCGAACCTGCCCCGAGACCGGCCGCAGCAGCCCGGACAGCGTCCGCAGCGTCGTGGTCTTGCCGGCCCCGTTGCTCCCGATCAGACTGACGATCTGACCCTGCTCGACCTCGAAGGTGACGCCGCGGACGGCGTGTATCGCGCCATAGGCGACGGTCAGGTCGCGGACTTCGAGAAATGCCATCAGGTCTCACTCCGCTGGATCTGCGCCTCGATCTGCTCGGGCGGCGCCCCGAGATAGGCCTCCACGACACGCGGGTCGCCGCGCACCTGGTCCGGGGTACCCGTCACCAGCAGCTCACCCTGCACCAACACCAGCACCCGGTCGCACAGGGTGAAGATGAACTTGGTGTCGTGCTCGATGACGACCACCGAGATGCCCAGGTCCCGGATCGCGAAGATGAGCCGGCGGGTCGCCTCGGTCTCCTGGGCGTTCATCCCCGCGGTCGGCTCGTCGAGCAGCAGGACCGAGGGCTCGGTCGCGAGCGCGCGGGCGATCTCCAGACGGCGCTGATCGCCGTAGGGCAGGTTGCGGGCGAGTTCGTCGGAGAACCGGGTGAGTCCGACGAAGGCGAGGAGCTTCGCGGCCCGCTCCGCCGCCTCGGCCTCGCTACGGCGGAAGCGCGGGCCGTGCAGCAACGACGACAGCGGCCCCTGCCTCATCCGCACGTGCCGGCCGACCAGCACGTTCTCGGTCGAGGTCATGCTCGGGAAGAGCCGGATGTTCTGGAACGTCCGCGCGACTCCCGCCTCGGTGACCCGCGCCGGGTCCTGGGCCAACCGGGTTCCTCGCAGCGCGACCGTACCGCGGGTCGGCGCGTACAACCCGGTCAGGCAGTTGAACAGGGTGGTCTTTCCGGCCCCGTTCGGCCCGATCAACCCGATGATCTCGCCCTCCCGGAGAGTGAAGGACACCTCCTTCAAGGCGGTCAGCCCGCCGAACACCATCGTGACCCCGACCGCCTCGAGGATCGGCTCATGGCGGCCGGTGCTGTGGTCCATGGTCGCGGCGAGGTCGGCGGTGACGTCGGCGGGCGGCGGCGCCAGCTCCGGCAGGACGGGTTCGCTCACGACCGCGCTCCCGTCATCGCCGCCGGGGCCGTGGTCGGGGGTGGCGGTTCCTCGGCGGTCATCGGCGCCAGCTCCGCCCTGCGGTGCCGGTCGGGGATGAGGCCCTGCGGACGGAACCGCATGATCACCACGAGCGCGAGCCCGAACAGCAGCAGCCGGTAGTCGGAGAACTCACGCAGCTTCTCCGGCAGCACGAACAGGATCGACGCACCGAGCAACGCGCCCGGGATCGTCCCCATCCCGCCGAGGATGACCGCCGCCAACAGCGTCACCGACTCGAGGAACCGGAAGCTGTCGTAGGCGACGACCGCGGTCTTGTGCGCGAAGAACGCCCCGGCGAGCCCGGCGGTGGTGGCACCGATGAGAAACGCCAGGATCTTGATCGGGCCGGTCCGGATGCCCATGGCCCTGGCCGCGTCCTCGTCCTCCCGGATCGCGATCCAGGCCCGCCCGAGTCGCGAGTTCTTCAGGTTGCCGAACATCAGCATGACGCCGGCGACCAGCAGCACGATCAGGACGTAGTAGAGGACACCCGAGGGCAGTTCGATCGCGCCGAGCCGCAGCGGCGCGTTGAACGGCGTGCCGAACGCGGTGACCTGCGGAATGTTGGGGATGGCGTTCGCCCCACCGGTCAGCCCCCCGATGTTGTTCTGCGCGCTGCGCACGAAGATCTCGCCGAAGGCGAGCGTCACGATCGCCAGGTAGTCGCCGCGAACGCGCAGCGTCGGGGATCCGACGATCGAACCGAAGATCCCCGCGACCACCGCGGAGATGATCATGACGAGCGGGAACGGGAGCCGGATCCCGATCTCCGCAGCCGCCGCCCCCGACAGGTTGGCCGCCACGAAGGCGCCGATGCCCAGGAAGGCGACATAGCCGAGGTCGAGCAGGCCGGCCAGGCCGACGACGATGTTCAGCCCGATCGCGGTGGCGGCATAGATGCCGATGTTCGCCGCGACCGTCATCCAGTACTCGGTGCCGGCCGCGGTCAGCGGCAGCAGCAGCGCCACGACCAGCAGCACGGCGATGCTGAACACCCGATGCCGCTCGGCGACGGCCGCGAGCCAGGTCAGCAGCCCGGAGGCGTGCAGGGCGGCGAACGCTCCGCCCGCGGAGGCGAGCAAGGACAGGAACACCGCGCCCGCGTAGGGGTTCACCACGCCCCCCTGGCCGCCGCTGGTCAGCACCTCCGCCACAACGAGCAGCAGCAGCCCGAACACGACGAGCAGCAGCAGCCACTCCGCCCACCACGGCAGCCGCCACCGCCACACCGGCATCGGTTCGATGCCGCCCGCGAGCGCGCCGACGACCGCGAGCGCCCCGCCGAGCAGGGCGACGATCGCGCCGAGGGCGACCGACCCGCCCGAAGCCGTGATGGCGCCGAGACCGCCGCCTTCGACGGTGATGTACAGACCGTTGACCAGGCTCGTCGCGACGATTCCCCAGCCGAGGGCGCGCACGATGCGGCCCCTGCCGCGCACCTGCAGCAACGGCACGAGCACCGCCGCGAGCCCGAGCACGAGCAGATGCAGCCGGAACCCCGTCACGCCCAGCGGCGCGACGAAGAACTGCAGGGTCGCCTTCTCCGGGTAGGGCCCCTCGTTGAGCACGAAGGTCGCCCACGGCAGCAGCGCGCCCAGCACCGTCAGCAGCCCGCCGGCCATCGGTAGCGCGGTGGCGCACCGGACCAGGCGGCCGAACCGCGGGCCGGGGACCGGCCCGGCGGGGACGGCGACCGCGCCCCGGGTCTGGCTGCTCGTCATGCGCGGACCCTCTCGGTCTCGCCGAAGAAGCCCTGCGGCCGGAACACCAGGACCACGATCAGCACTACGAAGATCCAGACGTAGTCGTACGCGGTTCCGCCGGGAAGGTACTGCCCACCGAGCGACTTGACCAGCCCGATCGCCAACCCCCCGACGACGGCCCCCCGGATGCTGCCGATCCCGCCGAGCACGGCCGCGGTGAAGGCGAAGATCCCGTTCTGGAAGCCCATATCGATGTTGATGTTGTTGAGGTAGCCGCCGTACAGGACGCCGCCGATGCCGGCCAGCGCACCACCGATGAGGAAGGTGACCACGATGACCCGGTCCGGGTCGATGCCCATCAGCCGCGCCACGTCACGGTCCTGTGCGGTGGCCCGCATGGCGCGGCCCGTCCGGGAACGATCGACGAACACCTGCAACCCGGCCGCCAGGGTCAGTGAGACGACGGCGAGCAGGATGCCCGCGTACTTGATCGGCACCGTGCCGCCGGGGACCGGGATCTCCAGCGTGCCCTCGATGAAGATGCTGGGAAACGGCAGTGCCGCGGTCGCGTTCGGGTAGAACACCCGCACCGCCTCCTGCAGGGCCACCGAGACGCCCAGCGCGGTGATCAGCGGCGCGAGTCGTGGAGCGTCCCGGAGCGGGCGGTAGGCGAAGCGCTCGGTGGCGACGGCCACGAGGGCGGCGATGACGGCGCCGCCGACGAGCGCCAGTGGCAGGGCGACGTACCACTGGTGCGCGATCGCGGTCGGCAGCAGGTAGGTCAGCGTGGCGAGGCCACCGTAGGCGCCGACCATGAAGATCTCGCCGTGCGCGAAGTTGATCAGCTGGATGATGCCGTAGACCATCGTGTAGCCGAGCGCGATCAGGCCGATCAGTGAGCCCAGCACGAGACCGTTGGCGATCTGTGACAGGAAGGTGGAGAGCACCGTGCTTCCTTCGACGAGGGCAGGCAGGGCGGGGGCGGGTGGTCACCCGCCCCCGCCGCGACATGCCTGAGGACTGTCCTCCCCCGGTTCGGGGCCGGGTTCAGCTCGCGTGGAAGGTGCCGGTCTCGACCGGGGCGAAGTCGGCGCCCTGGACCGAGTAGATGGTGAGCAGCTTGTTCGTGGTGTCGCCGTACCGGTCGAAGGCCACCGTGCCGCTGGCGCCGTCGAGGTTGGTCTGCTGCACCGCGTCACTGAGCGCCTGGCGCTTCGAGTCGTCGAAGGTGCCGCCGTCGACGGCCTTCGCGATCGCGCTGATGATCACGTTCGTGGCGTCGTAGGTCAGCACGCCGTAGGCGCTGAACGGCTCGGCGAACTTCGCCGCCTGGTAGGCGTCGATGAAGGCCTTCGCGCTCGGCAGGCTGGACGCGGGTGCGCCGACGTTGGTCGCCAGGTCACCCTGCCGCCCGCCGAGGGACACGAAGTCCTGGTCGACGATGCCGTCACCACCCATCAGCGGGATGGCGAGGCCGGCCCCGGCGAGCTGTGCCGACAGCGGCCCGGCGACCGGGTACTCCCCGCCGTAGTAGACCGCGTCCGGGTTCAGCGGACGGATCTTGGCGATGACGCCGGAGAAGTCGGTGTCCTTCTCGCCCACCCGCTCCCGGGCCACGATGGTGGCGCCGAGCCTGGTGGCCTCCTGGGAGAACTGCTCGGCCAGCCCCGCACCGTAGGTCTTGCCGTCGTCGATCACGGCGATGTTCTTCTTGCCGGCCTTCTGTACCAGGTACTGCGCGGCGAACGGGCCCTGCACCAGGTCCGTGGTGGCGACCCGGAAGTAGCTGGGGAACGGACGCTTCGGCGCGGCGACCGGGTTGTCGCCGAGGGTCAGCGTGGGGTTCGTGTTGGCGGGCGAGACCTGCACGATCGTCTTGCCGGCCAGGATCGGCTGCACGGTCTGCGAGGTCGAGGAGTTCAGCGTGCCGACGACGCCGACGACGTTGGGATCCGAGGCGAGCTTGGTCGCCGCCTGGCCCGCGACCTGCGGGGTCGCCTGGTCGTCCTCGGCCTGGAACGCCAGCCGGTAACCCGGCACCGCGCATTTCTGGTTCGCCTGGTCGATCGCCAGCTTGGCGGAGTTACGCATCCCGAGGCCGAGGGCGGACAGTCCGCCGGACAGGGGCGCGATCATCCCGACGACCAGGGTTCCCTTATCGGTATCGCACGCCCCGCCCGCGGTACCACCGGCCTCCGACCGGTTCGTCCCGCAGGCCGCGAGCACCAGCGCCCCGGCCAGCACCGCGACAGTCGCGGCGACCGCCCGCTTCCCATTCATCCTGATGTCCTTCCCTGGTGATCAGCGCTGCCCGACGGGGCCTGTCCGACCGTCGCACTCCCCGCATCGAGAGCGTGGCGGACGTTAGGGGAACCGCCGGGGCCGAGTCATCAGGACAGGAGGGTCCTTTACCAGACCGCAACCGGGCTCTTACGGACAGTGACTGCCCGCCGCCCGGTGCACGGACGATCACATGTCAGCTGCGGGGTGCGGCGAGTCCGCCGATGACCGCATCGGCCACGGCCTTCATCGTCGTCCGGCGGTCCATCGCGGTGCGCTGGATCCAGCGGAAGGCCTCGGGTTCGGTCATCTGCTGCCGGGTCATGAGCAGACCCTTGGCGCGGTCGATGACCTTGCGCGTCTCCAGGCGTTCGGTGAGCGTCGCGACCTCGTCCTCGAGGGCGCGCTTCTCCGCGAACCGGGAGACCGCGAGCTCGATCGCGGGCACGAGCTCGTGGCGCGCGAACGGCTTGACGAGGTAGGCCATCGCACCGGCGTCGCGGGCCCGCTCGATGAGGTCGCGCTGGCTGAACGCGGTCAACATGACGACCGGAGCGATCTTCTCCTCGACGATCGTGGCGGCCGCCTCGATGCCGTCCCGTTTGGGCATCTTGACATCCATGATCACGAGATCGGGGCGCAGCTCGCGGGCCAGATCGACCGCGGCCTCGCCGTCACCGGCCTCGCCCGCGATCCGGTAACCCTCCTCGGTCAGCATCTCGGTGAGATCGAGCCGGATCAACGCCTCGTCCTCAACGACCAGCACCCGCCAGCCTTCGGCCGGTCCGGCCGCGGTGGCGGCCTCGGTGTCCTCGGAAACCTGCTGGGTCACCAGGCGTTCTCCTTCAGCGGTGGGTCGAATACAAGTCAAAAGGCTACCCGGCTAGGCTGGGGTCTCCCGATGTGATCCCCGGCGTCGTGTGCGGTGACACGTCCGGGCCCCCGTAGCCCAATCGGCAGAGGCAACGGACTCAAAATCCGTCCAGTGTGCGTTCGAGTCGCACCGGGGGCACGCAAAACAGCAGGTCAGGGCATGGCTCCGCCTACGGTATGATCTCAAAAAACAAGATCACCCACCGCAAACCCGGCGTTTACCCACACGGAGAGCCCTGATGCCGCGCCCGCCGCTCGACCTCGGCCACCACGGCAACATCACCGTCCGCGAGCTCTCCCCCGGCCGGTTCGTGGCGCGGTGCCGCTACCGGGAGATGACCGGCAAGACCGTCAAGGTCGAGGCCCGCGGCCCGTCAAAGACCGCTGCCCGGCGGGCGCTGCAGCACAAGCTCTCCGACCGCCGCGGCGTCACCGACGAGGATCTCAAGCCGCACCACCGCGTCCGCCGCGCCGCGGAGCTGTGGCTGCTGAAGGTAGACGCGAGGGTCGCCGACGGCGCCCTGACTCGCACAAGCGCCGACCGCTACCGGCATCGTCTCGAGAAGATCGTGCTCCCGGAGATCGGGGACCTCCGTCTCGTCGAATGTACCGTCGCCCGGCTGGACAACTTCTTCACCGGGCTCGGCACCCGCTACGCCGGTGGTACCCGCAAGGGGGTCCGGACCGTCGTCAGCGCAATCATGGGCCTGGCGGTACGGCACGGGGCGCTGCCGTCGAATCCGGTCCGGGACGTCGAAGACATCCGCGGTGGCGCGCGGCAGCGGCCGCGGGCGCTCACCCCGGAAGAGCGGCGGCGCTGGCTGGACTGGCTCGACGGCGAGTCCGACGACCCCAAGGAGCGGAGGGCGCAGCAAGCGGCTCGACGCCGCGACCTGCCCGATCTGGTGCGGTTCATGCTCGGCACCGGCGTCCGGATCGGTGAGGCGCTCGCGGTGCGCTGGTGCGACGTCGACCTCGAGGGGGTACCGGTCGACGACCTCGACGGGATACGGCTGGTGCCGATCGTGGCCATCTCCGGGAATGTCGTCGCGGTCAAGGGCGAGGGCCTTCAGGTACACCGCGGGAAGACGGAGAGGTCGCTGCGGGTGATCCCGCTGCCCCGGTTCGTGGTCGAGACGCTCGCCGCCCGCGACCGCGGCGCCGACACCGATCCGGTGTTCCCGGTCGTGGCTCGCGGCGGGGGGGTCGGTTACAAGCACCCGAACAACACCGGCCGCTACATCCGCGAGGCCCGGCGGTGGGTGGGGCTGGACTGGATGTCGAGCCACGCGTGGCGCAAGACCGCGGCCACGATCTGGCACGACGCGGGAGTGTTGTCGACGCGGCAGATCGGTGACCTGACCGGGCACGCGAAGCTGTCGACGCTGACCGACGTGTACATCGCCCGGGGGGAGCTGCATCCGGAGGGGGCGGCGGTGATGGACGCCGCCTGGATGGACACCTAGCCGGGGGCGGCCCGCACGAGCGGCTCCGTGGCCGGCCCGGCGACGGAGACCAGCGGTTCGGCGGCCGGCGCCGCGGCTTTCAGCGGCGGCTCCGAGCGGGGGCCGCTCGTCGTGATCAGCGGGTCTGCCGCCGGGGCGGTGAGGTCGAGGAGCGGGTGGCGGTGTGGTCCGCTGATACCGGGTGGCCAGCCGGCCAGCGCCCGGCGCAGCGTCAACGCCCCGGCAGCGGCCGCGGCCGCTGCCGCGCCGCCGGTGACGATGTGGCTGCTGGGGTACGTCCACCGCCCGATGGCGGCGGGCGCCGTGGCGGCGCCACCCGTCTTGCTGATGGCCGATGGGTGGATGACGGTCTTGGTGCCCCCGGCGATCGCCAGCGGCGCCGCACCACCGGTCCGGGCGTGCGTCGTCGGGTGGGTGATCGTGTGCTGCCCCGTGCCTGCTGCGGCCGCGGCGGCGCCGCCGGACCGGACGTGGACCGCGGCCGGGTCGAGCGCTGCGCCCCCGGTCGCGGCGGCGGTGGAGGCCGCGCCACCGGACTTGCGGTGCACTACCGAGGACTCGACCGTGACCGTCCCGGTCGCGGCGGGCGCCGTGGCGGCGCCACCGGTCCGCGCCGCCGAGCTCGGCGAGGCGACAACGACCGCGCCCGCGGCGACCGGGACGGTCACGGCTCCCCCGCCCCGCTGGTGGACGGCTGCTCGGGCGACGGTCGCGTCCCCACCGGCGGTGGGGGCGGCCGCGGCCCCACCATGCGTGGTGAGGGTGGTGGCCGAGGTGACGGCGGCCGCGCCGGAGCCGGCCCCGTGCGACCCGGCCCCGCCGCCGCGGTGATGGGTCGCGGGAGGGGTGACCACCTGCTGGCCGGAGGCCGCCAGGCTGGTGGCCGCGCCGCCGGATTTCGCGCTGGCTCCGGGGCCGGTGACGGTCGCGGGCCCGCCGGCGACCGCGGTCGCCGATCCGCCGCCGGTGCGGGGGTGCACGACGGGATGCGCGAGCGCCCGGGCGCCGGAGCCGGCCGGGCGGCAGCCCGCCCCGCCGGTCTTGATGATCGTCGCGGGACCGTCGATGACCCGGGCCCCGGCCGCGCAGCCCCGTGCCGCGGCGCCGCCGGTGCGGGGGTGCGTTGCGGCCGGGGTGACGGTGGCCGAACCGGTGCTGGCCGGGGGCGCGGTGGCCCCGCCTGTCCGGGCCCGCTCCACGGCCGTGGTAGCCGCGCCGGCGGCGGTCGCGGCGGC
>NZ_JBHSQW010000005.1:0-34893 GCF_042658695.1 Pseudonocardia hispaniensis | reverse complement strand
GATGGTACTGCACCCGCCAGGGTGTGGGAGAGTAGGACACCGCCGACAACCAACCCAAAAAAAATATACGGCCACGGGCCCCCACCACACCGGCGGGGGCCCGTTGCCGTATTCTGCAACTATGAGTATCGCGGATGGTTCCGGCGATAACCGTCCGCAACGCGATCATCGGGACGGTGGCCGAGAACGCAATGATCGGGACCGCTCCGAGCAGCGTCGGAGTGGTTGGAACGGCCGCGGCGAGCATCCCCGATCTGATCGTCGCGGCACCGGTCGGCCCCAGCGGGGTGACCGAGTAGGAAGCGGTTGGTCTGAAGGCGGCTCCGCCCGATCGGAGCGTCCGGACCGTTCGCGCCGCGAGGGCGGTTACCGCGGAACGCAGGGCCGCTCGGGTGAGAGTGGATGGCGTAGCCGTGACGCCCCGCGCGGCGGCGGCGAGCGGCGTTCCGGCCGGCAGGAGGGCGAGTGGCGGCCGTACCGCGGCGATGACGACGCGGGTGGCCACAAGCGCGGACGATGGTCCGAGCAGAGGCCTCGTTGGGAGGACCGCGGCCGTGCTGCGGACGATCGCGACCGCGGGCAGGGTTACCGCCCGTCGCGCCGATCCGAGACGGGTCGCTGGGTGGGCGACCGCCGCTTCGAGGAACGGCCACGGCGGACGGACCGAGGCGACTGGGATTCGCCGCGTGCGGACCGGAGTCGCACAGAGGGCCGGTTTGCGCGCCGAGACGGCGGCCGCGGCTGGGACGAGCGGCGCGCCGGGGATCGCCCGGATCGCGGGGAGCGGCGGAGTTGGTCCGAGCGACCCGTCGACGAGCGTGGCGGCCGACCGGAGGGCCGTTCCGAG
Organism: Pseudonocardia hispaniensis; assembly: GCF_042658695.1. Lineage (NCBI taxonomy): Bacteria > Bacillati > Actinomycetota > Actinomycetes > Pseudonocardiales > Pseudonocardiaceae > Pseudonocardia > Pseudonocardia hispaniensis. The sequence continues at coordinate 34,046 of NZ_JBHSQW010000005.1, read as the reverse complement.
CGCTGGGCCGACCGGCGACGCCACGACGACCGGCGAGGCCACGACGACCGGCGCAGTTGGGGCGAGCGGCGCGAGGGAGAGGGGCGCGGCGGCCGGGACGAGAGACGTTCCGGCCGCTACACCGACCAGGGAGGCGCCCGCACGGCCGGCCCGAGGCAGGACAGGCGCGAGGGGGCCTCGCGCGCCGACGATCGTGGCCGGCGCGCGGACGACCGCGGCCCACGGGACCGCGACCGCCGCGACCGGTCCGATGACCGTTGGATCCGCGATGATCGTCGGTCCTGGCCGGACGGCCGGGACGAACGTGCGCCCGGCCGGAACCGGCAGCGTGCCGTTGATCGGCAACACAGCGGCGAGCGTCGGCAACACAGCGGCGAGCGCTCGGATCGATCGTCTCGCGGCCCGGATCGGTTCGATCGAGGCGAGCGCCGCAGCGCGCGTCCCGACGGGCCGTGGGAGGAAGGCGCGCGGTCCGCATCGAACACCGAGGACTGGAGCCGGTCGCGCCGAGCGCCCGCGGCAGAGACGAACCTCGCCACGGAGCCGCCGTTGCCCGAGGACGCCAGCGTCGCCGCGCTCGACCCGGAGATCCGGCGCGATCTGCGGGGACTGCAAAGGGACACGGCCGAGTCCGTCGCGCGCCACCTCGTCGCGGCCGGCTCGTTGGTCGACGAGGATCCGGACCTCGCGCTGCAGCACGCGCGCTTCGCCCGGCGACGGGCCGCCCGCATCGCCGCTGTCCGCGAGGCGGTTGGCATCGCCGCCTACCACGCAGGAGAGTGGACCGAAGCGCTCGGCGAGCTGCGGGCCGCCCGCCGGATGGGGGGCGGGCCCGGACACCTGCCGGTGATGGCCGATATCGAACGCGCGCTGGGGCGCCCGGAGCGGGCCATCGAACTCGCGCGTGGGCCGGAGGCCGCCGAGCTGGGCCAGGCCGAGCGGATCGAGCTGGCCATCGTCGCGGCCGGGGCGCGCCGTGACCTGGGTGAGCTGGACGCGGCGGTCGTCGGGCTGCAGGTCCCGGCGCTCGACCCGACGCGTCGTGACCCGTGGAGCGCCCGGCTCTTCTATGCCTACGCCGACAACCTGCAGGCCGCGGGGCGTGAGTCCGACGCGCTCGAGTGGTTCGTGCATGCGGCCGGTGCCGACGAGCACGGCGAGACCGACGCCGCGGTGCGGATCGCCCAGCTCACCGGCGAGCCGTTGGAAGAGGACGACGTCATCTTCGGTACCGAATTGGTGCCCGTCGAGGATCGGCCGCCGGCCGAGGTGGACGAGGACGACACCCACGCCGTCGAAGCCGAGGCCGAGGACGACACCGCCGACATGGACGACACCGGCGACACCGGTGACACCGGCGAGGACGTATCGGCTCGCGAGCGACCGACCGGGGACAGCTCGACCGACAGCCAGCCCGAGGCCGGTCCAGCGGAGCCAGAAGCATGATCAGTGTGCTCGACCGCCACGACGCGCTCCTCTTCGACCTCGACGGCACGCTGTACCGCGGGCGGCAGGCGGTGCCGCGGGCGGTGGAGGCGGTGACGGAGGCCGCGGGGCTGGGAGCACGGACGGTCTATGTCACCAACAACGCCTCGCGCCGCCCGTCCGAGGTCGCGGCCCACCTGGCCGAGCTGGGTTTCCCCGCCACCGAGCCGGACGTGCTGACCAGCTCGCAGGCCGCCGCGGCGATGCTCGCCGAGCAGATGGAGCCTGGCTCGCCGGTCCTGGTCGTGGGCACGGACGCACTCGCAGAGGAGATCATCAAGGTCGGACTGTCGATCACCGAGCGCGCCGACGAGGCGGTGGCCGTCGTCCAGGGCCATTCCCCGGACACCGGATGGCGGGTCCTGGCCGAGGCGACCGTGGCCCTGCGAGCGGGTGCGGTGTGGGTCGCCTGCAACATCGACGCGACCCTGCCCACCGAGCGGGGTCCGTTGCCGGGCAACGGATCCATGGTCGCGGCGGTGCGGCTGGCATCCGGCCGGGTACCGCAGGTCGCCGGCAAGCCCGCGGCGCGGCTGCTCGAACAGGCGGTCAAGCGCAGCGGGGCACAGCGCCCGTTGGTCGTCGGCGACCGGCTCGACACCGACATCGAAGGCGGCCGGGCCGCCGGACTGGCGACGCTGCTCGTGCTCACCGGCGTCTCCGGTGCCGCCGACGTGCTCGCGGCTGCGCCCGCCCAGCGGCCGGATCACATCGCCGCCGACCTGTCGGCGCTGACCCGCCCCATCGTCGAGCTGACCCCCGGCCCCCGGCCCGGCTGGCAGGTCGAGCGTGCCGGTGCGGACCTGGTGCTGTCCGGTGCCGGATCCACCGACGGTGCCGTCGACGCTCTTCGCGCGCTGTGCGCCGCACACTGGGCGGACGACGGCGGCGGCCCCGTGCAGGTCCACGCCGAGGGCTCGGCGGCAACGCGCGCCCTCGCCGCACTCGGTCTGCCGAGCGCGCGTGGCAGCGACGACGCGACCAACGGCGCGTCGGTTACTGTGGCAGAAGTCGAAGCCGCACGGGGAGCACGACGATGACCGTCCCGCCGGGCCGACCGCGCTCGTCGCACGACGTGCCGGGGCCGAGCCTCCCGCGGCCCTCCCACGCCGGGCCGTCGGAGGCCGTGGTGGCGTCCGTCGCGGCCGCGATGGCCGGCCTCGACGAGCTCGACGGCCGTCCGTTCGCCGAGCATGTCACCGCGTTCGAGAAGGTGCATGCCGCCCTCGGTGACGCGCTCGCCGCCGGGGCCGCCCCGGGGCAGGGCCCCGGTCGGGTGTGACGGTGGTGGCGGCCCGCGCCCGCCTCGATGCCGAGCTGGTCCGCCGGGGACTCGCCCGGTCACGGCAGCAGGCGGCCGAGATGATCGCGCAGGGCAGGGTCTGCGTGCGGGGGGTACCGGCGAGCAAACCGGCGACGCAGATCGAGCGCGACACCCCCGTCGTGGTCACCGACAGCGACGAGCCGCAATGGGCGTCGCGCGGGGCCAAGAAGTTGATCGGGGCACTGGATGCGTTCGACATCGACGTGCAGGGGCGGCGCTGCCTCGACGCGGGGGCGTCCACCGGTGGGTTCACCGACGTCCTGCTCGACCGCGGCGCCCACCAGGTCGTGGCGGTCGACGTCGGGTACGGGCAGCTGATCTGGCGACTGCAGAACGACCCTCGCGTCCGTGTGCTCGACCGCACGAACGTCCGCCGGCTGCGGCCCGCGGACATCGGCGGCCCGGTCGCCCTCACCGTCGCCGACCTCTCGTTCATCTCCCTGCGCACCGTGCTGCCCGCGCTCGCCGCCGCCACCGCGCCCGACGGGGTACTCCTGCCGATGGTCAAGCCACAGTTCGAGGTGGGGCGGGACCGGCTCGGCGCGGGCGGTGTGGTGCGCGATCCGCAGCGGCGGCTGGCGGCGATCGCCGAGGTCACCGCCGTCGCGCGGGAGCTGGGCCTGGTGCTGCGCGGCGCCGTCGCGAGCCCGCTGCCGGGGCCTTCGGGAAATGTGGAGTACTTCCTGTGGCTGGGCGGGAGCGGCACCGACGTCGGAGACGCGGTGCTGGCCCAGGCCGTTGCGGGCGGGCCGCCATGAGGGAGGCGATGGTCGTCCTGCACACCGGGCGGGAAACCAACCGGCGGACCGCCGCCGCGGTGACCGCACGGCTGGCCGCCGAGGGCATCCGACTCCGGATGCTCGGCTCCGAGCTGGTCGAGATGGGCTCCGAGGTCCCCGACGGGTTCGACCCGATTCCGGTCGAGGATCTGCCGGCTGCCGCCGAGGGCGCCGAGTTCGTGCTCGTGCTGGGCGGGGACGGCACGTTCCTGCGTGCCGCGGCACTCGCCCGGCCGTGCGGGGTGCCGCTGCTGGGTGTGAACCTCGGGCGGGTCGGCTTCCTGGCCGAGGCCGAACAGGAGTCGCTCGACGAGGCCCTGGACGCGCTCGTCGCCCGCGACTACGCCATCGAGGAACGGATGACGATCGACGTCGTCGTCCGGTCCAACGGGTCGGTGCTGGGACGGACCTGGGCGCTCAACGAGGCCAGCGTGGAGAAGAGCACCCGGGAACGGATCCTGGAGGTGGTACTGGAGGTCGACGGCCGCCCGGTATCGAGCTTCGGCTGCGACGGCGTGATCTGCGCGACGCCGACGGGATCGACGGCCTATGCGTTCTCCGCCGGCGGTCCGGTCGTGTGGCCGCAGGTCGAGGCGCTGCTGCTGGTGCCCAGCAACGCCCACGCGCTGTTCGCCCGGCCGATGCTGGTCGCGCCCGACTCGCAGGCGGCGGTGGAGGTCGACCAGTTCGGACCGCCCGCGCTGCTGGACTGCGACGGCAAGCGCACGATCGTGCTGCCGCCGGGCGCGCGGGTCGAGGTGCGCCGCGGGGCGAAGCCGGTGCGCGTCGTCCGGATCGACGGCCAGCCCTTCGCCGACCGCCTTGTGCGCAAGTTCGACCTGCCGGTGCGCGGCTGGCGTGGGTCGCCCGATCGGCATCCGGACGACCGCGTCGTCCATCGTGGCGGCGGCCCGCGCAGCTGACCGGGTCTCGCGCGGACCGCGACGCGGGCTGACGCCTGTCGCAGCGGCGCCGTAGTCTTCGCCCCATGCTGGCCGAGATGCGGATCCAGGGCCTCGGCGTGATCGACGACGCGACGCTGGAGCTCGCCCCCGGCCTCACGGTGCTCACCGGGGAGACCGGCGCGGGCAAGACCATGGTGGTCACCGGGCTGGCGCTGCTCGGCGGTGGGCGCGGCGAAGCGTCGCGGGTGGCCGAGGGCGCACGCAAGGCGGTCGTCGAGGGTCGGTTCGTGGCGGGGGAGCAGCTGATCGCGCTGGCCGAGGAGGTCGGTGCCGACGTCGACGACGGCGAGCTGATCGCCGTTCGCACGGTATCGGCGGACGGCCGCTCACGGGCGCATCTGGGAGGTCGTTCGGTGCCGATCGGAGTGCTGGGCCGGCTGGCCGAGGCGACCCTCGCGGTGCATGGCCAGAACGACCAGCTGCGCCTGCTGCGGCCCGCCGACCAGCGCGGGTTGCTCGACCGGTACGCGGGCGATGCGGTCGCCACCCCGCTGCGGGCCTACCGGTCGGTGCGTGCGCAGTGGCAGCGGGTGTCGGCGGAGCTCGTCGAGCGCCGCGACGGGGCCCGCAGGCTGGCCCAAGAGGCCGACATGCTGCGCCTCGGGCTCACCGAGATCGAGGCCGTCGACCCGCAGCCGGGCGAGGATCGTGACCTCGTCGAGCAGGCCCGTCGGCTCGCCGCGGCCGACGACCTGCGAGAGGCCGCGACCGCCGCACGGCTCGCGCTGTCCGGCGCCGACGACGGGAGCCCCGACGCGCCGGGGGCGGTCGGTCTGGTCGGCGAGGCGCGCAACCGGCTGCTCGCAGCGGGTGACCCCGAGCTGACCGCCCTCGACCCGAGGCTCGACGAGGCGCTGGCCGTCCTGGGCGACGTGGCCGGCGAGCTGTCCGGCTATCTCGACCGGCTCGATGCCGACCCCGAGCGGCTCGCGGCCGTTCTGGCCCGCCAGGCCGAGCTCAAGACGCTGACCCGCAAGTACGCCGCCGATGCCGACGGCGTCCTGGCCTGGGCCGAGCAGGCCCGGGCGCGGCTGGCCGGCCTCGACACCTCCGACGAGGCGCTCGCGGCGCTCGCCGCCCGCCGTGCCGAGCTGGCCGTCGAGCTGGCGGCGTGCGCGGCGGTGCTCACGGCCGCCCGCACCGAGGCCGCCGCCCGGCTCGGCGCGGAGGCCACCGCCGAACTCGCGGGGCTGGCCATGCGCGACGCCGAGCTGACCGTCTCGGTGGCCCCGCGGCTCGCCGCCGGCCCCGAGGCGCCCGACGCGGTCGTCGTCGACGGGGTGGCGATGGTTGCGGGCGCCTCCGGGGTCGACGAGGTCGAGCTGCGGCTCGTCCCGCACGCGGGCGCGGCACCGCAGCCCCTCCACAAGGGAGCCTCAGGGGGTGAGCTCTCGCGGGTGATGCTGGCGTTGGAGGTCGCGCTCGCGGGTGCCGATCCGGTCCCCACCATGGTGTTCGACGAGGTCGACGCGGGGGTTGGCGGACGGGCCGCGGTGGAGATCGGGCGCAGGCTGGCCCGGCTCGCGGCGAACCACCAGGTGATCGTGGTGACGCACCTGCCGCAGGTCGCGGCCTACGCCGACCGGCATCTGGTGGTGCACAAGGCAGGCGCCGCCGGGGTCACCCGCAGCAGCGTGCACACCCTCGCCGAGCCCGACCGCATCGCCGAGCTCGCCCGGATGCTCGCCGGCCTCGGCGACACCGACACCGGCCGGGCCCACGCCGAGGAACTGCTCGCCGCGGCGCGGGCGCACCGCGACAGCGACCGGGCCGGCCGGGGCGGGCAGCGCAACGGCATCGCGGACCCGGCGCCCACGGCCCGCAAGACCGCTCGGACCCCAGCCGCGGGGCCGTCCCTGCGATGACACCGTCGTCACGCCTCGGCGTGGCGTCCCCGGCACAGTGAACCGGAGGTGTCACAGTGCGTGCATGAAGCTGTCTGGCCTGCTGCATCGCTCGCGGCCCGAGCTACCCGGGCGCACCGGGGTGGCGCGGGTCGACCGTCGTACCGACACTCTGCTGCGCCGGCTCAAGCCCGGGGACATCGTGGTTCTCGACCAGATCGACATGGACCGCTCCACCGCCGATGCCCTGGTCGCCGCGCAGGTCGCCGCCGTGGTCAACGCGTCACCATCGATCTCCGGCCGCTTCCCCAACCTGGGGCCCGAGGTCCTGGTGAGCGCCGGCATCCCGCTCGTCGACGGGGTCGGGGCCGAGGCGCTGCACACCGTGAAGGACGGCAGCAAGGTCCGGCTGCACGAGGGCGTGCTCTACTCCGGCGAGCGGGTGCTCGCCAAGGGCGTCGAGCAGACCCCCGACTCGGTGGCCGACGCGCTGGTCGAGGCCAAGGCCGGGCTGGCACACCAGCTCGAGGCGTTCGCCGCCAACACGATCGAGTTCATGCGTCTGGAACGCTCGCTGCTGCTGGACGGCCACGGGGTTCCCGAGGTCGAGGTCGAGCTGGCCGACCGACAGGTCCTCGTCGTCGGCTCGGGCTTCGACCACACGGGTGAGCTCGCCCGGCTGCGCAGCTACATCCGCGAGTACCGGCCGGTGCTGGTCGGGGTCGGGGCCGGAGCGGACGCGCTGCTGGCGGCCGGGCACAAACCGGACCTCATCGTCGGCGATCCGGCCGAGGTCTCCACCGAGGCGCTGGCCTGCGGCGCGGATGTCGTCGTCCCCGCCTTCGCGGACGGCCACGCCCCCGGCCTGCACCGGGTTCAGGACCTCGGCGCCGGTGCCGTGACCTTCCCCAGCTCGGCCAACCCCGAGGACCTCGCACTGCTGCTGGCCCACCACCGCGGCGCCGCGGTGATCGTCACCGTCGGGCTGTCGGCCAGCATGACCGAGTTCCTCGACCGTGGCCGCTCCGGCAGCAACGCCTCGACGTTCCTGACCCGGCTGCAGCTGGGCGGGACCTTGGTCGACGGGCGGATTCTGGGATCGCTGTACCGTAGCCGGGTCTCCGCCGGGGCGGTGCTGCTGATGATCTCCGCGGCGCTGGTCGCGGTGCTGGCCGCGCTGCTCGTCTCCGACGCGGGGGACGCGGTGCTGGCCTGGCTCTCCCAGGGCTGGAAGGGTCTCGTCGACCAGATCAAGGGCGTGTTCGGTTGATCTCCCTGCGCTACCACGTGGTGTCCCTCGCCGCGGTGTTCCTCGCGCTCGCCGTCGGGGTGTTCCTCGGCGCCAGCGGCCTGTCCGACCGGCTGCTCTCGGCGATCTCGGCGCAGCGCGACGACCTCAGCACCCAGGTCGACCGGCTCACCACCGAGCGGGACTCGCTGCAGGCCGCGCAGCGGGCCGGCGACGAGTTCGCCGCCACGGTCGGTCCGGCCGCGGTCCGCGGGGTGCTCGCAGACCAGACCGTCGCGGTGGTCACCCTCGGCGCCGACCCGGGTGACCGCGACGCGATCGTCACCCTCATCGGCCAGGCCGGGGCCGCCGTGACCGGCCAGCTCGCGCTCAGCGACGCCGTCACCGACCCGGCGCGGGCTGACGAGCTACGCGCGCTGACCGCTCGGCTGCTGCCGAGCGGCGCGCAGCTGCCCGCGGCATCGGACACCGGCAGCCTCGTCGGCGGACTGCTCGCCGGGCTGGTGCTGACCAAGGACGGGCAGCCACAGGCCACGCCCGAGCAGGCGCAGGTCGTCGTGTCCGGGTTGACGACCGCCGGGTTCGCCATCGCGGGTGACGTGCCCAAACCCGCCAATCTCGTACTCGTGCTCACCGGCGGTGCGCTGCGCGGCGTCGACGCGGGCGACGCCGCGGCCGTCACCGCCCGGCTCGCCGCCGAGCTGGACCGCTCCGGCGCGGGCGCTGTGCTCGCGGGCCGGACCGGGTCGGCCGGCTCCACCGGTCCCGTGGGGGTCGCTCGTGCCGACCGCGGCGCCACCGCGGGCCTGAGCACCGTCGATGACGTCGACACCGGAGCGGGTCGGGTGGCGAGCGTCCTGGCGCTGCGCGAGCAGCTCGACGGCGGTGCCGGCCGGTATGGTTCGGCGCCCACCGCGGACGCCGTCGTCCCGCGCAGTCCCTGATCCGGTGGCGCCGGGGGTGGCGGCCGCGCGCCCGATGATTCCCAGGTAGGCTGAAGTTCCGTGCAGCCACGCGGGACCCGTCACCTGTTCGTCACCGGCGGGGTAGCTTCCTCGCTCGGCAAGGGCCTCACAGCATCGAGTCTCGGTCAGCTGCTGACCGCTCGGGGGCTCCGGGTGACCATGCAGAAGCTCGACCCCTATCTCAACGTCGACCCCGGAACGATGAACCCGTTCCAGCACGGGGAGGTCTTCGTGACCGAAGACGGCGCGGAGACCGACCTCGACATCGGCCACTACGAGCGGTTCCTGGACCGGAACCTGCACGGCCGCGCGAACGTCACCACGGGCCAGGTGTACTCCTCGGTGATCGCCAAGGAGCGCCGCGGTGAGTACCTCGGCGACACCGTGCAGGTGATTCCCCACATCACCAACGAGATCAAGGATCGCATCCGGGCGATGACCGATCCGGAGGACGGCCTCACCCCGGACGTGGTGATCACCGAGGTCGGTGGCACCGTGGGCGACATCGAGTCGCTGCCGTTCCTGGAGGCGGTCCGCCAGATCCGACACGACGTGGGCCGTGACAACTGCTTCTTCCTGCACGTCTCCCTGGTGCCCTACCTCGTCCCGTCGGGCGAGCTGAAGACCAAGCCGACCCAGCATTCCGTCGCGGCGTTGCGCAACATCGGTATCCAGCCCGATGCGCTGGTGCTGCGCGCCGACCGGGAGATCCCCGACGGCTTGAAGCGCAAGATCTCGCTGATGTGCGACGTCGAGCTCGACGGCGTCGCGGCGGCCCCGGACGCGCCGTCGATCTACGACATCCCGCGCGTGCTGCACCGGGAGGGTCTCGACGCCTACGTCGTGCGCAGGCTCGGGCTGCCGTTCCGGGACGTCGACTGGACGGTCTGGGGTGACCTGCTCGACCGCGTCCACGACCCGAACGAGAAGGTGCGGATCGCGTTGGTCGGCAAGTACGTCGACCTGCCCGACGCCTATCTGTCGGTGACCGAGGCGCTGCGTGCGGGCGGGTTCGCCCATCGCGCCCGCGTCGAGATCGACTGGGTGCAGTCCGACCGCTGCGAGACCGCCGCGGGCGCCGCGGCGGAGCTCGAGGGCGTCGACGGTGTCCTGGTGCCGGGCGGGTTCGGCATCCGCGGGATCGAGGGCAAGCTCGGCGCGATCAGGCACGCCCGCACCCGCGGGATCCCCACCCTGGGCCTGTGCCTCGGCCTGCAGTGCATGGTCATCGAGGGGGCTCGCAACCTTGCCGGGCTGGAGGGCGCGAGCTCGACGGAGTTCGACGCGGACACGGCGCATCCGGTGATCTCGACGATGAGCGAGCAGCTCGACGTGGTCGCGGGCGAGCGGGACATGGGCGGCACGATGCGCCTCGGCGCCTACCCGGCCGTCCTGGGGGCGGGCACGGTGGTTGCCGGGGTCTACGGCACCCACGAGGTCTCCGAGCGGCACCGGCACCGGTACGAGGTGAACAACGACTACCGCGACCGGCTGACGGCGGCGGGTCTGGTGTTCGGTGGGCTGTCCCCGGACGGCAAGCTCGTCGAGTTCGTCGAGCTGCCCTCGGCGGTGCACCCGTTCTACGTCGGTACCCAGGCACATCCGGAGCTCAAGAGCCGTCCGACCCGCCCGCACCCGCTGTTCGCGGCGTTCGTGAAGGCGGCGCTGTGCTACCAGGCCGCGGGCAGGCTGCCGGTCGAGCTGCCCGGTCGCGACCGCCTCGGCAGCGCAGCAACCGAGGCATGCCCGGCCGACACCGTCGGTTCGGCGACCTCATGACCGGTCTTCGGCACGACTTCCCGGTCGAGTCCTCCTGCGACGTCTACACGGGTCGCGTCATGGCGCTGCGGGCCGACCGGGTGGTGATGCCCGGCGGCCGCGTCGCGACCCGGGAGATCCTCGAACACCCCGGAGCGGTCGCGATCGCCGCGCTCGATGCCTCCGACCGGATGATGCTGATCCACCAGTACCGGCATCCGGTGCGGCGCAGGCTGTGGGAGCTGCCGGCGGGTCTGCTCGACGTCGCGGGGGAGGATCCGGCCGCGACCGCGGCCCGGGAGCTGGCCGAAGAGGCGGGCCTGGCCGCGTCGGACTGGTCGGTGCTGCTCGACATGGTGCCCTCGCCCGGTTTCTCCGACGAGGCCGTGCGGATCTATCTCGCCCGCGGGCTCACCGAGATCGACCGGCCGGCCGCGGGCCAGGACGAGGAGGCGGACCTCGAGCTGCGCTGGGTGCCGCTGGCGGACGCCGTCGCCATGGTGCTGACCGGAGTGATCGTCAACGCGGCGGCCGTCGCGGGTGTGCTGGCCGTGCAGGCGGTGCGCGGCGGCGCCGGATCACCGCGCGCCGCCGACGTCGACTGGCCCGATCGACCGTCCCGGTTCGCGGCGCGCAGGCGCTGAGCGGAACCCGGCGAGCGGGGAGCGAACTGCCGACCGGCGCGCTCAGGAGCGCAGCGGGCGCCCGTACGGGTCACGCGGGGAGCCGGCCAGCATCACGATCCCGTCGATGAACCCCCAGATGGCGCCGAACCCGAATGTGAACAGGGTGACCAGCAGCTGGGCCACGGCCAACCCGGTGTGACCGGTGTAGAACCGGCCCGCCCCCACCCCGCCGAGGAACAGCTGCAGCACCCCGGCGATCAGCTTCGACTTGTCGGAGTAGGGCCAGCCGGTGACCGGGTCACGGCCCCAGGGGGCGCTCGGATCCCAGTGCGCGGGTTGCGCCGCCGGGTGCTGGGCCGGCGGGTGGTACGCCCCCTGCTGCGCGACCGGGTAGTGGGCGGTGACCGGCGTGGACGCCGGGGGAGGCAGGTCGCTGAACAACGCGTCGAGCTCATCGGCGGTGCGCGCCGCGGACGCCCGTGACACGCGCTCCTCGTACTCGTGCATGTCGAGCCGGCCGGCGGCGAAATGGTCGTTCAGAGCGCGAATGGCCTGCTCCCGCTCCTCATGCCCAATCCGATACTTGGGTGAACCCGGCGTACTCACGGATCGAACCGTACCGCTGCGGCCGCGCCGACAACCGCCGAACCGGTACGGCCCGTACGCTCGGGCGAGTGACTGGCATGCGATTCGGACTGTTTGTTCCTCAGGGATGGCGGCTCGATCTCGCCGGCATCGAACCGTCGGGGCAGTGGGACGCCATCCAGGCGCTGGCGCGGCACGCCGACGCCGGTCCGTGGGAGTCCATCTGGGTCTACGACCACTTCCACACCGTGCCCGCCCCCACCGACGAGGCGACACACGAGGCGTGGACGCTGATGGCCGCGCTCGGCGCGGTGACCCGCCGGGTGCGGCTGGGCCAGATGTGCACGTGCATGGCCTACCGCAATCCCGTCTACCTCGCGAAGGTCGCCGCGACGACCGACATCATCTCCGGTGGCCGGGTCGAGATGGGAATCGGCGCCGGGTGGTACGAGCAGGAATGGCGGGCCTACGGCTACGGCTTCCCGCCCCCGCGGCAGCGGCTGGGCATGCTCGACGAGGGCGTGCAGATTCTCGCGCAGGCCTGGCGGACCGGCCGGGCGACCCTGGACGGGCGGTACTACCAGGTCGACGACGCGATCGTGGCTCCGCGACCGCTTCAGCAGGACGGCGGGGGGGTGCGGGGGATCCCGCTGTGGATCGCCGGTGGCGGGGAGAAGGTGACGTTGCGGATCGCTGCCCGGTACGCGCGGTACACGAACTTCGACGGGACGCCCAAGGGTTTCGCCCACAAGTCCGCGATCCTCGCCGCGCACTGCCGGGACGTGGGCACCGACTTCGACGCGATCGTCCGCTCGGCGAACTACAACGTGGTCATCGGGCACACCGCCGCCGAGGTCGAGAACCGGCTGCGGCAGCTGCGGGACCGGCTCGTCCCGATCGTCGGCCCGGACGATGCCGAACGTGTGCTGAGCGCCTACCGGGGAATGCCGGCCTGCGGCCCCGTCGAGCACGTCGTGGCGAACCTGCGTGAGCTGCAGCGCCTCGGCATGGCCTACGCGATCTGCTACTTCCCCGACGCCGCCTACGACCGCTCGAGCGTCGAACTGTTCGAGCGTGAGGTGATCCCGGCCCTGGGCGCTCGTGAGTGAGCGGGACGGTGGGACCGGTGGGGCGCCCGCACGAGTGTTGCGCGCATACCTCGCGCATCTGGCCGTGGAGCGGGGAAGCTCACCCAACACGCTGCGTTCCTATGCGACCGACCTGCACCGCTATCGCGATCACCTGAAGGCCTGCGGGATCGGCGACCTCGCCGCCGTCCGCGAGTCGGACATCACCGCGTTCCTCGTCGCGTTGCGCAGCGGCCCCACCCCGCTGGCGGCCTCGTCCGTGGCCCGGGCGCTCGCGGCGGTGCGCGGGCTGCACCGGTTCGCCGCCCGCGACGGGCTGGTGCCGTGCGATGTCACCCGCGCGGTCACCCCGCCGTCGCTGCCCCGCCGGCTGCCCCGCACGCTGACCGTCGAGCAGGTCGAGCAGCTCCTGTCCGGCTGTCACGGGGACGGACCGGTGGCGCTGCGGGACCGGGCCCTGCTGGAGCTGCTGTACTCCACGGGCGCTCGCATCTCCGAGGCGGTCGGCGTCGACCTGGACGACCTCGATCTCGCCGAACGCACCGTGCTGCTGCGCGGGAAGGGCGGCAAACAGCGCATCGTCCCGGTCGGTCGGCCGGCCGTGGCCGCCGTCGAGGCATACCGGGTGCGGGCCCGCCCCGTACTGGCCGAACGTGGCCGAGGTACCCCGGCCCTGCTGCTCAACGCTCGCGGGGCTCGGTTCTCGCGGCAGAGTGCCTGGCATGCGCTGCGGGCGGCGGCCGAGGTCGCCGGGCTGGACGCGGAGGTCTCCCCGCACACGCTGCGGCACTGTTTCGCGACCCACCTGCTCGCCGGTGGCGCGGACGTCCGCGTGGTGCAGGAGCTGCTCGGGCACGCCTCGGTGACCACGACCCAGGTCTATACGCACGTGACGGTCGACTCGTTGCGCGAGGTCTATGCGACGGCCCACCCACGTGCCCGCGGTTGATCGTCGGCCGCAGTACCGTTCACGGCGATGAACAGGACATGGGTATCGGCGTTGTTGCTGTCGGTCGCGCTCCTGCTGACCGGCTGTGGCGGCGCGCAGGTGGGCCCCCGCGGCTCCGACGGATCCGATCGGTTGGCCGGGACCAGCGCGACCAGCGGGTCAGATGGGTCCGTGCGGACCGAGTCCGGAAGTCAGCGCTACGACCAGGCGATCAGTCGAGTCGAGATTGACTCGGATGCCGGCGATGTGGAGCTGCGGTCCGGGCCCGACGGCGCGGCGCAGGTCGAACGGACCCTGCGCTGGACCGATGAGCGGCCCACCGTCACCGAGTCCGTCGACGGCGATGTCCTGCGGATCACCGCGCGCTGCCCCGACGGCCCCCGCATCGGCCGCTGTGAGGTGGCTCTCACCGTGACCGCCCCGGCCGCGGTGTCGGTCCGCACCAAGCTCGGCGCCGGCGGCATCACGGTCGACGACCTGACCGGCGACCAGGACCTCGCGACCTCGGCGGGCCGGGTGCACGGAGCCGGGCTGCGCGGCGCGACGGTGCGCGCGCAGAGCTCGGCGGGTGGTGTCGAGCTTGCGTTCGCGGCCGCCCCGCAGCAGGTGGAGGTCCGGGCCACGGCGGGTGACGTCACCGTCCGGGTGCCGGCGACCGAGGCCTACCGGGTGCAGGCGCGGTCCACGGCAGGCACGGTCAGGGTGAACGTCGCGGACGACCCGGGCGCGACGCGCACCATCCTGGCGCGCACCACCGCGGGTGACGTGACGGTGACCGCGAGCTGACCGGTTGGGCCATCCCGGTGACCGGGCCTCGTGAATCTCAGAAACCGACTTCGACGCGTCACGGCGGGGCGCATTGCCGCATGTCGAGGCGCCTCCTAGTCTGCGGGCCGGAACCGTTCGTCCCACGGTCGCCCGCGAGAGACCGGAGCACGCTGTGAACACTCCGCGGCCCTTCGCTCCCCGCCCGGAGCCGCTCGACGACGAAAACTCCGAGCTGGAGGTGTACGACACTGTCCCGGTGGGGGGAACTCATCGCGTGACCGCGCCGGAACCGACGCCGCTGACCGAGCACGGCCCGGCTCAGGTGATCGCCATCGCCAATCAGAAGGGCGGTGTCGGCAAGACGACCTCGGCCATCAACCTGGGAGCCGCGCTCGCCGAGTACGGCCGGCGGGTCCTGCTCGTCGACTTCGATCCGCAGGGCGCCTTGTCGGTCGGCCTCGGGGTACAGCCCCATCAGCTCGACGTCACGATCTACAACCTGCTGATGGAACGAGACATCGCCGTCGACGACGTGATCCGGTCGACGTCCGTCCCGGGGATGGATCTGCTGCCCAGCAACATCGATCTGTCGGCGGCCGAGGTCCAGCTCGTCACCGAGGTCGGCCGCGAGCAGGCCCTCGGTCGAGCGCTCAAGGCGGCGCTCGACCGCTACGACGTCGTGCTCATCGACTGCCAGCCGTCCCTCGGCCTGCTCACCATCAACGCGCTGGCCTGCGCCGATGCGGTGCTGATCCCGCTGGCCTGCGAGTTCTTCAGCCTGCGCGGCGTCGCGCTGCTGATGGACACGATCGAGAAGGTGCGCGATCGGCTCAACCCCGAGCTGCGGCTGCTCGGCATCCTGGCGACCATGTTCGACCCGCGGACGCTGCACACCCGCGAGGTCCACCAGCGCGTGGTGGAGGCGTTCGGCGACATCGTCTTCGAGGCCGTCATCAACCGGACCATCCGGTTCCCGGAGACCACCGTGGCGGGTGAACCCATCACGACCTGGGCTCCGAACTCCAACGGCGCCGAGGCCTACCGGCTGCTCGCCCGTGAGGTCCTCGCCCGGTGACGCTGGTCGAGAACGATCCGTCGCCCGGGCGGGCGGGGGAAAGGTCCGCCCGACCCGCACGCTTCACCGTGCGGCTGGACAACTTCTCCGGCCCGTTCGACCTGCTGCTGCAGCTCATCGGCAAGCACGAGCTGGACGTCACCGAGATGGCGCTGCACCGGGTCACCGACGACTTCATCGCGCATATCACCGAGCTGGGCGACGAGGCGGACCTCGACGAGATCACCGAGTTCCTCGTCATCGCCGCGACCCTGCTGGATCTCAAGGCCGCCCGGCTGCTGCCGGACGCCGAGGTCTGCGACGCCGAGGATCTCGCCCTGCTCGAGGCCCGCGACCTGCTGTTCGCCCGGCTGCTGCAGTACCGCGCCTACAAGCAGGTCGCCGTCCTGTTCGGCGAGTTGGAGTCCACGGCGCTACGCCGCTTCCCGCGCTCGGTCGCGCTCGAGGACCGTTACACCGGCCTGCTGCCCGAGGTGCTGCTCGGGGTGAGCCCGGCGAGCTTCGCCGAGCTGGCGGCGACGGTGTTCCGGCCGAAGCCGCCGCCCACCGTCGGCCTCGATCACCTGCACACCCACGCCGTCTCGGTCGCCGCACACGCGGCGCTGTTACGCGAGCGGCTCGCCGAGCTGGGTGAGGCGAGTTTCGCCTCGCTCACCGCGGACTGCGTGGCGCCGCTGGAGGTGGTGGCGCGGTTCCTCGCCCTGCTCGAGCTCTACCGGGAACACAGCATCTCGCTGGAGCAGCCCGAGGCGTTCGGGGAGCTGACAGTACGCTGGACGGGCAGGTCCACGACGTCGTCGGATCGCACACCGATCGAAAGCCCCGAAACCGAGCAGTGAGCCACTCGAACAGCAACCCCATCGCCGGCCCGGACGACGCCGTTGCCCAGGCGTCCGGCTGCGCGGCCGACGGGGCCGAGACCGCGGTGGCGCAGCCCGATGCGCTACCCGCCTTGACCGACGAGGCCGCGCTCGAAGCCGCGCTGGAGGCGTTGCTGCTGGTCGTCGACGCCCCGACCGAGGAGAAGTCGCTGGCCGAGGCGCTGGACCAGCCGGTGGTCAGGGTCCGGGCCGCGGTGCGCAGGCTCGCCGACGGGTACACGGCGGCGGGCCGCGGCATCGACCTGCGTCGGACGGGTGGCGGCTGGCGGTTCTACACCCGCGACGCCTACGCACCCTTCGTCGAGCGGCTGCTGCTCAACGGACAGCGGGTCCGGCTGACCCGCGCCGCGCTGGAGACCCTCGCCGTCGTCGCCTACCGCCAGCCCGTCACCAGGGCGCGGGTGTCCGCGGTGCGCGGCGTGAACTGCGACGGTGTCATGCGGACGCTGCTGACCCGCGGACTCGTCGAGGAGGCGGGTGTGGACCCGCAGACCCAGGGGACGCTGTTCCGCACGACCGAGCTGTTCTTGGAGCGGCTGGGACTGTCCTCAGTGGAGGACCTACCGCCACTGGCGCCGCTGCTGCCCGATGTCGACGCGATCGACGCGATCGACGACCTGCGAGATCGATAGCGATGAATGTGATGAGTACCCAGAACCACCCCGATGGGGTTCGGCTGCAGAAGGTGCTGGCGCAGGCCGGCGTCGCCTCCCGGCGGGCCGCGGAGGAACTGATCGCCGCCGGCCGGGTCAGCGTCGACGGCCAGGTGGTCCGCGAGATGGGGCGCCGGATCGACCCCGACACGGCCGTCGTGCATGTCGACGGCTCGCGGATCGTGCTGCGTGAGGACCTCGTGTATCTGGCGCTGAACAAGCCCCGTGGGATGTTGTCGACAATGGCGGATGAGCACGGCAGGCCGTGTGTCGGCGATCTGGTCGCCGAACGGACCGAGCGGCTGTTCCACGTTGGACGACTCGACGCCGACACCGAGGGGCTGCTGCTGCTGACCAACGACGGTGAGCTGGGCCACCGGCTGATGCACCCGTCGTTCGAGGTGGAGAAGACCTATCTGGCCGAGGTCATGGGCCAGGTCCCGCGCGATCTCGGCCGACGGCTGCGGGCCGGGGTGGAGCTCGAGGACGGCCCGGTCCGGGTGCATTCCTTCCAGCTGGTCGACTCGCACGCCGGCCGCTCGATGGTGCAGATCGTGCTGCACGAGGGCCGTAAGCACATCGTGCGCAGGCTGATGGACGACGTCGGCTACCCGGTTCAGCGGCTGGTGCGCACCGCGATCGGCGACGTGAAGCTGGGCAACCAGCGGCCGGGCCGGATCCGGCCGTTGAACCACGCCGAGGTGGGCGGGCTCTTCCGCGCGGTGGGACTGTAGATCTCTAGGCTGCTGGCGTGGCGGTGCGTGCGATCCGGGGCGCGATCCAGCTGGATGCCGATACCCGGCAGGAGATCCTGTCCCGCTCCGCCGAACTGGTCACCGCGGTGCTCGAGCGCAATGCGCTGACCTCCGAGGACATCATCTCGATCCTGTTCACCGCGACCCCGGACCTCACCGCGGAGTTCCCCGCCTATGCCGCGCGGCTGCTCGGGCTCACCGACGTCCCGCTGATGTGCGCGTCGGAGATCGCGGTGCCGGGCGCCATGCCGCGGGTCCTTCGCCTGCTCGCCCATGTCGAGACCTCGCGCAGCCGGGCCGAGCTTCGGCACGTCTACCTGCGTGGTGCCGCCGCGCTGCGCACGGACCTGCCGCAGTAGCCCGGGCGGCTCCAGCCCGAGCGTGCCATGCTCCAGGACGCGGGGACGGACCCGGGGATGCCCGTTCCGAGACCGGTGCGGCGGCCAGGCACAATGACGGGTGGCGAACCGCGGCAGGCGCGGTGGGACTGGTGCCGCGGCGAGCATGCTGCGGGGCCCGGGGAGGAGTCGGTGCGGTGGCCGTTCCGGGCAAGCTGCGCGGAGTCGTGGCGATGGACGGCCCTTCGGGCACCGGAAAGTCGACGGTTTCCCGTCGGCTCGCGGCGGCCTGCGGGGCCGCCTACCTCGACACCGGCGCGATGTACCGAGCCGTGACCCTCGCGGTGCTTCGCGCCGGCCTCGACGAGGACAGCCCGGCCGAGGACATCGTCGCCGTCGCGACCGCCGCCCCCGTGGAGCCGACGACCGATCCGGAGGCACCCCGGATCCGGCTCGGTGGGCAGGACGTCGCGGCGGAGATCCGCGGCGCCGCGGTGACGAAGCTGGTCAGCGCGGTGTCCGCGCTGGCCGCCGTCCGGACGGTGCTCGTCGAACGGCAACGCGCGATCATCACGGAGGAGCTGAGCGGCATCGGCGGGATCGTCGTCGAGGGCCGCGACATCGGCAGCGTCGTGGTCCCCGACGCCGCGTTGAAGGTGTATCTGACCGCGTCGGAGGAGATCAGGGCCGCGCGACGCAGCCGTCAGGACGCCAAGGCGGGCCGGGTGGTCGACCCCACGGTCACCCTGGCCGACGTCCGTCGCCGCGACCGGCTCGACTCCACCCGCGCCACCTCCCCGCTGCACGCCGCCGCGGACGCACTCATCCTCGACACGGACGACCTGAGCGTCGATGCGGTGCTCGCCGAGCTGTTGCGGCTGGTGGCCGAGCGGGGACTCCTGACGTGAGGACGGCACCCCCGGACCTGCCGGAGGGCGCCTCGGGGCGGCTGACCGACCTTGCCCGATGGATCGGTACCTGGTGCTTCCGCCCGGTGTTCGACGTGCGTGTGCATCATCGGGAGCGCATCCCGGCGACCGGATCGGTGGTGCTCGTCGCCAACCACAGTTCGATGGTGGACGGGCCGCTGCTGTTCGGCTTGCTGGGGCGCCGCGCGGTGTTCCTGGTCAAGCAGGAGATGTTCACCGGACCGCTGGGATGGCTGCTGCCACGCATCGGCCAGCTCGCCGTGCGCCGGGGTGAGCCCGACCGGCGCCCGCTGACCGCGGCGCTGGCGGTGCTTCGTGGCGGGGGGCTCGTCGCGATCTTCCCCGAAGGCACCCGTGGCACCGGTGAGGTGGCCGCCGCGCGACAGGGCGCGGCATGGCTGGCGCGCGCCTCGGGTGCGGTGGTGTTGCCCGTGGCATGCCGGGGCACCCACCGCCCGGACGGGACGCGTCGCCGCTTCCGCCCACGGGTGGATGTCCTGGTGGGCGAGCCCATACCCGCCCCGGCGGCCAGGGGTCGGACGGAGCTGGCCGCCGCCACCGAGACCATCCGGGCCGTGCTGGCCGAGATGGTCTGCGAGCTCGACGAGGTACGGAGCGGCACGTGAACAACACAGACGACCGCGCTGCGATGGCGCAGCTGGGCATCGACCCGGCGGACTTCGCCGATCCCGACGGCCGGGACGAGCCGGTGGGTCCGGCCGCCGAGCCGGACGAGCCCGGGGCCGCGCCGGTGCTGGCGGTGGTCGGGCGGCCAAACGTCGGCAAGTCGACGCTGGTCAACCGTCTGCTCGGGCGGCGGGAGGCGGTCGTTCAGGACGTCCCCGGGGTGACCAGGGATCGGGTCGCCTATGACGCGTTGTGGAACGGCCGCCGGTTCACCATCGTCGACACCGGGGGCTGGGAACCCGACGCCACCGGGCTGCAGGCCGCCGTCGCCGCACAGGCCGATCTGGCGATGCAGACCGCCGACGCGGTGCTACTGGTCGTCGACGCCACCGTGGGGGCGACCGCGACCGACGAGGCCGTGGCCCGGATCCTGCGCCGTTCGGACCGGCCGGTGCTGCTCGCGGCGACCAAGGTCGACAACGAGCGGTTCGTCGCCGACACCGCCGCCCTGTGGCGGCTGGGCCTCGGCGAGCCACGCCCGGTCTCGGGCCTGCACGGCCGCGGCTCGGGTGACCTGCTCGACGCCATCCTCGAGGCGCTACCCGAGTCGCCCCGCGAGGACCTGGGCCAGGCGGGCACCGGCGGGCCGCGTCGCGTCGCGCTGGTCGGCAAGCCGAACGTCGGCAAGTCCAGCCTGCTCAACCGGCTCGCCGGACAGTTGCGGTCGGTGGTGCACGAGGTGGCGGGCACCACGGTCGACCCCGTCGACTCCCTCGTCGAACTGGACGACACACTGTGGCGGTTCGTCGACACCGCCGGCCTGCGCAAGCGGGTCAAGACGGCCAGCGGCATGGAGTACTACGCCAGCCTGCGCACCCGGTCGGCGATCGAGGCCGCCGAGGTCGCCATCGTGCTGATCGACGCGAGCGAGCCGATCGCCGAGCAGGACCTGCGGGTGATCGGCATGGTCGAGGAGGCCGGCCGGGCGCTCGTGCTGGCCTTCAACAAGTGGGACCTCGTCGACGAGGATCGCAGGCTCGCCCTGAAGCGTGAGCTCGACCGCGACCTGGTGCGGGTGCGCTGGGCCGAGCGGGTCAACGTCTCCGCCCGCACCGGGCGTTCCGTGGCCAAGCTCGCGCCGGCGCTGCGGACCGCGCTGGCCTCGTGGGACCAGCGGATCCCGACCGGACAGCTCAACGGCTGGCTCGCGGACCTGATCGCCGCGACCCCACCGCCGGTGCGGGGCGGCAAGCAGCCCAAGGTGCTGTTCGCGACCCAGGCTCAGACCAGGCCTCCGACGTTCGTGCTCTTCACGACGGGGTTCCTGGAGGCGGGTTACCGGCGGTTCCTGGAACGGCGGCTGCGGGAGGAGTTCGGCTTCACCGGCTCGCCCATCCGGCTGTCGGTGCGGGTGCGCGAGAAGCGCGTCAAGAAGCGCTGACGGTACCGAACGATCTGCGGTCGGCGTCGCCCATTAGGCTGCAGCGCATGGCGGTCGAGGCGGGAACCTGCGTGCTCCCGCCGGTGCGGGTGGTCCTCGCCGACGACGAGCCGCTGCTGCGGGCGGGCCTGCGGACCGTGCTGGAGGCCCGGGGGACCGTTCGGGTGGTGGGCGAGGCGAACGACGGGGACGGCCTGCTCGCCGCGGTCGATCGGCACCGGCCGGACGTCGTGCTCGCCGACGTTCAGATGCCCGGGACCGATGGGCTGGCCGCGCTGCGGGTGCTGTGCGCCCGTCCCGATGCGCCGCCCGCCGCCGTGCTGACGACGTTCGACCTCGACGACTACGTCACCGAGGCGTTGCGCATCGGGGTGCAGGGATTCCTGCTCAAGGACGCCGAGCCGGAGTCCTTGGTCCGGGCGGTTCGCGATCTGGCCGCGGGCGGGGCGGTGCTCGATCCTCGGATCACGGCCCGGCTGCTGCCCAGGCTCGCCGCAGGTCTGCCGGCTCCCGGTCGTCCCCCGCCGGCGCTCACGCTGCGGGAGAACCAGGTGCTGTGTCGGGTCGCGGCGGGCAAGTCGAACGCCGTGATCGCGCGGGAGTTGAGCCTCGCGGAGGCCACGGTGAAGAAGTACGTGTCGGCGCTGCTGGTCAAGCTCGGCGTCGAGAACCGGGTGCAGGCGGCGCTGCTGGCCCGGAGCTGGCGGACCGAATGACCCCGCCGTCGGTCCGTGGTGTGGCGACCGAGGCGACGGCCGTTCTCGTGCCCGCGGCGGCGGTGCTGCTGGGCCGTCCGGCGTTCGGCTTCTCGGTCGTCGCGGGGCTGGTCGGCTGTGGGCTGCTGCCACTGCGCCGGGTGTGGCCGCCGCTCGGGGTGCTCGGGGTGCTGTGGGGACTGGTCGGCGGGCTCGGCTGGCCGCCCGCGCTCGTCGCGCTCTACACGGTGGGGCGGCGCAGCCGCCGGCTCCGGGACACGGTGGCCTGGTTCGTTCTCGCCGGGCTCGCCGCGGTCCTCCCCGTGCTGCTGATACAGGACCTGCTCTGGTCCGACGCGATCCTGGCCGTTGCGTTCGTCGCCCTGTGGGCCGGGGCGCCGGTCGCGCTGGGGCTGCTGATCAGCACCCGGGAGCGGCTCACCGCGAGCATGCGCGATCTCGAGGCGGCCCGCGACGCGGCGATCAGCGCGCGGGAGTCCGCGGCCAGGGCGCAGGAACGCGCCCGGATCGGGCGTGAGTTCCACGACGTTGTCGGACATCACGCCACGCTCATCGCGGTCGGTGCCGCCGCGCTCGCGGTCGGCGCACCCGACGACAAGACCCGCGAGGCGGCCGAGCACCTGCGGGGGTTGGCCAAGGCCGCCCTCTCGGAGATGCGCAGCGCCCTCGGGCTGATCGCCGATCCCGCAGCCCGACCCCCGGGCGTCGCCGGGCTCGACGGGCTCGTCGTCCGCTCGCGGAACGCGGGGATTCGGGCCGACCTGGTGCACGACGGCGAACCCGCGCAGCTGCCACCGAGCCTGGACCGGGCTGTCTATCGCGTCATCCAGGAGTCGCTGACCAACGCGGCGCGGCATGCGCCCGGCGCCCCGGTGCGGATCGAGCTGGGCTGGCGCGACCACACCCGGCTGCGGGTCCGGGTGCACAGCGACGGGATACCCGGGTCCGAACACGGCGTGCCGGCCGACGCGACGGGGGGCACCGGCCTGGCGGGACTGGCCGAACGGGTGGCCGCGGTCGACGGCGAGCTGATCAGCGGTCCGGGGCCGGACGGTGGATTCGTCGTGCAGGCGCTGCTGCCGCGGCGCAGCGCGGCACCGGCGGGGCACCACGATCCCGGCTAGCGCGGGGGTCAGCCCAGCCGGTCGGCCAGCCGGGCCAGCAGGGTGCGCAGCCGCGCGGCGTCGTCGGCGCCGAGCTCGTCGGCGACGGCCTGCTCGGCCGCGGCCACCTCCGGCGCGAGCCGATCGTGAAGTCGCCTGCCGTGCTCGGCGAGGTAGACGAGTACCCGGCGGCGATCGGCATCGTCGACGCGGCGGTAGACGAGCGCAGCGTCCACGAGCCGATCGACGATCTTCGTCAGGGTGGGTGCCGGGACCCGCGCATAGCCCGCGATCTCGCTCATCGGATGCCCGCCGCCGTCGGCCAGCAGGTCGAGCACCCGCCACTGGTCGAGCGTCGGGGAGTCCGTGGACTCGCGCAGCACGGTCTCGATGCGCCGGGACATCTGGTGCTGGACCTGGTGCAATAGCCGGCCCAGTGTGGCGTGGGTGAGGGGAACGGTTCCTGGTGCCACCAATGCTCCCCTCGGTGCGGCGGTTCGGACGATGACGAGACCAGTTTGATCGTAAACACTGTCGGTCGGAAGCGGATCGGGCAGGTCGGGTTGAACCCGATCCCGATCTGCGGCCGATCGGACGGCTCGACCGGACCGCCACACCGAATAGTCTCTGAGGACGGAATCTCTGTCGGAGGTCACAGTGCCCACCTACTCCTACCGCTGCCCGGAGGATTCACGGTTCGACCTGGTCCGGCCGATGGCCGAGGCCGACGAACCGGCGCAGTGCCCGCATTGCGGCCAACCGAGTCGTCGGGTGTTCGGCGCGCCGGCCCTGCGCGCGATGGACTCCCGACTGCGCCGGGCCCTGGACGCGGGGGAACGCAGCGCGGACGCGCCCGAGGTCGTCACCTCGGTGCCCGGTCGATCTCGACGGGCCACGCCCGTGACCCGCGATCCCCGGCACGCTCGGTTGCCTCGCCCCTGAGGTCGATCGTCCCGCGGCGTCGATGAGGGTTCGCATCTTGCGCCCCCGACCGATCTCACCGCACCATCGGTCGGGGAGTGCGAGCGCAAGGAGGCGCCATGACCGGGCCCGACGCACCGTACGAGGTGCACGAGATTCCCGACTTCACCCTCGAATGCGGTGCGACGCTACGTCCCGCACGGGTGGCCTACCAGACCTACGGAACGCTCAACGCGGACCGGTCCAACGCGATCGTCTATCCGACCTGGTACTCCGGGCGACATTGGGACAACGAGTGGCTCATCGGTGAGGGCATGGCCCTCGACCCCGAGCGGTGGTTCATCATCGTGCCGAACATGCTCGGGAACGGCCTTTCCTCGTCGCCGTCGAACACGCCGCCACCGTGGGACCGGGCGCGGTTTCCCCGGATCTCGGTGCGGGACAACGTCGAGTCGCAATATCGGCTCGTCACCGAGGTGTTCGGGATCGAGACGCTGCCGCTGGTGCTCGGCTGGTCGATGGGTGCCGGGCAGACCTATCAGTGGGCGGTCAGCCATCCGGAGATGGTGCAGCGGATCCTGCCGTTCTGCGGGTCGTCCCGGACGGCGCCGCACAACCGGGTCTTCCTGGACTCGGTGCGCGCCGCGCTGACCGCCGACGCGGCATTCGCCGGCGGATGGTACGCGCTCGACGCCCTGCCCGTGACCGGACTGCGGGCCGCGGCGCGGGTGTATGCGGGCTGGGGGTTCTCCCAGGCCTTCTACTGGGACGAGGTGTGGCGCGAACTCGGCTACGCCTCGCTCGAGGACTTCATCGTGGGGTTCTGGGAGGGCTTCTTCCTGGACGACCGCGATCCCAACAACCTGCTCACCATGCTCGGCACCTGGTGGCACGGCGATGTCGGCACGACGCCGGGGTTCTCCTCCACCGAGGAGGCGCTGGGCTCGATCCGGGCGCGGGCCATCGTCGCACCGGCGGAGAAGGACCTGTACTTCCCGCCGGAGGACGAGAAGTGGGCGGTGTCCCACATGTCCAACGCCGAACTGCGGGTGATCCCGGGGGTGTGGGGCCATTTCGCGGGCGGCGGCGCGAACCCGGTGGACACCCGGTTCATCGATGCCGCGGTCGCCGATCTGCTGGCCTCGGATCCGGGCATCTGAGGACAGGCTCTCGACCGATATCCACCAAAGTCCCGTCGCAGGGGCGACCGAGGGCGGTGTTCGTCAGCGGCGGCGTCACCGAAACTGGGGTCGACCAGCCGCCGGACGCGAATTCGGTGGCGACCAGTCACTGCGTTGTCCTGTCCGCGATGGGGAGACGTGGCCGGCCGAGGGGCCCGGATCCGCGATGCGGTAGGGTGAACGGGCCCCCATGGGGGCGGCCGGGACGTGGCGCAGCTTGGTAGCGCACTTGACTGGGGGTCAAGGGGTCGCAGGTTCAAATCCTGTCGTCCCGACGGTGCGGTGGGCGGTGTCCTTCGACGGGGGACACCGCCCACCGGCTTTTCACCAGCGGAAACCCTCATCCGCCGCCCGCAAGGTCCGGATGGTCCACAGCAGGCATGGTGGCGCCCCACCCGCCAGGAACTGCGCTGGTGTCAACGGCGGCTGAATCTGTGGGTCTGGGTTGGCCACGGGGTCGGCTCGAGCACGGCGCAGACCGCGGCCAGCGCCTGCGATCCCTCGGGCGGAACGGCCGCGATGGCGACCTGGGCCGCGGGGTAGACCTCGGTGAGGGCGAGGCGTTCGGTCGCCCGCTGCATCACCGAGCGCCAGTGCTGGTCGACCTTCGCCGCGTCCTCGCCGGTCAGCGCGGCGCGGATCTGCGCCGGGGTGGCCTCGGCGAAGGGTGGGCCGCTCGCGCTCGCTCCGCCTGCCACCGCTGCTGTCATGACCTGGACTCCAGCGGTTCTCACGGTCACCGCCGAGCCGCGAACGGGCGGCTGCCAAGACTCGGCCCCGGGGTCGTCATTCGACTCCGTCAACCGACCGGGACAGGCGGACCTCGGCCGGACCGGCCTTCACCATGGCGATCTGCGCGGCGCGCATCCGCGCCGACTGACGGGTGAGGACGGTGCCGAGGTCACCGGTGCTCGCACACATGCGATGGAGCGCGGGTGGAAGCGGCGCGATGCATGGGCGAGCACACCGGCGGCTCCGGCCTCGTCGAGCGGACGCTCGGAGCACGTGCCGGTCGAGTGTCGGTGCGGCCTGCCACGATGCGCGGGTGCGAACGTTCGACGTCGCGGAGCGACGCGCGAGGCTGGCCCGGCGGCACCGGCTTGCGCCCGGTGAGCGCGCGCCGGACGTGGTGTCCGCGGCCGACAGCGTGGTCTGCCTGCACGCTACCGACCCCGCCACCGTCTACCTCTCCGCATGGGCCCGGGTCGACGGGCTGGTCACCGCCGAGGTCGACAAGGCGTTGTACACCGACCGGTCCCTGGTGAAGCACCTGTGCATGCGGCGGACCCTGTTCGTCCTCAACACCGATCTGCTGGGTGTCGTCCAGGCCGCCGCCGGCGAACGGGTGGCCGGCCAGCAACGGCGGCGGCTCATCAAGGAGGTCGAGGCGGCGGGGCTGTACGCCGACGGGGCGGCCTGGCTCGCGGAGGCCTCCGCGGCCACCCTCGACGCTCTGGACGCCCTGGGCGAGGCGAGCTCCACTGAGCTGCGCGCGGCGGTGCCGCTGCTGGCAGGCTCGACCAGCTACGCCCCCGACAAGCCGTACGGCGGCGAGAACCCGATCGGCCCGCGCGTACTGACCACGCTCTCGGCCGCCGGAAAGGTGCTCCGCGGGACGAACCAGGGCTCCTGGAACGTCTCCCGGCCCCGGTGGGTGACCACCCGCCGGTGGCTCGGCCACGAGCCCCGGCTGCCCACGGAGGCGCAGGCCAGGGCCGAGCTGGTGCGCCGCTGGCTCTACGCCTTCGGCCCGGCTACCGTGACCGACATCACATGGTGGCTGGGCTCGACCCTGGGCGCGACGAGGGCCGCGCTGGCCGACATCGGCGCGGTCGAGGTCGATCTGCACGGGGCGCCCGGCGTCGCGCTGGCCGACGACCTCGACGCGGTGGCGCCCGTCGAGCCGTGGGCGGCGCTGCTGCCGGGTCTGGACCCGACGACGATGGGCTGGTCCGAGCGCGCGTGGTACCTCGGCCCGCACCGCTCCCGGCTGTTCGACCGCAACGGCAACGGCGGCGCGACCGCATGGTGGGACGGCCGGATCGTCGGCGGCTGGAACCAGACCCCGACCGGTGAGATCTACCTGCAGCTGCTCGAGGACGTCGGATCGGAGGGCCTGGCTGCGCTGGAGGCCGAGGCCGCCCGGCTCACCGAGTGGCTGGGCGGATTGCGCGTGGCCGCCCGCTTCCCCTCGCCGCTGTGGACCTCGAGCCGGGCCAGGCGCACCGCCAGACCGGGGTAGCACCATCCCCCGACCGGCTTTGATGTGGCGGTACCGTGGTGGAATCCAGAATCCACCACGGAAGAGACGGGGAAGGATGAGCCTCAATATCAAGAGCCAGGAGGCGCACGAGCTCACCCGTGAGCTGGCCCGCCTGACCGGTGAGAGCCTGACGCAGGCGGTGACGGAGGCGGTTCGGGAGCGGTTGGAGCGAGTACGCGGCAACCGGGAGCACGTCCGCGCCCGTGCCGATGCCCTCCTGGCCATCGGTCAGGACACGGCACGCAGGCTGGCCGAGCCGGCGCGTTCGGTCGATCACGGCGAGTTGCTGTACGACGAGCGCGGGCTTCCCCGTTGATCATCGACACCTCGGCGTTGATCGCGATTCTGCGCAACGAGCCGGATGCCGAGTCGTTCGCCCTCACACTCGCTGCTGCGGTCGAGCCCCGGATCTCGGTGGCGAACTACCTGGAAACCGCGATCGTCATCGACGCCGGTCGGGATCCGGTCGCGAGCCGTCAGGTCGACCATCTGGTGTCCAAGGCCGGGCTGGTTCTCGAACCGGTCACGGTCGAACAGGCGCATGTCGCCAGGGCCGCCTACCGCGATTTCGGCCGGGGCAGCGGCCATCCGGCCAAGCTCAACTTCGGCGACTGCTTTGCCTACGCGCTCGCGATGTGCCGCGGCGAGCCGTTGCTGTTCAAGGGAGACGACTTCACCCACACCGACGTCCGCCCCGCCGCAGCCGACCAGGGGTGAGTTGCGTGCCCACCGATCGTCCGCGATCCCCCACGAACGAACCATAGGCGGCAGCCGTCGGCGGGTGTAGAGACAAACCCGGGAGCCGATCGGAGGTGGCGATGAGTCACACCAGGCACGACGCCGCCCCGGCCGCGGCAGACCCGGAGCTGGCCGAGCTGTGCCGGCTCTACGCCCGGCACGCTCCCGTCGAGACCCTCGGAACAGACGCCGACGCCTCGGTCGCGCTCGCCGATGCCGCCCGGACCCACCGAGGCATGGCCGCGCACCGCGAACCGGACACTCCGTTGCTCGACGTGCGCGCGACGGCGACCGGAGCGACGGTCGTCGACATCCTCACCGAGGACATGCCCCATCTCGTGGAGTCGGTGCTGGCCGGCGTCGGACGGGTCGACGCCCGGGTCCGACGGATGATCAGCCCGAGTGTCGTGGTGCGCCGCGGCGCCGACGGTGAGCTGCTCGAGGTCCTCCCCGCCGCGGACGAGGCACCGCCGGACGGCGCCACCGAGGCGTGGATGAGGATCGAGCTCGACCCGTTTCCCCTCGACGAGTTCGAGGACCTCGAAGCCGAGCTGCGCCACGTGCTCACCGACGTCCACGCGGTCGCCCGGGACGGCGAACGGATGGTCGACACCGCGCGCGCGATCGCGGCCGAGCTGGCCGTGGCACCCACGGCCGACGCGCCGGACCTCGCGCGGCTGCTGGAATGGCTCGCCGACGGGCACTTCCTGTTCCTTGGCTACCGGCGCTATCGCCGGGACCGGCGCGGCCACCGGCTGCGTGCGGTGGCGGGATCCGGGCTGGGCGTCCTGCGCCGGGAGGAGCCCTCGGATCCGCCGCTCGCCCAGGACCGCGGCACGGACGCGGTGGTGTTCACCCGGGCGAGCACGCCCAGCCGGGTGCTGCGCCCCGCGTACCCGTACTTCGTCGTGATCAGGTCGGCGGGGTCGACCCACACGGCCGCGGAGGAGCACCGACTCCTCGGACTGTTCACCGCGGCTGCGCTGCGCGAGAACGTCCTGGACATCCCGGCGGTCGCGGGGTGGGTGCGCGCCGCAATCAACCGCGCGGGCTTCCCGCTGGAGTCCTACTCCGGGCAGCGGATGCTGGAGGTGATCGCCGACTACCCCCGGGAGGAACTGTTCGGGGCCACCGTGGCGGACCTGCACGAGACCGCGACCGGCGTGCTGGCGCTCACCCAGCCGCGGCGGCTGCGGCTGTTCCTGCGGCGGCAGCCGGACGGGCGCTTCGTCTCCTGCCTGGTCTACCTGCCCCGCGACCGGTACACGACCCGCGCGCGGCTGGCCATGCAGGACCTGCTGCTGCGCGAGCTGAGCGGATGGCGGATCGACCACACCGCGCGGATCAGCGAGTCGAGGCTCGCGCTGGTCCACTTCGTCGTCCAGGTCGATCCGGCGGCGCCCCGACCCGACCAGGCAAGGCTGCAGGGACAGCTCGGGGTGGTGATCCTGACCTGGGACGACTGGGTGCTCGATCTCGTCGGCACGGGCGAGGACGAGATCGTCGACTACCTGTCCAGGGTGCCGGAGGGCTACAAGGACGACACCGACCCCGTGCAGGCGCTCGCCGACCTGCGCCGGATCCGCGAACTGGGCACCGAACCCCATTTCGAGCTGTCGCTGGGCGACACCGACGTGCGGTTCCGGATGTTCCGGGTCGGCGCGGCGGTCTCGCTGTCGGCGATCCTGCCGTTGTTGCAGGACCTGGGGCTGGAGGTGCTCGACGAGCGCCCCTACGAGATCACCAGGCCGGACGGGACCCGGTGCTGGTTGTACGACTTCGGGTTGCGGCTGGACGAGCCGACCAGGGCGGCGGTGGCCGGCCGGCCACCGCCCGAGGTGGCGGGCGGGTTCTGCGCGGCGTTCCGGGCGGCCTGGGCCGGGCGGGCGGAGTCGGATCGGTTCAGCGCGCTGGTGCTGCGGGTGGGTCTGGACTGGCGGGAGGCGGCGCTGCTGCGGGCCTACGCCCGCTACGCGCGCCAGCTCGGCAGCCCGTACGGGGTCCAGTACATGGCCGAGACGCTGCTCGCGCACGCCCCGGTGGCACGGGCGCTCATCGCGCTGTTCCGGGCCCGGTTCGACCCCGCGGTCGGCGATCGAGACGAGGCCGTCGCGGCCGCGCTCGTCGAGGTGCGGTCGCTCCTCGACGCCGTCACGGGCCTGGACGCCGACCGCATCCTCCGCAGCACTCTCGCGATGATCGCCGCGACGCTGCGCACCAACTGGTTCCGCGGGCGGGAGTTCTTCTCCTTCAAGCTCGACCCGGCGGCGGTGCCCGACATGCCGGCGCCGCGGCCGGCGTTCGAGATCTTCGTGTACTCCCCGCGCGTCGAGGGCGTGCACCTGCGGTTCGGGCCGGTGGCCCGGGGCGGGCTGCGCTGGTCGGACCGGCTGCAGGACTACCGCACCGAGATCCTCGGCCTGGTCAAGGCGCAGGCCGTCAAGAACGCGGTGATCGTGCCTGTCGGCGCGAAGGGCGGGTTCGTGGTGCGCCGCGACCCCGATCCCGACGAGGTCGCGGCCGGTTACCGCCTGTTCATCTCGGGCCTGCTGGACGTCACCGACAACCTCGTCGACGGCGCGACCGTCGCGCCGCCGGGGGTGGTGCGCCACGACGGGGACGACGCCTACCTGGTGGTCGCGGCCGACAAGGGCACCGCGCGGTTCTCCGACCTCGCCAACGAGGTGGCGGCGTCCTACGGCTTCTGGCTCGGCGACGCGTTCGCCTCCGGCGGCTCGGTCGGCTACGACCACAAGACCATGGGGATCACCGCGCGCGGTGCCTGGGAGAGCGTGCGCCGGCACTTCCGCGAGCTCGGGGTGGACACCCAGAGCCAGGAGGTCACCGTCGTCGGCATCGGGGACATGTCCGGTGACGTGTTCGGCAACGGCATGCTGCGCTCGCGGCACATTCAGCTGGTCGCGGCGTTCGACCACCGCCACGTCTTCGTCGACCCCGACCCGGACCCGGCGACGAGCCACACCGAGCGCGAACGGCTGTTCGCCCTGCCCCGCTCGTCCTGGGACGACTACGACCGGTCGCTGATCAGCGCCGGCGGCGGGGTGTGGCCGCGCACCGCCAAGGCGGTGCCGGTCGGCCCCCAGATGCGCGCGGCGCTCGGGCTCGCGGAGCACGTCGTCGCGCTCAGCCCGCCCGAGCTCATCGCCGCGATCCTGCGCGCCCCCGCCGACCTGCTCTGGAACGGCGGGATCGGCACCTACGTCAAGGCGTCGAGCGAGTCGCACGCCGACGTGGGCGACAAGGCCAACGACGCCATTCGCGCCGACGCCCGCGACCTGCGGGTCAAGGTCGTCGCCGAGGGCGGCAACCTCGGTTTCACCCAGCGTGGCCGGATCGAGTTCGCCCGGGCCGGCGGAAAGATCAACACCGACGCGATCGACAACTCCGCCGGCGTCGACTGCTCCGACCACGAGGTCAACATCAAGATCCTGCTCGACCGCCTCGTCGCGGCCGGCGAGCTGGACCGCGAGGCGCGGGCCCGGCTGCTCGCCGACATGACCGACGAGGTCGCCGAGCTCGTCCTCGGGGACAACCGCGACCAGAATGCGGCGCTCGGCATCGCCCGCGCGAACGCCCCGGACATGATCGGCGTGCACGCCCGGCTCACCGCCGAACTCGTCGCGCGCCGCGGGCTCGACCGCGAGCTGGAGGTGCTGCCCGACGCCGACGGCTTCGCGGCGCTGGCCGCCGCCGGGCGTGGCCTCACCAGCCCGGAGCTGGCCACGCTGCTCGCGCACACCAAGCTCGACCTGACCGAGCAGGTTCTCGGCGGCGACCTGCCCGACGCCCCGACGTTCGCCGGACGGCTCCCGGAGTACTTCCCGCGACCGCTGCGCGAGCGGTTCCCGCGGGCGATCGCCCGGCATCCGCTGCGCCGCGAGATCGTCACGACGATGCTGGTCAACGAGATGGTCGACGGCGCCGGGATCAGCTACGCGTTCCGGCTCGGCGAGGAGCTGGCCGCCGACCCGGCCGACGCCGTGCGCGTCTACGCGGTGACCACCGCGGTGTACGAGCTGCCCGGGCTGTGGGCGGCGGCCCGGGCCGCCGACATCCCCGTCGGGCTGGCCGACCGGATCGTGCTGGAGTCCCGCCGGCTGCTCGACCGGGCCTCCCGCTGGTTTCTCACCAACCGCCCCCAACCCCTCGCCGTCAACGCCGAGATCGAGCGCTTTGGCCCGGTGGTGGGCAGCCTCCTGCCGCGGCTGCCCGACCTGTTGCGCGGACGCGATGCCGAGGCGCTCGGGGAGCGGGTCGAGGAGCTGACCCGGCAGGGGGTGCCGCGCGCGCTGGCGCTGCGCTCGGCAGTGCTGCCGCACGGCTACGGCCTGCTCGACGTCATCGACGTGGCCGAGGTGGCCGCCGGGAAGGGCGCCCGGCTTCCGATCGAGGATGTCGCCGCGCTGTACTTCGCGCTCTCCGAACGGCGATGACGCGCCCGTGGGCGAGAAGCATCGTTGCGGCGCTATGGCGTACTCACGAGCACGTCAGCGCCACTTGATGCCGCAGCCGATCGACGGTTTCTGCTCGGGGTCGACCGGGCGGCCCGCGAGCACGGCGTCGACCGCGGCGCGGACATCCGCGGCGGTGACCGGAAGGTCGTTACCGCGCCGTGCGTCGTCGAGCTGGCCTCGGTAGACGAGGCGGCGCTCGCCGTCGAACACGAACGTGTCGGGGGTGCACGCCGCCGAGAAGGCCCGGGCGACGTCCTGGGTCTCGTCGTAGAGGTAGGGGAACGTCCAGCCGTGCCGGGCCGCCTCGGTGACCATCAGGTCGGGGCCGTCCTGCGGGTAGGTCGCGACGTCGTTACTGGAGATCGCGACCATCGCGACGCCCGTGGCGGCGAGGTCACGGCCGAGCGCGGCGAGCCCGGCCGCGACGTGCTGCACGTACGGGCAGTGGTTGCACAGGAAGGTCACCACGAGCGCGGGGGCAGCCCGGAAGTCATCGAGGGACACGGTCGCGCCGGTCGCCGGGTCGGGCAGGGAGAACGGCGGAGCGGATGTGCCGAGCGGGAGCATGGTCGACTCGATGGCCATGCCCCGAAGGGTAGGGGTGGCCCGGCTCAGGGCGCCCGCGGGCCGGAGTCCGCCGCGGCGCCGGACGGGGCCGCGGCGACGGCGCGCGGATCGAAGCCGATGGCGAGCATCGTCGCCGTGACATGCGCATCGAACACGATGTCCAGGTCGGTCTGCAGCCATTCGAAGTGGCCGAACAGTTCCAGCGTGAGGTGGCCCTGCAGCATCGTCCAGGCCCCGATCAGGTTGGCCAGCACGCGTGGGTCGTGCGGGACGTCCCCGTCCCGCCATCCGGCGGTGAGGCCGGGGTCCAGGCGCGGCTCGTACTGGATGAGGCCACGGTCGAGGTCGACCGTGCCCGCCGCGACGGCCGCCGCGATCAGGTGCAGGGCGATGTCGGTGAACCGGCGCGCGGCGGGCCGGGTCACCTCCGCGGGCGCCCGGTAGCCGGGCAGGGGAGTCCCGTAGATGAGGGCGAAGTCTCCCGGGTGAGCCAGGGCCCAGCGCCGGGTGCCGTTCTCGAAGGCCCGCCACCGGGCCACGTGGTCGTCCGGATCCTCGGCCTCGACGGCGGCGCGCGCCGAGTCGCCCAGTGACTGGTAGGCGTCGACGCACAGAGCCGTGATCAAGTCGTCGAGCCCGGAGAAGTAGCGGTAGAGCGCGCTCGGCGTCATGTGCATCGCGCGGGCCACGGCCCGCACCGACAGCCCGGCAGGCCCCTCGCGGGCGACCTGTGCCCGGGCCGCTTCCTTGATCTCGTCGATCGTGGCAAGCCGGAACCGCTCGCGCCGCGAGGGCGGACGGCCGTCCTCGCGGGCTGATTCAGCGGCCTGCATCCTTGGATCATTTCCCTAATGGTGAACAGTGTCAACTCAACGATACACCCGTTCTTGACGAAGAACATGTCTGTGGCTATCGTTCTGCAGCGAGAACAGTCGTTCTCGAAATGGTGAGGCGTCGGCGCGCTGACCCGCCGGCTAGGGGGACCGGCGGGTCAGCGC
>NZ_JBHSQW010000004.1:0-42530 GCF_042658695.1 Pseudonocardia hispaniensis | reverse complement strand
GGCTTACAGGTGCAGACACACACTCCACCGGATGATCAATCAGCGCTCGCCACTACCACAGTCACCACGCCGAGTGACCACGAGGTTTCACAACACTCTCTCAGGCGAGCGCGGCGTCCAGCGTGATCGTCGTGCCCGCCAGTGCCTTGCTGACCGGGCAGCCGTCCTTCGCCGCCTGCGCGGCCTTGTCGAAACCGGCGGCGTCGAGGCCGGTGACCTCGCCGCGGACGGTGAGTGTGATCCCGGTGATCGCGAGACCGCCGTTGGGATCCGGGCCAAGCGTCACATCCGCGGTGACGTCGAGCGACTCCGGGGTACCCCCGGCCTCGGCGAGGAACGCCGACAACTGCATGGCGTAGCAAGACGCGTGCGCCGCGGCGATGAGCTCCTCGGGACTGGTGGTGCCGTCGGCGGCGTCGGCCGTTCGCTTCGGGAAGCTGACCCGGTAGGTGCCGACGCCGCTGCTGCTCAGCTCGACCTGCCCGGAGCCTTGCTCCAGCGTGCCGTTCCAGGCCGTGCGTGCGGTGCGTGTGGGCATGGGTCCTCCCGGCTCGCTGCTCCACCCACTACAAACCCCGCGGATCCGAGCGCTACACCCGCCCCCGGGGCGATGCGACAACCGGTCAGTCTACTACGGCAAACGGCATATTTTCGCGGACCAGCGGTCGGTCAGCGGACCTGCACCGAATCGTTGACCTGGAGGAAGCGGTAGAACGCCTCGGCCTCCGCGGCGGCGAGCCGAACACAGCCCGCGGAGGGTGTCGCCAGGTTGCCCTGGTGAAAGGCGATGCCCCCCGGGGCGAAGAACACCGCCCACGGCATGGGCGCATTGTTGAACTCCGCGCTGCGATGGTCCTTGTGCTTCCACTCCACCCGGAAGTCGCCGAGCGGCGTCTCGTGCCCAGGGCCGCCCGAGCTGACCGGAACCGGCCCGCGCACGACAGTCCCGTCCTCGATCAGCCACGCCTGTTGTGTGGCAAGTGACACACACGCCCGCGCGGTGATGGTGCACGGCGTGCCCTCGGCGAGCACCTGATCCGCCACGGCGTGCCCGACGCCAACCGGCCCCAGGGTGCCCGCCCCCACCAGCCCTGCCGCCGCGGCAGCGCGGATCGCCTGCGCCCGAGGACGCCGTGACGTGCTGTGCTTGCCCATCGACTTCCCTTGATCCGCACCGGCCGGCCGTGCGGCTCAACGACCGACTCGGCGCGGCGGTTACGCGTGGATCCGAACCTCGGTTGGCGGGGGCGCCGCCGTCGACCCGACGCCGTAGGATTCATGCGTCCGGACGCCGAGTTCCGCCGAGAGCATCGCTGGACGAGCGGTTCGCCGCCGTCCGGACCGGTGTCGATGTGCGGACGCAACGACCTGAGGAGTGCGGCCCATGTCCGATCGTCCCGACGGGCCCGATCGACCCGACGGGGCCCGCGAGCCCGTCGGCTCGGCGGACCCGAACGCGACGACACGACCTGCGGCAGCCGTGGTACTCGCCGCGGGCGAGGGGACGAGGATGCGCTCGGTCGTCCCCAAGGTGCTGCACCCGATCGGCGGGCGCAGCCTGCTGAGCCATTCCGTGCACGCCGTCGCCGCCCTGGAGCCGGAGCACCTCGTGGTGGTCGTCGGTCACGCCCGAGAACAGCTCGACGACGCCATCCGCGGCCTCGGCGAGCGACTGGATCGCCCGATCATCACGGCCGTGCAGGAGCAGCGCCGCGGCACCGGGGACGCGGTCCGATGCGGGCTCGCCGCCCTGCCCACCGGATTGACCGGGACCGTGCTCATCACCTACGGCGACGTCCCGCTGCTCGACCGGGACACCCTCGCGTCGCTGCTCACCGAGCACTCCAGCAGCGGTGCGACCCTGACCGTGCTGACCACCGAGTTCACCGACCCGACGGGCTACGGACGCATCGTGCGGTCGGACGGCGCGGTCCGCGCGATCGTGGAGGAGTGCGACGCGACCCCGCAGCAGCGCGCGATCACCGAGGTCAACGCGGGGGTGTACGCCGTCGACGCCGCCTTCCTCGGCTCGGCCATCGGCAGACTCCGCGCGCACAACGCGCAGCAGGAGCTGTACCTGACCGACCTGGTCGCGATGGCCGCCGACGAGGGCGCCCTCGTCGGCACGGTTGGCTGCCCGGACACCTGGCGGGTCTGCGGTGTCAACGACCGGGTGCAGCTCGCCGCGATCCGCGCCGAGCTCAACCGCCGGCTGCTGGAGGACTGGATGCTCGCCGGGGTCACCGTGGTCGATCCCGCGACGACCTGGGTCGATGTACAGGTGCGGCTCGCTCCCGACGTCGTGTTGCACCCGGGGACCCAGCTGCACGGCAGCACGGTCGTCGGGGCCAGTGCCGAGATCGGGCCCGACACCACGCTCACCGACTGCGAGGTCGGAGCCGGCGCCACCGTCGTGCGGACCCACGGCAGCTCCTCGGTGATCGGCCCCGGCGCCTCGGTCGGCCCGTTCGCGTACCTACGGCCCGGGGTACGGCTCGGCGAACGCGGCAAGATCGGCACGTTCGTCGAGGTGAAGAACGCCGACATCGGCACCGGAAGCAAGGTCCCGCACCTGACCTACGTGGGCGACGCCTCGATCGGCGAGATGAGCAATATCGGGGCCGCGTCGGTGTTCGTGAACTACGACGGGGTCACCAAGCGCCGCACGATCATCGGTTCGCACGTGCGCACCGGGTCGGACACGATGTTCATCGCGCCGGTGCACGTCGGCGACGGGGCGTACACGGGTGCGGGGACCGTCGTGCGTGAGGACGTTCCACCGGGGGCGCTCGCGGTGTCGGCCGGACCACAGCGCACCATCGTCGGGTGGGTTCGGCGCAAGCGGCCGGGCACACCGGCGGCCGAGGCCGCCGAACGCGCCGACGCAGCCAGGGCGTCGGCGGCCAACGGTGCGACGCCCGAAGCTCCGGAGGCGGTCGTCGCGGACGAGGCCGGCAACGCCGGTCGAGGAGGAACACGGTGAGCTCGATGTCGGCCACCCCCAAGAAGAACCTCATGCTCTTCTCCGGGCGGGCCCATCCAGAACTGGCTGAGCAGGTGGCCAAGGAGCTCGACGTCACGATCACCCCGCAGGCGGCGTACTCGTTCGCCAACGGCGAGATCTTCGTGCGCTTCGAGGAGTCGGTGCGCGGCTGCGACGCGTTCGTCCTGCAGTCGCATTCGGCCCCGATCAATGATGCGATCATGGAGCAACTGATCATGGTGGACGCGCTGAAACGCGCGTCGGCCAAGCGGATCACCGTGGTCATGCCGTTCTGGGGCTATTCCCGCCAAGACAAGAAGCACCGCGGCCGGGAGCCGATCTCGGCCCGGCTCGTCGCCGACATGTTCAAGGTCGCGGGCGCCAACCGGATCATGACGATCGACCTGCACACCGCGCAGATCCAGGGCTTCTTCGACGGCCCGGTGGACCACCTGTTCGCGCTGCCGGTCCTCGCCGACTACATCAAGAAGACCTACTCCGACCGCGAACTCGCCGTCGTCTCCCCCGACTCGGGCCGGGTGCGGCTCGCCGAGCGCTGGGCCGAGACGCTCGGCGGCACACCGCTGGCGTTCATCCACAAGACCCGCGACCCGCGGAAACCGAACGAGGCCACCGCCAACCGCGTCGTCGGCGAGATCGAAGGCCGCACCTGCGTGGTGATCGACGACATGATCGACACCGGTGGCACCGTGGCGAAGACGGTCGAGGTTCTGATGCAGGACGGCGCGGCCGAGGTGATCGTCGCGGCGACCCACGGCGTGCTCTCCGGGGCCGCCACCAAGCGACTCGCCAGCTGCGGCGCACGTGAGGTGATCTTCACCGACACCCTGCCGATCCCCGACCCGAAGCGCTTCCCGCACATGACGGTGCTGCCCATCGCGCCGCTGCTGGCCCGCGCGATCCATGAGGTGTTCGACGACGGCTCGGTCACGAGCCTGTTCAACGGCAACGCCTGACCACCACGGCAGACCCCGCCCGGGCTGGTCCGCACGGGTGTCACCCTCCGGAACGGCTTTCGGGCCTTCGGGAGGGCGTTGAAACGCGCCCGTTGACAGCGCGTCCCCACCCCCGCCACAATCATCTGAGCACATGTTCATGTGTATGCGCTCGCTGCCAGGAGGTTCGAATGGCCCAGGTCGCCATCCCGGCCGTCTCCCCGGTGCCCGTACCACTGCGCGAGGTCCTGCCGTGGGCGGTGTTCGCCGGTGTGATCCTGCTGGGCCTGCTGTACCTGGTCGGGCTGGACCAGGGCGCCACGTCGCTGGTCTCGGGCAGCATGCTCCACGAGTTCCTGCACGACGGCAGGCACCTACTCGGCCTCCCCTGCCACTGACGGCCGGACGGCGGCGGCGATGGTGCGGATGCTGCTGGTCCGCGGCATGATCGCCGGGGCCGTGGCGGGGCTCGCGGCGCTGGTGTTCGGCTTTGTCTTCGGCGAGCCGGGCATCGAGGGCGGCATCGCGTTCGAGGACCGCCACGCGACCCACGCCGGGGTGGATCTGGTCGGCCGCGGCGTGCAGAGCACCCTCGGCCTCGCCGTGGCCCTCGTCCTCTACGGAATCGCCATCGGCGGGATCTTCGCGCTGGTCTACGCGGTGCTATACGGCCGGCTCGGACGGCTGAGCCCACGGGGCAGTGCCGCGGTGCTGGCGCTGGTGGCCTTCCTCGCGGTGATCGTGGTGCCGTTCGTGAAGTACCCGGCCAACCCGCCCGGCGCCAGCGACCCGGACACGATCTCCGAGCGCACCGCTTTCTACCTGGCGATGGTTCTGGCCTCGGTCGCGCTCGCCGCCGCCGCGACGATGCTTGGCCGCAAGCTGGCCGGACGGCTCGGGGCGTGGAACGCCTTCCTCGTCGCCGTCGCGACGTATCTCGTTGCCATCGGCCTCGTGATGCGTGCGCTGCCCCCGGTCGACGAGGCACCGCCCGGGTTCCCGGCGACCGTGCTGTACGAGTTCCGGCTGGCCTCACTCGGCGCCCAGCTCACCTTCTGGGCCGTTCTCGGGCTCGTGTTCGGCGCCGTCGTCGACCGCGGTGGACGACGCGCCGACCGGGGCGCAGGGATGCGCTCGGGGGCGCCCTGATCGACGTTTTCGGCACGCGTATCCTCATCGGAGTTCCGCGGCGAGGGTGGGCGGTGTTCCTGGCCCACCGTGATCGACGCCGGGCCGATACCGGTTCCTCGTCGCGCGTTCCACTTCCGTTCCACGCCTGATCGAGGAGAACCACCGTGGCCGAGGCCCGCATCGACGCCGAGACCCGCACCGAGTTCGGCAAGGGCGCCGCCCGCCGGACCCGTCGGGCCGGCAAGATCCCCGCCGTGCTCTACGGGCACGGCACCGACCCGCAGCACCTTGCGCTCCCGTCACTCGAGTTCGCCCGCGTCGTCCGCGAGCAGGGCCGCAACGCCGTGCTTGAGATCAACATCGACGGTTCCGCCCCGCAGCTGGCGCTGACCAAGACCGTCGTCGTGCACCCCATCCGGCCCTACATCGAGCATGTCGACCTGCTCGTGGTCAAGCGCGGTGAGAAGGTCGCCGTCGAGGTCCAGGTCATCGTCACCGACGACCCGGCGCCCGGAACCCTGGTCACCCAGGAGGTCAGCACCGTCGAGATCGAGGCGGAGGCGCTGAACATTCCCGAGCACCTCGAGGTCTCGGTCGCGGGTGTCGAGGCCGGCACCCAGTTCCTGGCCGGCGACCTCACCCTGCCGGACGGCGTGACGCTTCGCACCGACCCAGAGCAGCTCGTCATCAACGTGGTGGCCGCGCCGACCGCCGAAGAGCTCGAGGGCGAGGCCCCCGCCGCCGAGGAGGCTGCAGCGCCCGAGGCCCCCGCCGCGGAGAGCTGATCCGTGGCGTCGGGCCCTGCCCTGGTGGTCGGGCTCGGCAACCCGGGCCCCGGCTACGCCGAGACCCGGCACAACGTCGGCTTCCGGGTCGTCGAGTCGCTCGCGACCCGGGTCGGCGGCGGCCGATTCAGCAAGCACCGATCGAACGCCGACGTGCTGGAGGGGCGGCTGGGTGGACGCCGGGTCGTCCTGGCCAAGCCGCGCACCTTCATGAACCTGTCCGGCGGGCCGGTCGCCGGGCTGCTGACGTACTTCTCAGTGCCCGTCGCGGACCTCGTCGTCGTGCATGACGACCTGGACCTCGGCTTCGGCGTCGTCCGGCTCAAGCGCGGCGGCGGCGAGGGTGGGCACAACGGGCTGCGGTCGATCAGCGGATCCATCGGGACGCGCGACTACCTGCGCGCCCGGTTCGGGATCGGTCGCCCGCCCGGCCGCCAGGACCCGGCCGACTTCGTGCTCAAACGCTTCTCCGCGACCGAGCGCAAGGACCTGGACCTGGCGGTCGACCTGGCCGCCGATGCGGTCGAGGCGCTCCTGGCCGAGGGTCTGGAACCGGCGCAGAACCGGTTCCACGCCCTCTCCGGCTGACCCACACCACCCGGATCCAGCGACTCGGTCGCAGAAATACCGCGACTCGGTCGCAGAAATACCGCGACTCGCGCACGGAAATACCGCGACTCGCGGGGCTATGGGCGGGTGGTGGCCAGCAGATCGCCGGTGGCGGCGCGGCGCAGCTTGCCCGAGGGGGTCTTGGGCAGGCTGCCCGGCGCCAGCACGACGACGTCGGCGGGGCGAACACCGGTCGCCGACACCACCCGTGCCGTCACGTCCTTGCGGATGAGCCGCTCGGCCTCGGCCTCACCCGCCCCCCGCGACTCCACCACCACCAGGAACGACTCGCGGTGGCGGGTGTCGTCGGCCACCAGCCGGACCGCGACCACGTTCCCGGCGCGCACCCCGTCGGCCGCCGCGGCGGCGCGCTCGATGTCGGTCGGATAGATGTTGCGGCCGGCCATGATGATCACGTCCTTGCGGCGCCCGCAGACCACGACCGCACCGCCGGCGAGATAGCCCTCGTCCCCGGTGTCGAGCCACCCCTCGGCATCCTGCGCGCTCCTCGGACCCTCCACGGTCAGGTAGCCGGGGGTCACCGACTCCCCGCGCAGCTGCAGCACCCCGACCTCACGTTCGCCGAGCACGGTGCCGTCATCGCCGACCACCCGCACCTCCAACCCGGCCAACGGCGGACCGAGCAGCGGGAACCGGCGAGCCACCGCGGCGCCCTCGGCGACGGTCGGGACAGCCCGGCGACCGGCCTCGAGCTCCTCGGCGTCGATGCGATCGATCTCCAGACCGACGTCGCAGGGCGCGAACGAGACCCCCAGCGCCGTCTCGGCCATCCCGTAGGCGGCCACCACCGCCTCCCGGCGCAGCCCGAACCGGGCGCCCGCGCGGGTGAACGCCTCGACGGCATCGGGGTCGACCGGCTCGGCGCCGTTGAGTGCGAACCGCAGGGTGGACAGATCGAGCGAACCCTCGTCGGCCTTGGCGAGCTGACGGCCCAGAACCGCGTAGGCGAAGTTCGGCGCCGCGGTGACCGTCCCGCCGTAGGACGAGATCAGCTGCGCCCACAGCAGCGGGCGGGTCAGGAAGTCGGCCGGGGTGACGGTGACCAGTTCCAGGCCGGTCACCATCGGGACGGTCAGGAAACCCACCATCCCCATGTCGTGGAACAGCGGCAGCCACGACACCATCACGTCGCGCTGCGGGTCGAGCCGCGACGCCTCGACCATCGCGGTGATGTTGGCGTACAGATTGCGGTGAGTGATCCGCACCGCCTTGGGATGCGCCGTCGAGCCGCTGGTCAGCTGCAGCAGCGCGGTGTCGTCCTCGGCCGCGACGTCCGCCGAGGGCTCGGCGACCGGGTCGGCCGCGGCCAGCTCGTCGATCAC
Organism: Pseudonocardia hispaniensis; assembly: GCF_042658695.1. Classification (NCBI taxonomy): domain Bacteria; kingdom Bacillati; phylum Actinomycetota; class Actinomycetes; order Pseudonocardiales; family Pseudonocardiaceae; genus Pseudonocardia; species Pseudonocardia hispaniensis. Next base: position 34,723 of record NZ_JBHSQW010000004.1, on the reverse strand, counting down.
CCGGAAGGCGATCCCGCGTTCCTCCAGCACCGGGGCCAGGGCCTCGAACGGGGCGCCGAGTAGCACCAGCTCGGCCCCGACCATCTCCAGCACGGTGACGGTGTCCGCGGCCCAGCGTGCGAGGTCGGTGCGTGCGGTGGGCTGGTGGAGCATCGTCACGCTTCCGGCACAGAGCCATACGGCCTGTGCGGCGGGGGCGATCGCGGCGGGCTCGCCGGCCAGCACCGCGACGGCCGCGCCCGGGCGCAGCGGCGGCACGCCGGGCGCGCCCGCCCGCAGGGTCGCCGCCATCCGCAACGCCGTCTCGTGCACCTGCGGCCAGGTGCGTCGCACCGGCTCTCGGGGTTCACCGGTGGTTATACCGCGATCGGATCGGTGGGCAGCGTCCAGCAACATCGCGAGAAACCGGGACATGACCCAGAGGGTACGGCCCACGCGTACCATCGGGCGGCGTGTCGGACCAGCAGATCGCTGCCGCTGTCACGGCAGAACTCGCCGCCGCCCGAGCAGACCTCGAACGCCTGGTACGCATCCCCAGCATCTGGGCCGATCCGGCGCATGCGCAGGACACCCGGCGTAGCGCGGAGGCCGTCGCCGAACTCGCGCGCGGGGCCGGTGCGGCCGCCGTGCGGATCGTGGCGGCCGACGGCGGCGCACCGGCCGTCATCGCCCACTGGCCCGCCCCGGACGGCCAGCCGACGGTCCTGCTGTACGCGCACCATGACGTCCAGCCCACCGGCGGCGACGAGCATTGGACCAGTCCCCCGTTCGAGCCCACCGAGCGCGAGGGGCGGCTGTACGGCCGTGGCGCCGCCGACGACAAGGCAGGCGTGATGACCCACCTCGCGGTGCTGCGCTCCTACGGGGGCCGCCCGCCGGTCGGGGTCACGCTGTTCATCGAGGGCGAGGAGGAGTCCGGCTCCCCGACGCTGTCCGCGCTGCTGCGCGAGCACCATGCCGAGCTGGCCAGCGACGTCATCGTGATCGCGGACGCCGCGAACCCCGCCGTCGATGTCCCGGCCCTGACGACGAGCCTGCGCGGGTTGGTGGACGTGATCGTCGAGGTCGCGATGCTGGAGCGGCCGGTGCACTCCGGCGTCTACGGCGGACCGGTGGGGGATGCGCTCACCGCGCTGTGCGTCGCGCTGGGGTCGCTGCACGACGAGAAGGGCGAGGTCGCCATCCCCGGGCTGGCGCGCTCCGCCTCCGACGCCCCCGACCTGGACGAGGCGACCTTCCGCGCCGACGTCGGCCTGCTCGACGGGGTCGAACTGCTGGGCACCGGGACGATCCCCGACCGCACCTGCTACCAGCCGGCGGTCGCCGTGCTGGGCATCGACGCGCCGCGGGTCGACGAGGCGGCGAACGTCCTGCTCCCCCGGGCCAGGGCGATGGTGAGCCTGCGACTGGCCCCCGGCGAGGACACAGCGACGGCGCAGCGGGCACTGGCCGAGCACCTGAAGGCACACGTGCCGTGGGGCGCGCAGGTCACGGTCACCCCGGGGACCGGCGTCGCCGAGCCGGTCCGCCTGGTGAGCACCGGAACCGCCTACGACGCGGCCCGCCGCGCGTTCGCGGCGGCCTACGGCAACGACACGGTCGAGATGGGCATCGGCGGGTCGATCCCGTTCATCGCCGAGTTCGCGCGCACCTTCCCCGGCGCCGAGGTGCTCGTCACCGGGGTCGGCGACCCGGCCAGCCGCTGGCACGGCATCGACGAGAGCCTGCACCTGGAGATGTTCGGCCGCGGGGTGCTGGCGGAGGCCTATCTGCTCGCTGCGCTCGCCCGCGCGCGGTAGGCGGTGCCTCGGCGCGGCCAGATCCTCATCGCGCGACCGCCACCTTCTTCCACAGCTCCGCCCACTGTCGAGGGCTGAGGTCGCGCGGCAGGTCGCGCGGCGCCACCTTGGCCTGGCGGAGCGCTCGTGCTACGTGATCTCGGGACTGGCCGGTCGCGCGCTGGACGATTCGGTCGAGCGAGGCGCCACGTCCGGTGAACACGGCTCGCACGAACCGCTCATAGCGCGCTCGTTGCGCACCGGGAACGAGCGGCACCGCTCGTCGACGGATCTGGATGATGCCGCCGTCGACCCCGGGCCGGGGACTGAAGCCCCACGACGGCACTCGCCCCTGAAGGGCGAAGGTGAACCAGGGTGCGGTCTGCGCGGTCATCATCGTGGAGCCGCCGACCCCCGCGCGTTTGCGAGCGACCTCCCACTGGGTGAGCAGGACAGCATCCGTCCACGTGCCGGAACTCAGCAGGCGGCGCAGGAGCGGGGTGGTGAGATGGAAGGGGAGGTTGCCGACGAGCACCGGTTCACGTAGCGGGTAGGTGAGTGCGTCGGTGTGTTTCACCGTGACCTGAGGCAGGTCGCGTTGCAGTTGTCGTACGCGGTACTCGTCGATGTCGATCGCGGTGAGCGGGCGCCGGAGCCCGGCGAGGGGGCGGGTGAGCGCACCGTCACCGGCGCCGATCTCCAGAATGGGGCCGCTCGTCGCCGCCACGAGTGCGGTGAGGCGAGCGATGGTGGGCCTGTGGGTCAGGAAGTTCTGGCCGAGCGCGCCGTCAGGCGCGGCGGTCGCGCACGGAGAGCGCGTGGGTCACCGTGACCACGCTGAGTGAACATGCCATGACGCGCACCTTATCAAGTCGGCTGAGCCGAGGACGGGCGAAGTCGGCCCGCCCTAGTCGATCAGGTTCTCGGACAGCTCGATCCAGCGTTCTTCGAGTTCGGCTGTCTCGCCCTCGACCGCGCGGAGCTGGTCGGTGAGCTGCTGCAGCCCCGCATAGTCGCTTTGATCGTGGTCAGCCATGCGCTGATGAAGGCTCTTCACCTCGGCGTTGAGCCTGTCGAGGCGACGTTCGATCGACGCGACTTCCTTCTGCGCGGTACGGCGCTCGGAGCCAGAAAGCCCGGATGGGCTCGCACCGGCTTGGGTCACCCTTGGCGTCGCCGGAGCAGGCGCACGGGACGACACCTGCCCCTGGCGCAGACGCAGGTACTCGTCCACGCCGCCGGGCAGGTGCCGAAGCCGGCCGTCGAGAATGGCGTACTGCTGATCGGTGACCCGTTCGAGCAGGTAGCGGTCATGGGACACCACGATCAGTGTTCCCGGCCACGAGTCCAGCAGGTCCTCCATCGCGGCCAGCATGTCCGCGTCAACGTCGTTCGCAGGTTCATCCAGTGCGATGACATTGGGTTCGCTCAGCAACAGCAGCAGTAGCTGAAGCCGCCGCTTCTGCCCACCCGACAACTCACCGACGCGCGTCGACAGATGTTCCCGGGCGAAGCCGAGTCGTTCCAGGAGCTGCGCCGGGGTCAGGTCCTTGCCGTCGATGGTGAACGTCGTCTTGGTGCGGGCCAGAACCTCGCGCACCCGCTCGCCACCGATCTCTGTGAGCTGGGAGAACTGCTGATCCAGCAGCCCGAGTCGCACGGTCTTGCCGCGCTTGACCCGGCCCGAGGAGGGTTGCACCGTCCCGGAGATCAGGCCCAACAGGGTTGACTTCCCGCTCCCGTTCGCGCCGAGGATCCCCGTGCGCTCACCCGGTGCGATCCGCCACGTCACGTCCCGCAGCACCTCGCGGTCGCCGTAGCGCACGCCCGCGTCTTCCAGGTCGATCACGTCTTTACCGAGGCGGGCGACAGCCAGCCGCTGCAGCTCAACGGCATTGCGGACAGGCGGCACGTCCTTGATGAGCTGGTTGGCGGCCTCGATGCGGAACCTCGGCTTGCTCGTGCGCGCCGGCGCACCGCGGCGCAGCCACGCCAGTTCCTTACGCATCAGGTTCTGGCGCTTGGCCTCCGTAGCCGCGGCGATCCGGTCCCGCTCGACTCGTTGGAGCACGTAGGCGGCGTAGCCGCCCTCGAACGGCTCCACGATCCCGTCGTGCACCTCCCACGTCTCGGTGCAGACTTCATCGAGGAACCAGCGGTCGTGGGTGATCACCAGCAGCCCGCCGGCGTTCCTCGACCAACGGTTCTTCAGATGCTCGGCCAGCCAGGCGATGCCCTCCACGTCGAGGTGGTTCGTCGGCTCGTCCAGAGCGATCACGTCCCACTCGCCGACCAGCAGCGCGGCCAGCGCGACCCGCCGCCGCTGACCACCGCTCAGCGCACCGACCCGAGCATCCCAGGGCACATCGGCGACGAGCCCGCCGATCACGTCGCGGATCGCGGCGTCACCCGCCCACTCGTGCTCAGGCCGATCCCCCACGATCGCGTGCCCGACCGTGGTCGCCGGGTCCAGGTCATCGGTCTGCGGCAGCACCCCGAAACGCACACCGCCCCGACGGGTCACCCGGCCGGCCTGCGGTTCGATCAGGCCGCTGAGCATCCCCAGCAGGCTCGACTTGCCATCGCCGTTACGACCGACGATCCCGATCCGGTCGCCTTCCTCGATCCCGACCGTCACCGAGTCGAACACCACCCGCGTCGGGAATTCCAGGTGCAACGCTTCCGCACCCACCAAAGGCACAGCCATCAGCGCGCACCCGCCTTTCCCAGGACAACGCCTGCCCGTCTCGTCTGCCCGCCGCGGGGCCGGGGGCGACCCCGGCGGGCTCCGGACGAAGCCCTCCCGCAGCGGTGGAATGACACGGTCCGAACCCACGGTCCGGCCTGAGTGATGGGGTCGTCGAGCACGGGCACGTCGGGCATCAGGCGTGCACCGGCGGCCACGAACCCGAGGGCGGGTCCGTCGCATCGATCACCCGGGCACCGGGCACCGGGCCGCGCGCCACCCGGACCGTCCGGCACACCCCCGCCCCGGCGAGCTCGGCCGCCACCTCGACGGCGGCATCGGCGTCGGCACACAGAAACGCGCAGCTCGGCCCGGAGCCCGACACGATCCCGGCCAGCGCTCCGGCGGCCACCCCGGCGCGCAACGTGCGCCGCAGATCGGGCGCGAGACTCACCGCGGCGGCCTGCAGGTCGTTGCCCAGCGACAACGCGAGCTGGCGCGGGTCACCCCCGGCCAGCGCCTCCAGCACCGGTTCGACGGGCCGCTCGGGCGGCGCCGGGTTGTCCGACCCGGCCGCCGCGTGACGCAGCCGGTCGAGCTCGCGGTAGACCGTCGGGGTGGAAAGGCCCTGCCGGTGCAGGGCGATCACCCAGTGCTGCGTGCTGCGGGACAGCACCGGGACGACGTGTTCGCCGCGACCGGTGCCCAGCGCGGTCCCCCCGTGCAGGGCGAACGTGACGTCACTGCCGAGGTTCGCGGCCATTCTGGACAGCTCGTCGCGGCTGAGATCGAGCTTCCACAGGGTCGCCAGCGCAAGCAGCGTCCCGGCCGCGTCCGCGCTGCCACCGGCCATTCCGCCCGCCACCGGGATGCCCTTGCGCAGCGTCACCCGCACGTCCGCGGGGCGACCGACGTGGTCGGCGAGCATCGCCACGGCACGCCAAGCCAGGTTGGTCTCGTCCACCGGGACCTCGCCGACGCCCTCGCCGTGCACCTCGATCCCGGGGGCATCGGAGCTCGCCACCGTGACCTCGTCGAACAGGCTCACCGCATGGAACACCGTCACGAGATCGTGAAAACCGTCGCTGCGCAGACCGCCCACGGCCAGGTGGAGGTTGATCTTCCCCGGGACACGCACGGTGACCGGGGACGGAACGGCGGTGAGCACGCACCAACACTACGTGCGTCGCGGGTGGGCCCGCGTCCGCCTCCGCCCGACACCACCTGACCGGCCATCCGGGCCCCGGTCGGGTCGGGCCGCGGCGATCCGCGTGAACTCGGCGATCCCGAGCCGTTCGGCGCGGACGAGCGGATCGATGCCGGCCGCCCGCAGCACCTGCTCGGCGGCCGCGGGCGAGCCGGCCCAGCCCGACAGCGCGGACCGCAACGCCTTGCGGCGCTGCGCGAACGCCGCGTCGACGACGGCGAACACCTCCTCGCGCCGAGCCCCGGCCGGTGGTTCGCGGCGGGTGAAGGCGAGCAGCCCGGAGTCGACGTTGGGGACCGGCCAGAACACCGCGCGCGGCACCGGCCCGGCCCGGTGGGACTGCGCGAACCAGGCCAGCTTCACACTGGGCACCCCGTAGGTGCGGCTACCCGGCTCGGCGGCGAGCCGGTCGACGACCTCGGACTGCACCATGACCAGCCCGTGGCGCACCGCGGGCAGCTCGGCGAGCAGATGCAGCAGCACCGGGACACCGACGTTGTAGGGCAGGTTGGCGACGATCGCGGTGGGTTCCGGGGAGCCGAGTTCGGCCGCCCGCACCCGCATCGCGTCCGCGGTGAGCACCGTGAGCCGGTCGGCCAGCCCCGGCGCCCGGTCGGTGACGGTGCGCGACAGCTGCCCGGCCAGCAGCGGGTCGATCTCGATCGCGTACACCGCCGCGACGGCAGGCAGCAATGCCAGCGTCAGCGAGCCGAGTCCCGGACCGACCTCGACGACGACGTCGTCGTCGGTGAGCTCCGCGGCCCGCACGATGCGCCGCACCGTGTTCGGGTCGTGCACGAAGTTCTGCCCGAGCCTTTTGGTGGGCCGCAGGTCGAGCCCCTCGGCCAGGGACCGGACCTCGGCGGGGCCCAGCAACCGCGAATCGCTCACCTGCCCATCATGTCGGTGGGGATCCGGCTCACCGCGGGCAAGGCCGCACAGGGCGCCGCTCGCATGCGATGAGCGAGGGTGAACACCGGCTCGGCCTACCGCGGCAATCCGAGCTTGCGCGCGCAGGCCGGCCAGGCGCCGTAGCCACCGCGGCCGTCCCGGACCTTGGTGGCCACCGCGATCTGCTCCTCGCGGCTGGCCTGATGCGGCAGCGCCGCGTACTGGGTGCCGCCGTTGGCGCGCCAGGTCTGGGCGTCGAACTGCAGGCCGCCGTAGTAGCCGTTGCCGGTGTTGATCGACCAGTTGCCACCCGCCTCGCACCTGGCGAGCAGGTCCCAGACCCCGCCGTCGGTCACCGCGGGCGCCTGCGGCTTCTCGTCATTGGTACCGAGTCTGACCACACGCGGGGCCGGCGGGGTGCTCGACCCGGCGCGGACCTGTTCGCGCCGAACCTCCTTGCCGTCCTGCACATACACGCGCATGACCGCCGTCTGCTCCCCCGGTCTGCCGGGATCGACGACGCGCCGCTGGCCGCGCGGCAGGTCCGGATCCTCGATGATCTGTTCCGGTGGTGGGGTCCGCTGGATTTCGACGATCTCACCGACTCCGTTGCGCACGACGTGCACCGCCATGCCGTCGGTCAGCTGGGTGTCGCCGCTGGGCACCGCGACGTCGTCCGGGCCGAGCGTGATGCCTCGCTCGGCGAGCAGGCCCGTGACCGTGCCCGCCGTCGTGGTCAGCTGCTCGGGTGCGGCGTCGCCGTCGCTGAGCGCGATCGACCGCGGAATGCGCAGCTCCACCTCGAGGCCGGTGAGCGGGATCGTCGCACGCGGCGACGTCGACATCTGGATCGGTTCGGCGTGCACGCCGATGCCCTCGAGCGCGTCGCTGACCGAGGCCGCCGTGGTCCAGATCTGCCGCGGCTGGCCGCCCTCGACGAGGGTCAGCCTGCGGGCGCGGCTGAGGATGACCTGGTCGCCGTCGGAGAGCTCGGTGCTCAGCGCGGGTTCGACCCGATCCCGTGGAGAGGCGACCAGGCCGGCGGCCTCGAGCGCACCGGCGACATCACCGGCGAACGTGTGCAGAGTTCGGTCCTGGCCGTCGACGGTGACCGTGATCGTCTTGTCCGCGGCCAACGCGGTCGCGCTGCCCGCGGTGAGGGTGATCAGCGTCGCCAGCACCGCGGCCCTGGCCAGCCTGCGCCGGATCCTGCGAGGGCGGTTCGTCGCGGGCTGCTCGACGGCGGGGACGGGGAAGGGCTCGGTGAGCGGCTCGATGTCGATGCGCGGCAACCGCCCGGTGGGCGTCGTGTCGTCGGGGACGAGCGCGACCGGCCCGGTCGGGGGGTCGAGCTCGAGTTCGGCATCTTGGTTCGGCGGCGGACGCTCGTCGAGCGCGGTACTCACGAACCAGCCGGTGTACGGCTCGTCGACCGAAGCGGTCTCCAGCACCGGATCCGGGGTTCGGACCGACCCCAGCCGGGCCCTCGCGGCCCGGCGCTGCGCGCGCGCGGATACGTCGACCACTGGCATCCAGACCTCGTCGGACCGGGCAGGGGAGGCGCGCGGCGACGGTGGCCCGAGGGCAGGATCAGGGGAGCGCCCCGAACCACCGTTCCGCTGCTGGGGAGCGATCCCCACCCCGGCTAGCGATCACAGAACCGTAACGGCGAGTCGGGCCCGTGTCGCAGCAGCGACACAACATGAGCGCCGAGTGGCTATCTCGCTACGATGAGCGAGCATCAGCCGCGGTCGCCGTCTCAGCAACCGCGGCGAGCGGCAGTTCGTCGAGCCCGAATACCCGCTCGGCGTTCAACCGGGTGATCTCGGCCATTTCCCCGTCGGACACTCCGCGCAACGCCGCCAACGCCCGCACCGTCCACGGCAGACAGTAGGGCTCGTTGGCCCGGCCACGATGCGGATGCGGCGTGAGGAACGGTGCGTCGGTCTCGACGAGCAGATGGTCGTCCGGCACGATCGCCGCCGCCTCCTGCAGCGGCTTGGCGTTGCGGAACGTCACCGGACCGGCGAACGAGAGCAGGTAACCCGCGTCGACACATTCCCGGGCCATCGCCGCGTCGCCGGAGAAGCAGTGGAACACGACCGTCTCCGGGGCGCCTTCCTCACGCAGGATGCGCAGCACGTCGTCGTGGGCGTCCCGGTCGTGGATCATCAGTGGTTTGCCGAGCCTCTTGGCCAGGTCGATATGTCTGCGAAACCACTTCTGCTGGGCCTGCGGCGGCGAATGGTCCCAGTAGTAGTCCAGGCCGGTCTCCCCCACGGCGACGACCCTGGGGGCGGCGGCGAGCCGCTCGATCTCGGCGAACTCATCCTCGGTGACGGTCGCGGTGCGCGTCGGGTGCAGTGCGACCGCGGCGGTGACCCGCTCGTCCCACTGCGCGGCCCGCACCACCCAGCGGGCGGCAGCGAGATCGTCGGCGATGGTGACGACCCGGGCGATCCCGACGGCCTCGGCGCGGTCCATCACCTCGACGACGTCGGCGGCGGTTTCACAGCCACAGGCGTCGAGGTGGGTGTGGGCGTCGACGGTCGGGGCAGGGAGCGGCTCCGGGGGCTCGGGTCGCTCCCGCCGCCCGCGTGCCTCGCTCATGCCACCCCTCCCGACCACAACAAAACCGCAGGTAGATGCTACCTGTGAGTGCGTAACAGTGTTAGAACACTGTTACGCACTCACAGTTGGATGGGGGCCCAGTCGGGGCCCGTCTCGCCGAGGCCGGGATCGAGCTTGCCGAAGATCGGGGTCGGCTTGGCCAACGGGCGTCCCACCTCGATCGGCATCGACTCCCAGCGCGCCTGCTCGGCGTCGTAGTCACCCATCAGCACCGGATACGCCGGGCCCTGAGCGAGGTCGGCGACCTCCCGGATCTCGGGCTGCGCCGCCCACACACCCGATCCGCCCATCGCCTCGTGCACCTGCTGCGCCGCATGCGGCAGGAACGGGGTGAGCAGCGTGTTCGCGTCCTGCACGACCTGCAGCGCGGTGTGCAGGATCGTGTCGCGGCGCTCCGGGTCGTCCTTGCGCTTCCACGGCTCCTGATCCGACAGGTACCGGTTGGCCGCCGACACCACGCGCATCGCCTCGGTGACGGCCTGCTTGAACCGGCTACGCCCGAGCGCTTCGCCCACCGTGTCGAAGGCCGCCCGCGACACCGCCAGCAGCCGGTGGTCCGCCTCGGCGGGCGCGGTCGGCCGCGGGATCGCCCCGACGTTCTTGTGCGCCATCGAGATCGAGCGGTTGACCAGGTTGCCCCACTCGTTGGCCAGCTCGAAGTTGATCCGCCGAACGAACTCGTCCCAGGTGAAGTCCGTGTCCTGGTTCTCCGGCCCGGCGACGGAGATGAAGTAGCGCAGCGAGTCCGGGCCGAACTCACGCAGGAAGTCGCCGACGTAGATCACCGTGCCGCGGGAGGTCGAGAACTTCGACCCGCTCATCGTCAGGTACTCGGAGGAGACGACCTCGCTCGGCAGGTTCAGGGCGCCGAACGCGCCGGGCTCGCCGCCCCGGTCGCCGGCGCCGTTCTGGCCGAGCAACAGGGCGGGCCAGATCACCGAGTGGAAGACGATGTTGTCCTTGCCCATGAAGTAGTAGCCCTCGGCCGCCGGGTCGGTCCACCACTGCTTCCAGGCGTCCGGGTCCGGGCCGCGCCGCGCCCACTCCACCGATGCGGACAGGTACCCGATCACCGCGTCGAACCAGACGTAGAGCCGCTTCATCGGCTGGTCGCGCCAGCCGTCCAGCGGCACCGGAACCCCCCAGTCGAGGTCCCGGGTGATCGCCCGCGGCTTGAGGTCGTTCACCAGGTTGGTGGAGAACTTCAGGACGTTCGGCCGCCAGTCCGTGCGGGTGGACAGCCACGTCCCGAGCGAGTCCGCGAACGCAGGCAGGTCGAGGAAGAAATGCTCGGTCTCGACGAACCGCGGCGTCTCACCGTTGATCTTCGACCGCGGGTTGATCAGATCGGCCGGGTCGAGCTGGTTGCCGCAGTTGTCGCACTGGTCGCCCCGCGCGCCCTCGTAGCCGCAGATGGGGCAGGTCCCCTCCACGTAGCGGTCGGGCAGCGTCCGTCCGGTCGACGGGCTGATCGCGCCCATCGCGGTGCGCGGCACCACATAGCCGTTCTTGTACAGGGCCAGGAACAGCTCCTGCACCACCTCGTAGTGGACCGAGGTGGTCGTGCGCGTGAACAGGTCGTAGGACAGCCCGAGGCCCTGCAGGTCGGCGGTGATGACCTTGTTGTACTTGTCCGCGAGCTCGCGCGGCGTCAGCCCCTCGGCGTCGGCCTGCACCTGGATCGGGGTGCCGTGCTCGTCGGTGCCGGAGACCATGAGCACCCGGTCGCCGGTCATCCGGCGATAGCGCGAGAAGACGTCGGAGGGCACGCCGAAACCGGAGACGTGGCCGATATGCCGAGGGCCGTTGGCGTAGGGCCAGGCCACGGCGGTCAGCACGCGGGAGCTCATGGCCCTCAAGCCTAAGCCCCCGGCGAAATCCAATTCCGCCGCGTCCACCGAGGGACGATGCGTGAGCGAGAACCGCGCGACTACCGTTACCGGAGTGAACGTCGAGGTTACGCCCCTACCCGGGATCGGTGTGCGCAAGGACTTCGCGCTTCGCAATGGACGTCGAGTCGGCGTCGTCAACCAGCGCGACGGCAAGATCCGACTGATCGTCTCCAAGCCGGACGACCCGGACGCCTGCGTGGCCGAGCTGTATCTGACCGCCGACGAGGCGAGCGCGCTGGCGAACCTGCTCGGCGCGCCGCAGCTCGTCGCGCAGCTCACCGAGGAGCACCGCGACCTGCCGGGCATCCACACCCGGCAGCTGCCGATCCGCGACGACTCGGTCTTCGACGGGCGACCCCTCGGCGACACCGGCCTACGGACCCGCACCGGCGTCTCGGTCGTGGCCGTGATGCGGGCCGGTCAGGTGAACCCCTCGCCCTCCCCGGACTTCACCCTCGCCGCGGGCGACCTGCTCGTCGCCGTCGGGACCGCCGAGGGCCTGGAGAACGCCAAGAAGATCCTGCTGCACGGCTGATGGGCCATCCTGCACTCGAACTGCTGGAGCTCGGTGCCGTCTTCTTCGGTCTCGGCCTCCTCGGCCGGCTCGCGGGGAAGATCGGTATGTCGCCGATTCCGCTGTATCTGCTCGGCGGGCTCGCCTTCGGCAACGGCGGGTTCATCTCGCTCGGCGACATCGACCAGTTCACCTCGCTGGCCGGCGAGGTCGGCGTCGTGCTGCTGCTCCTGCTGCTCGGCTTGGAGTACACCGCCGCCGAACTGCTCACCGGGCTGCGCCGGTCCTGGCTCGCCGGGCTGCTCGACGTCGTGCTCAACGCCGCGCCCGGCGCCGCGGTCGCGCTGCTCCTGGGCTGGGGACCGGTCGGCGCGCTGGTGATGGCCGGGGTCACCTACATCAGCTCGTCGGGGATCGTGGCCAAGGTGCTCGGCGAGCTCGGCAGGCTGGGTAACCGGGAGACCCCGGTGGTGCTCTCGATCCTCGTGTTCGAGGACCTCGTGATGGCGCTCTACCTGCCGATCCTCGTCACGGTGCTGATGGGCGTGAGCTTTGTCGGCGGGCTCGCCGCGGTCGGCATCTCGGTCACGGTGCTCACCCTGGTCCTGGTCATCGCGCTGCGCTACGGACGGATCGTCTCCGCGATCGTGGACAGCCCGGACCGCGAGGTGTTCCTGCTCAAGGTGTTCGGCGCCGCCCTGCTGGTGGCCGGGTTCGCCTCGGCGATGCAGGTCTCGGCCGCGGTGGGCGCGTTCTTGCTCGGCATCGCGATCTCGGGCTCGACCGCGGAGAACGCCACCAAGGTGCTCGAGCCGCTGCGGGACCTGTTCGCAGCGGTGTTCTTCGTGGTGTTCGGGCTCAACACCGATCCGCGCACGATTCCTCCGGTGCTGCTGTACGCCGTGCTGCTCGCCGTCGTCACCACCCTCACCAAGATCGCCACTGGCTGGTGGGCCGCCCGCAGACAGGGCATCGGCAAGCTCGGGCGGGCCCGGCCGGTGCGGCGCTGGTCGCCCGCGGGGAGTTCTCGATCGTGATCGCCGGGCTCGCGGTGGGCTACGCCGCCGTGCCCGAGCAGCTCGCCGCGCTCGCCACCGCCTATGTATTGATCATGGCGGTGCTCGGGCCGATCGCCGCGCGCTTCGTCGAACCACTCGCGCGGCTCATCCAGCGCAAGCCGAAGTCCGTCGCGGCGGAGGCGCCGAGTTCGACATGAGGGTTGGATGATCATGGGTTTCGAACCCTGACGTCGAACTCGACGAGTTGTGCCGTTCAGCCGTCACGACGCCGATCAGTTCGGCACGATCTGCTCATGATCAGCGGCCCGTTCCGAGGGTCGGAGGCGATTGCCCGGGGCGTGCTGACCCGCGGGCAGCTGCGCAGTGCCCGCTACCGCCGGATCCTGCCGGACATCTACGTCCACGCCGACGACCGGATCGACCTGCGGCTGCGCTCCCGGGCCGCCTTCCTGATGGTCGCGCGGCGGGGCGGGGTGCTGGCCGGCTACTCCGCGGCCGAGCTGCTCGGGGCACACTGCGCCCCGGCGAACGCCCCGGCCGAGGTGCTGGTCGGCTACGACGTCCGGGCCCACCCCGGTCTGCTGGTGCACCGCGGCTCGCCGGGGCCGGGCGACGTCTGCGGTGCCGGCGGTTGCCGCGTCACCTCGCCGGAACGCACCGCCTGGGACCTGGCCCGCAGGCTGGATCTCGTCGAGGCGGTCGTGGCCGTCGACGCGCTCGCCGGCCGATTCGCTCCACGGGATCTGCTGGCGCGCCGGGCCCGGACGCCCGGGGCGCGCGGCTGCCGCTGCCTCGACAAGGTCGTCGAGCTGGCCGACCCGAGATCCGAATCGCCGATGGAGACCCGGCTGCGGCTGCTCCTGGTACTCGCCGGGCTGCCGGTCCCGGAGGTGCAGTTCCCCGTCCGAAACGCCGCGGGCGTCGTCCTCGCCCGGTTCGACCTCGCCTACCCGGAGGCGATGCTGGCCATCGAGTACGACGGCGAGCTGCACCTGTCGCCGAACGGTCGGGTGCGCGACCGGGAGCGGGACGTGGACACCGCGCTCCGCGGCTGGCACACGCTGCGGTTCGGCAAGCGCGACGTCCTCGCCGCGCCGCAGCGCACGGTCCGGGTCGTGGCGCAGGTCCGCGCCCAACGGCTGGCCGCCGAGTTCGACAGCAGGGCTCGAAATTCATGATCATCAAGCCCTGAGGTCGAACTCGCCGGTGTCAGGGACGGCTCGCGACGACGGCCGCGTAGAGCTCGCGTTTGCGCACACCCGCAGCCTCCGCCACGACGGTCACGGCGTCCTTGAGCCGCTCCCCGTCGGCCACCCGCTCGGCCACCGCATCCACCAGCGCCTCGACGGGCGGGGCGGCGAGCGGGGCGGCCCCCGCCAGCACCACCGTGATCTCGCCGCGGACCGGCCCCTCGGCCGCCCACCCGGCAAGCGAGGCCAGCGAGCCGCGCCGCACCTCCTCATGGCGTTTGGTCAGTTCGCGACACACCGCCGCCGCCCGCGCGCCGCCCAGGACCTCGGCCGCCTCCGCCAGCGTCTCGCCGAGCCGGTGCGGGGACTCGAAGAACACCACCGCGCGCGGTTCGGTCGCCAGCGTGGAAAGCCAGCGGCGTCGCTCCCCGGCCCGGCGGGGCGCGAAACCCTCGAAGCAGAACCGGTCGACCGGCAGCCCGGACAGCACCAGCGCCGTCGTCACCGCGGACGGCCCCGGCAGGCAGGTCACCGGCAGTTCGGCGGCGGCCGCGGCCGCGACGATCCGATACCCGGGGTCGGACACCGCGGGCATCCCGGCGTCGGTCACGACCAGCACCTGACGCCCGGCCCGGACGTCGTCGAGCAGGCCGGGCAGCCGGGTTTGTTCGACGGCGTCGTAGTGGCTGACCACCCGGCCGGTGACGGTGACGTCGAGCGCCGCGGCGAGCGCCCGCAGCCGCCGGGTGTCCTCGGCCGCGATCACGTCGGCCTCGGCGAGCGCCGCGCGCAGCCGCATCGAGGCGTCGCGGGCGTCGCCCAGCGGCGTCGCCGCGAGGACCAGCCGACCGATGGCAGGTTCGCCCGTCATACCGGAAGCCTACGATCGGTCGTCGTGGGGGAACGCACGGTCGTGGGCACGGTCAGCAGGCCGGTGGACATCGACGATGCTGCGGTGATCGGCGCCGAACCACTCGGCACCCGCCCTCCGCCGACCCCGTCCCCGCCGGTCACGGCCGACACCGTGACCGGGCCGCCCGCGCCGACCGACCGGCTGCGCGGCTGGATCGTCGCCATCGGGCTGACCCTGCTCGGCGGGGTGTTGCGCTTCACCGGGCTGGGCTACCCGACGGATGGCGGCACCCCGGTCTTCGACGAGAAGCACTATGTGCCGCAGGCGTGGCAGATGCTGCGCAACGGCGGGGTCGAGGACAACCCCGGCTACGAGCTGGTCGTCCACCCGCCACTGGGCAAGCAGCTGATCGCGCTCGGCGAGCTCGCCTTCGGCTATGACGGGGTCGGCTGGCGCGCCGCGGCGGCGCTGGCCGGGACGCTGTGCATCCTGCTGATCGTCCGCGTCACCCGAAGGCTGACCCGCTCGACGCTGCTGGGCGGCATCGCCGGGGTGCTGCTGATCTGCGACGGGCTCAGCCACGTGCAGTCGCGGATGGGCATGCTGGACATCTTCTCGGCCCTGTTCGTGCTGGCCGCGTTCGCCACGCTGGTCCGCGACCGCGACGACGTGCGGGAGCGGATGGCCCTCGTCGTCACCGAGGGCCGGATCGGCCGGACCCGCTACGGCCCTCGGCTGGGGGTGCGATGGTGGCGGCTCGCGACCGGGGTGATCCTGGGCCTCGGCTGCGCGGTGAAGTGGTCGGGCGTGTACTGGCTGGTGGCCTTCGCCCTGATCACGGTCGTCTGGGACGGCACGGCCCGGCGCGCGGCCGGGGTCGAACGGCCGTGGCTCTCGACGCTGCGTCGCGACGTCGGCCCGGCGCTGTGGGCGCTCGCGGTGGTGCCGGTGCTGGCCTATCTCGCCGCCTGGTGGGCCTGGTTCGGCAGCGAGACCGCGATCGACCGGCACGCCGTCGGCAGCGCGGTCGGCACCGGCGGGCCCTGGTCGTTCCTCCCGGACGCGCTGCGTTCGCTCTGGCACTACAGCAGCCAGGTGCTGGCCTTCCACGAGAGCCTCGACACGCCGCCCGGCAACCCGCACCCGTGGGAGTCCAAACCGTGGACCTGGCCGATGGGTCTGCGCCCGATGCTCTACTACTACAGCTCGGGCGACGGCATCACCGGGTGCGGTACGACCGACTGCGTGAGCGCGGTGATGCTCATCGGCACCCCGGCGCTGTGGTGGCCCGCGCTCGCGGTGCTGGCCTGGGGGCTGTGGCGGACCGTCACCCGGTTCGACTGGCGTTACGCCGCGGTCCTGGTCGGCTACGGCGCCGGGGTGCTGCCGTGGTTCGTCAACCTCAACCGGCAGATGTACTTGTTCTACATGACGCCGGTGGCGCCGTTCCTGGTGATGGCGACGGTGCTGGCGATGGGCGAGGTCCTCGGCCGGACCGGCATGTCGCGCGAGCGCAGGCAGACCGGGCTGTTCGTGGTGGCGCTGTGGGTGGGGCTGGTGGTGGCCAACTTCGCCTGGCTGTGGCCGATCCTGGACGGTCTGCCGATCACCCAGGACGAGTGGCAGACCCAGCTCTGGCTGCCGTCCTGGCGATGATCAGTGTTCCTCGGGGAGGGTGAACAGCCCGCCCCGTTTGACGGTCCCGACGATCAGTGCCGACTCCACCGCCGCGACCCTGGCCAGCCACGGGGCGGCGGTGAGGAAGTCGTGCAGGGCGTCGACGCCGGGTACCGCGACCTCGGCGACGAACTGGCGGTCGCCGGAGATGCAGCTCGCGTAGCGCACCCAGGGTTCCCGGCGCAGCCCGGCGGCCACGGCGTCGACGTCGCGCGGGGCGCAGCGCACCGACACCATCGCCCGAACGACGAAGCCGAGGCGCGCCGGGTCGATGATCGTGCGGACCAGCAGCCTGCCCTCCCGGCGGAGTCGCTCCACCCGTCGGTGCACGGCGGTGGTCGACAGGCCGGTGGCCGCGGCCAGCTCCGTGACCGTGCGTCGGGCGTCGCGGGCCAGCGACACGAGCAGCATCCGGTCGAGGCGGTTGGCTCTCTTGAGCTCACCGAACGGCGCATACGGCGGCGGCGGGTCGAACTCGGTGAGCGCCTCGCGCTCCTCGGCGCTGAGCAGTCCCGGCTGCCACTGCACCGAGGTCCGGACGTAGCGCAGCACCGTCCAGGCGTTCACCTCGACCAGCCCGGGCAGCTGCGCCAGCTCACCAGCGAGCAGGCCGGACAGCCGGGACGGCGCGCAGTCGATCTCGGCGAGGCAGCCGAGCGGTCCGGCGAGCACGTGGGCGTAGCGCGTGTCGCTCCGGTTGGCCAGCGCCAGCGCGGCGAGCCGCTCCTGACCGGGGGCGCAGCGCAGCGCGACGATCGTGCCCGCGGTGGGCGCGGGCACCCCGGTGACCCGGACGGTCCCGGCTGCAAGCAGAGCCCGCCCCCGGCGGTCGATCACGCCCTCGGGCTCGCCGAGGACCTGCGCGATCCGGGCCCACGAGGCGCGCCCGTCGATCTGCAGCGCGCCGACGATCCGGCGGTCGAGGGCATCGAGGACACCGCTCAATCGATCACCCTCGCCGTCCTCCGCCGCACGAACCGCTCGCTGGTCCGGGACGAACCGGACCGATGGCCTCGTGATCATCCACCCATCGTTTCCGATGAGTGGAGGCGACCGCGAATCCGTGTCCCGGCAGCGCTCGGCGCGGCTAGGAGATCGTCATGCCCGGGGCCTTCGGTTCGGCGCAGAACTCGCGGGAGGCCGATGCCGGAGTCGCCGACCGGCCGAAGAACGTCATCACGCGCGCGCTTCTCCGTCGCGGCCGGCCCGGCGTTCGGCGATCGTCACATCACCGGCGGCGAAGTGGGTGGTGGGAACCTCGCGGACGATGACCCGGATGCTCGACGGCGGGGCGGACACGGCGCGTTCGACCGCCGCAGTCAGCTCACTGATCAACGCCCGGATCTGCTCCGGTGTGCGCCCCTCGACGAGGGTCACCTCGACCAACGGCATGTCGTCCTCCTGACGGGTCTGCGGGTACCGATCAACGGTAAGGAGATCCACGACGCACAGGCGGATTGGTTCCGCGGTGTCGAGGAAGAACCTGGCGATCTCCCTGGGACCGAGCTCGCCGCGTCGGGTGCCCAACCGGATTCCTGTGAGACGGCCGAAATCCCATGAGCCAAGCCTCTAACAGACCCAGGGCGAGTCAGCTAACCGGCTGGGTCACCCGATCGACGTCCACCACCAGCCCGGCCTGTATTCCCGATCCCCTCAGACCAAGATCAGCTCTTGGATGGCGTCTACTGACGACGGTAACCAGGCCGGGCAGTCAGCCAGGTCTTGAACGCCTCGCGATGGCCACGGTCGATCTGCGCGACGCAGCTGACTGGCGATGGTGGGTGACGAGTATGCCGGCGAGCTGGCGCAGGGCGGTGTCCACAATCGCCATCGAGGAGGGACGCAGACTCCGCCCACGCTGGTCGAGGTAACGGCGCATGGTTGCGGCCAGCATGGGCGCCCGCTCGGCGATCTCCGTCCAGCGGACCTCCTGTGACCGTCGCCCTTCACGGCCAACCCGGGTCGGGTCGCGCGTCCCGCAGCTCGTCGGGCTACGGCATTCCGACCGCCCAGACCACTCCTCGAACGCGCCGGGCCCGATCGCCATACATCTCTCCGTTGAATCACCCGGCGAAAAGGAGTTTCCGGAAGCGGCTGCCGTGAAAAATCAGTGGTGCTGCCTCGGGTTCCGCTATCACAGCATGGATCCGCAGCAGCACGATGCCGTGATCTCCCGCGGGAACCTCGTCGTGAATCGAGCAGTCGAGCCAGGCTGTCGCGTCGCGGATGAACACCGCTCCCGTGGATCCGGCCTCCCACGGCGTGTCGGTGAACCGGTCTTCGGGCTCAGCGGCCAGCGCCCGACACACCTTTTCCTGATCCTGCCCCAGTACACTCACCCCGAGACGGGGTAGCTCACGCAACATCGGCCATGTCGACGAGGTGTTTTGCACACAGACGGAGGCCAACGGAGGGTCGAGTGACACGCCGGTGAACGAACTCGCCGCCAGACCTATCGGTCTCGTGTCCAGCAGCCCACATACGGCGGTCACTCCGGACGGAAAGCAACTGTAGGCGCGGCGGATGGTGAGCGGATCAACCGCCTCCGCACACAATGCCCTCATAGCACCTACCCCTTCTCATAATCCCGCATATTTGAGCTTGATAAGCCATCGGCTCCTTCGGTCGATCACCCTCCCGGTCTCGCTACGACTGTAGCGTTCTCGAAATAACGTCTGCGGCCCGTCTCATCGGACGGTTCGCAATCCAAGCCGTTCGAACTCGGGCATGAAGTGCTCACCGATCACATCGATGTCGTTCAGTGGGTTCCAGCACACGAAATGGAAGGCATCGATTCCCAACCGATGCAGTTTCACCAGCTCCTCGAGCGCCTGGTCATGAGATCCGTAGAGTTTGTACCCGCCGATGCCGAGGACGATGGTCTCCAACTGACCACGCGTCGGCACGGTATCGGACCTACTCCCCTGGTACCCTTGCAGGATATTGGTCGCCGCCTCGGTGTCGACGGCATCGAGAATGCGCCGGCGAAGATCGTTCGACTCAGCCTCCGTCGACCGGCAGAGGAAGGCGACGGGCAGGACGAGCTTGATCTCCCGCCCGTTCTCCTTCGCCTTCGTCCGGAAGGTCTGGATCACGTCGGCCAGTTCGTCGAGGTCGTTGTCCCGCCCTCCGTGGATGAACGCCGCATCGCAGAACTTGGTGGTGAACTCGACACCCGCAGCGGACTGCCCGGCGTTGACCAGGAGCGGGTTGGGCCGCTGCACGGGCTTGGGCAGGGTGAGGCACTGCCGGCCGGTGAAATACTCTCCCTCGAGGTCGATCGGCTCATCCGAAGCCCACAAGTCCTGCACCATGGTGATGAACTCGCGCATCATTCCATACCGGTCCTGGGACGAATCGAGAGCCCGGCCGAACTGCTGGATCTCCTTCTGTTTCCGACCGGCCACCAGGTTCATCCCCCAGCGGCCACCACTCATATGATCCAGTGTCGCGCCCATCTTGGCGACATGTACCGGGTGGAATCCGTACAGGATGTGCCAGGTGGTGAGCACCATGATCCGCTCCGTCAGCGCGGCAAGTCCCGCGGTCAGCGTAATGGCCTCCAGGCTGTAGTCGTTGAACCTCGTCGTCCCTCCGTCACCGGCCCAGCGAGCGGCCGGGAAGACGAAGTCCAGTCCGGCCGCCTCCGCGGCTTTCGCGACCTCGACGTTGTACTCGAACGTCGCATGTTTACCGGTCATCAGCCGAGTCGGATAGTTCCCTGCTCCGCCACCGTTCATCGATGGCAGGAACAGACCGAGGTTCAGCGGACGGCGGTCGAACTGTTCCCGGGAGGAGAGGCCGTCCGGCCCCCTATTGGCCTTGGCCAACTCGGCCGTGAGCTCACGCACGTAAGCCTCACCATCGGTGACGACATGCTCGACGGTGGGGCTGAAACTGCTCGCTGACGCAGACATCGTTCGCTTCTTTCTACTACCCTGATCCGGACTCATCTACTCATATCTCGCAGTGCTGACAGCCTCACTACGCTTCCGGCGCGTCCTCCCACTCGGCGTCGGCCACCCAATAGATCCGATCACCGACCCCCTCGACTCGTCTCCACTCCGTCACGCGTCGAATCATCGGCTCATGCTGCGAGGTCGCCGCATCCGCAGCTTCCGGGCCGCCACCAGCGGCGGGCCAGTGGACCCAGTTGATCTCGTTTCCGTGCGCGTCCTGGACAAAAAGATCCACATGTGGCCAGTTGTATTCGAAGGCCTCCTCGTAGCAGGTCAGCACAAGACGATATCCCATCATCAAGCTCACCTCTCGGTACCGATTCAACCGATCCGTCCCATGACTCACGCACTCAACAGATCACGTAATCTCCGGGACGAGTTCCGAGCCTCGGCAGGGACCACGTTGAGACCGAGCGACACCGCCCTACGGGCGGCCACAAAGTCTCCCGGCGCATTGACCGAGTCGCATGCGATCAGTTTTCCCGCCCGGTAGTAGAGCACCGAGAACGAGCCGCCATCCATATCTCCACGGATGACGAAATCGTCGTATCCGGCTGACAACCCGGCGATCTGGAGCTTGATATCCCCCTGGTCGCTCCAGAACCACAGGGCAGCGGAGTCCACGGCGGCGGCAGCGCCGGTCAGGCTCGCGGCCGCCGCGTCCGCCTGTGCGTTCGCATGGGGGATCGACTCGACGCGGATCAGCTCACCGGTATCCGGTGCGGGTCGTACCGTGCAGTCCCCGGCGGCCACCACTCGCCGATGACCGGTCCGCCCATACGCATCCACCACGACACCCGATCCGCAGTCGAGCGCCATCGCCCGGGCGAGCTCGATCCGAGGCTCGACGCCGACCCCGATCACGACCAGGTCGCAGTCGATCACCTCCCCGGTGTCCAGCTCGACCCCCGAGACCTGGGAGGCACCGACGAACCGGACCGGAGCCACCCCGAACCGGAAGCACACCCCCTCGGCCCGGTGACGGGCAACGAGGTGGTCGGCGACGGGAGACGCGCAGACACGGCCGAGCGCACGGTCCGATCGCTCCACCACGCAGACCTCAAGGCCTGTGCGGCGCGCGGCGATCGCGGTCTCCAGTCCGATGAAGCCGGCGCCGATGATGCAGATGCTCCGGCACCGGGGCAACGCCGCGGCCATCCGGAGCGCGTCGTCGACACGCCGAAGGTGGACGACGTTTCCGAGCTCCTCCCCCGGGATGCCGATCCGGCGTGGCTCCGCACCGGTCACCAATGCGACGTCGTGGAACCGGAGCACGGCCCCGTCCCTGGTGACGGCGGTGCCGGGCGCCTCGTCCCCGTCCGGTATCTCGATATGCCGCACCGGATCGCCGAGCCGCACCTCGATGTCGTGCGCCGGGTAGAAGTCCGCCGGTCGAATCAACAGCGAGCTCGGGCACGGCTGCTCGTCGGTGAAGAAGGACTTCGACAACGGCGGCCGGTGGTAGGGAAGGTGTTCCTCCTCCCCGACCAGCATGATGGGCCGCCGGTGCCCTCGTTCCCGCAGGCCCGCCGCGAGCTGGAATCCCGCGGTGCCCGCCCCGACGATGAGCGTGCCGCCGGTCATCGGTCCGCCACCGGGACCGTGACCTCCAGCCCATCCATCGCCGTGGTCAGCCGGATCTGGCAGGCCAGCCGGCTCGACGGGCGTCGCTCGGCGAAGACCTCCTCCAGCATCTCCGCTTCGAAGTCGTCGGGCTCGCCGACCACGGCGCGGAACGACTCCCCGATGTACACGTGGCAGGTAGCGCAGCTACACGCTCCACCACATTCCGCGATGATCCCCGGAATGTGGCTCCGGATCGCGGCCTCCATCAACGAGATTCCTTCCGCCGCATCGACCGAGCGCACCTCGGACATCGCGATGTTGAAGAAAATCTTGGGCATGCTCTTCCCCCGTCCGCCTCGTTCCGACTAGAGGAGAAACCCGCAGGTCCGAACGGTGTGCTCGGCATCGATCAGGTGGACGACCTTGTGCCGGATCCGAGGTTCCGCCCCGGCCAGGTCGATGTGGTGCACCAGGTCGGCCGCCCATACCTGGTGTTCGCCATGCACGTAGGCGACAACGATCTCGGCGGATCTCACCTCGAGCTCGTCCTCGTCCCGAGCCTGGAACTCATAACGCGAAACGACGCGAACGGTCCGTTCGACCGCATTCACCGCACCGGCGTATCCGCTGGTCATGCGGGCGATTCGGCGCCGCCGCATGACCGCGTTGTCGTTGACGAGGTTCAGTACCGAGTCGAAGTCGACGACGTCGCGGTCCAATGGGATGACATAGCGGGTGTCTCCGTCGGCCCAGAGCTTGTCCCATTCCTCGTATCTCTTCTCGTCCAGCAGCCGGGCCTCGTGGTAGATCAGTTCGAGTGCCAGGGCCGCCTTCGGATCCAGCAGCCGCACCGTCGTCGAGTCGAGCGTCTCATTCAGCATCGGTCATCAGCCTCTTCCACATGGCGTACGCCTCACGCATCCCCGTCTCGTCCGTGATATGGGACCGTTGATGTCCCTCCTGCGACGTCACCTCACGGTTCAGGCCCCGGTTCAGCATGATCGGCATCGCCGGATCGGCAGCTGCACCGCGTTGCACGCGGGCCCAGACCTCGGCATCGTCCGGGGTGCCGAACCCGAAAGGCCCCTGAAAATGCTCGTGAATGCGCAGGCGTTCCCGGTCTGCTCCGGCCGGGCCGTCCCCGTACCCGAGCGCCATGTGCGCGTTGTCGGTCGTATCGACCGACACCGGGTTCAGGATCCTGATGAAGCCCATCGACAGGGCAAGGTTCGGGAAGACCGTCAGGTTGAAACCGGCCCCGTGGAGGGAGCGGACAACGCGCCGGATCTCGTCGGCCGGTAGCTTCCCCTCCAACTCGGCGATCAAACCGGCGAAGCGATCCTGGAGAACCTCGGTACCGTCATCCTCGTCCAGGTCGACGTGCTCGGGGACCATGATTCCCACCGAGTGACCGTTCCCCAGCGCGTAGGTGACGGCCTCCGGATCCTTCATGAAGGCCAGCATGTCGGCGGTTTCGGCGTCGACATTCGCCATCCAGGAACGGTGCACCAGCGGGAAGTGGTAACCGTCGGTGACGTTCTCCAGCTGGACCTTCCAGTTGGCCCTGTACCGGAAGCGATGTGCACCCTGGACCTTGACCGGGTACCCCGCGCCCTGGCGCATGAAGAGGTCGATCCACTTCCGGGCATCCCCCAGGAAGTCCTCGAGCGGTTCGGCATCCTCATCGAAGTTCGCGAAGATGAGGCCCTGGTATGTCGCCACGCGAAGTCGCGTCAGGCTGAGCGCGGACTTGTCCATGCTCGCCGGGTATCCGTCCGGGTACGGGATACCTCGCAGTCGTCCGTCCAGGGCGTAGGACCAACTGTGGTACGGGCAGGTGAACCCACTCGCCATGGTGCCACGTGGTTGTTCACAGAGCGTTGCTCCACGATGCCGGCACCGGTTCAGCATGACGTTGAGGAGACCAGCGCGGTCCCGGCTCACGATCACCGGCCGCCGCCCGATCTCCAGCGTCTTGAACGACCCCGGTTCGGCCACCTCGCTCTCGTGACCAACGCAGTTCCAGGTCTTGTAGAAGATTCGTTCGAGTTCGAGTTCGAAGATGTCCGGATCGAGGTAGACCTGGGCCTCGACGCGGTCGGCCCCCACCATCGCCGCGATGTCTCCAGCGGTCCTCGCTAGCTGTCTCATGCTCATGGAATCCCCATTCCGTGTCGATCCCCGCTCGTCTGCGTACTCCCGGAAAACGCGCCGAACATCTGGTCGACCACCTCGTCGCCGATTTCCTGTTGCCAAATACGCAGCGGCTGATACAGCGATATCAGCGCACGTCCCTCATGCAGCTCGAATTCAACTCTCAGGCGAGATGCCGTCAGATCGCTTCGCCCGCCACCATAGGTAGAGAGGCGCATCATCGTCCAGTCGCCCTCGATTTTTCCATCGGATATCACCATCGTGCCTCGGTCCAGAAGATGCATGTTGAGCCGAAAGTGATCGTGCGGTGGCAAATACCTCTCAAGCATCTCCACGATGGCCCGCGGCCCGACTACCCGACCGAACTTCGCGGCGTTGTCGTCGCCCACTCCCTGCCATACGGCATGGTCCGCAAAAAGCGAGGCGAGCTCTCGGCGGTCAAATC
Organism: Pseudonocardia hispaniensis; assembly: GCF_042658695.1. Classification (NCBI taxonomy): domain Bacteria; kingdom Bacillati; phylum Actinomycetota; class Actinomycetes; order Pseudonocardiales; family Pseudonocardiaceae; genus Pseudonocardia; species Pseudonocardia hispaniensis. The sequence continues at coordinate 10,261 of NZ_JBHSQW010000004.1, read as the reverse complement.
TCACCGCCGGGACGTCACACAACTCCATGTACCGCTGAATTGACCGTCGCGCCAACTCCCGTGGATCATGCCCAGTTGTTTTCTGCAAAAAATTCCGTCTTTCAGGTCGCGCTTCATCGCCACCCCGGATCACGCCGGCGATGCCGTAGATCCGCAGCGGAAGCATTCAGTGTTGATTCATCTGGTCGAAACGTGGCGTGACAGGCCTCCCGGTCGTGGTCGGCCGGTCGCCCTGTCAGCCGGACACGGACTGCACCGCCGCGACGTCGTAGAGGCTCGGCCGCCGATGGTTGAAGACGAGGCGCCTGGACCGAGTCTCCGCCAGCAGACCGGAGTCGAGCCACGCGGTGACGATCTCGGGACCGCATCCGGCCCGCTTCACCACCCGGCCCCGTGGATCGAGCACGCAGCTACCCCCGGCCAGATCCAGGTCGCCCACCGTTCCGACCTGGTTGGCGTGCACGACGAACGCCTGGTTCTGCACCGCGGCCGCGGCCAGCAGGATCGACAGGTCGTGCTCGCCGCAGAATGTTCCGTCCCCGGGCCATGAGTTCGGCACGACCAGGATCTCGGCTCCCGCCAGGGCGAGCGTTCGCGAGATCTCTGGGAACCGCAGCTCGTAGCAGACCACGATCCCGAAGGTCCCGAAGTCCGTCCGGACGACCGTGAGGCTGTCCCCCGGTCGGACATGGGCCGACTCGTCGTGCCCCGGCGCGTCGAACAGATGTGACTTCCGGTGCAGGCCAACGAGCTTCCCATCCCGGTTGAGCACCTGGGTCTCGTTATGCACCCGGCCGTTCTCGTCCGTCACCAAATAGCCGGCGACGAGGTAGCTGCCCAGTGTGCGGGCCCGCGCCGACAACTCGTCCAGGAGGCCGCTTTCCCGGCGAACGGCGACCTCATGTGTCGGCCGGGCTCCGAGCGCACGAAACGTGAACATCTCCGGCAGACACACCAGGTCCGGACGCGTTCGCCCCTCGGCCAGCCGGTCGAGATGCGCCAGCGTGGTCTCGATGTTCTTCCCGACATCCAACCCGGTCGACGTCTGGACCGCAACAGCCGTCACATCTTCCACTTGGTCACATTCCCTTTTCAGTCGTACTGCGAGAGACCAGCGAACATCGTGGAGCTAGCCGCTCACCCCGACAATCCCGGGAAAAAGAATGAGCAGAACGGCGAGCGTGATCCCGGTCCAGACAAAGGCCATCGCACCCGTGATGACATCTTTCAGAGTGATCTCGCGCCCCAGGTTCACCTCCCGGTCCCGGGTCAGCCGGTGCACCACGTAGAGCAGGATCCCCACCGGCGGCGTCACGTTCGCAATTTCCCCCATCAGCACGATGAACACGCCGAACCAGATCAGGTCGACATCGAGCGCCCCGAGGACCGGCAGGAGCACCGGTACCGTGAGGAGCATCATGGACATGGGCTCCAGGAAGAGCCCGAGAACCATGAAGACGACGATCAGCAGGAACGCGAACGACATCGTGCCGAAACCGGCATCCGCCACCCATTCCGCGATGGCCCGGGTGACCCCGGTGAGCGCCATCGCCCGCGAGAAGACCGCGGCGCCGATGACCAGGATGAAAATGGCACCCACGGTCGAGACGGTGTCGATGCAGGCCTGCTTGAGCGCCCGTGGCGCCTCACCACGCTGGTAGACGAACAGGTACACCAGCGACATGAACGCGCCCACGGCGCCGGCCTCGGTCGCGGTGAACCAGCCCAGGTAGAGACCACCGACCACGACTGCGATGAGGACAGCCACCGGCCACACCTGTCCCAGCGACATCCAGCGTCCCCGCCAGGTCGTCTGCACCCGATCGAAGCTGACTCCGGAGCGCTTCTGTGCGGCGGCCGCCCAGACGACGAGCACCACGGTGTTGACCACCGCGATCAGCACCCCGGGCAGGATGCCGGCGACCAGCTGGTCACCCACCACCGTGTTCGCCAGGCCGGAGTAGACGACGAGGAGCAGGCTCGGCGGGATCAGCTGAGCCGAGCTCCCGACCATCATGACCGATGCCAGGGTGAGCCGCGTCGGGTAGTTCGCCGCGATCATCGCGGGCACCGCGACCCGACCGAGTGCGTAGGTCACGCCGATCGTGGAGCCGCTGGCCGCGCTGAGGCCGGCGCCTGCCACGTTCGTGGTGACCGCCAGTCCACCCGGTAGCCAGCCGAGCCACTGCCCGGCGGTCTCGTACATCCGGCTGGTCACGCCGGAGCGCCACAGCAGCATCCCCATGAGTACGAACATCGGGATGACGCTCAGCGACCAACTTGCCGCTTGGTCGTGCGGGAGCGACTCGAGCATCGACTCGAGGCCGCGCATGCCCTGGACGCTGTAGACGCCGAGCACACCGGCAATCCCCATCGCCGCCCCGATCGGAACGCGGACCAACAGCATGCACAGCAGCGCCACGATCGTGAGGAAGCCGGAGACGATCGGATCCCAATGCAGGAACCCGAGTGCGACCGCCGCAGCGGTTCCGCTGACCAGGAGGACTCCGACGCCGATGGTGGCGATGGATGTGGTCCTGGATGTCCGCGAGGTCGGCGACGTCGGCCCCACGCCGGCGGGGAGCTTCTCCAGTAGCCGCACCATCGTCACCCCCGCGTCTCGCTCGGCGCGATTCCGCCGAGCCCCTGGCCAGTGGCCTCCGACCGGGAGGTCCGCCACAGCACGTAGGTGCCGAGCACGATCAGGACGGTGCAGATCGGCACGAGATAGCGGGTGGGCCAGAGAGCCACGCCCGAGTCGATTCCGGTCTCGCCGACCCCACGTGACTTCTCCGCACCGCGGAAACCGAAGTAGCCGACCATCGCCATGAAGATCACATCGAGGGCGATCGCGACGTGAACGAGGGCCCGCTGGAGCCGCTTGTCGCACAGCTCGACGAGCGAGCTGACCGTCAGATGCTCACCTTTGAACTGCGCAACGGCGATACCGGCGAACACCAGCGGCACCATCATCCATCGGCCGCTGATCTCCGTCACCCCCGGTAGTGGGTGCCCCAGGTACCGGAGGACCACGTTCAGCACCACATAGCCCATGAGCAAAAGAAGCGCCACGGACGCCAGATAGACGCCCGCCGACGAGAGCGCGTGCAGGCCGCGGTGCTGCTCCCGGCCGCTCACGGCCGCTCCGGCATGCGGGATGCGAGCACCTCGTCGTAGAGCTTGCGGGCGAACTCCGCGACCGGCACCGCCGGGACGTTCTGCTGGCTGGCCCACTGCGCCCACGAATCGTCCGAGGCGATGCCGAGGTCGGTCTTGAGCATCCCGTTCCACTTGTCGTGCAGGCCGAGGTAGTCCTGCAGCGCCGCGGACGGATCCGTGAGCACGCTCGGTGCCCGGGCCGGAAGGTCCTGCAGCACCCCCCGCTGCTGGTCGCGGATCGCCGAGCGCAGGCCCTCATCGGCGTCGTGGAGGGTCACCCCCTTGGCGGGTGCGCCCTGGTAGAACGTGGTCTCGATGTCGATGGCATTGGCCATCTCCTTCTCGAGGTAGGCCGGGAGGTTCTCCCAGAGAATCGCCCGGTCCTCGGGGGAGAGCCGGTCCCAGGTCGCCTCCGAGAAGAACAACCCCCACGTGATGAACGGCGGCAGATTGACCGTCGTGAAGTGCTTGGCCGCGTCCCAGAAACCGTTGTGCGCCATCCCGCCGGGGTTGTTGAAGACACAGTCCACCACGCCGCGCTGCAACGCCTCGAACGTCTCGGCCGCAGGGATCGACGTGCTGGCCATCCCCATGGCCTTGGCGGTCGCCACCTCGGCCGTTCCCGAGGTCTTGACGGTCCGGCCCCGCGCCTCGGCGAGGTTCGTCACCGGTTCCCGGCAGAGCATCTGGTAGGCGGCGCTCGGCGTGACCCCCGGGAGCATCGGGACGATGCCGTTGTCCGTCCAGTCGGCCTTGCGGGCATCGTCGTTCGTCCACCACCACTCCAGGTCGGCAGCCGACTTCTCCAGCACCGACCCGGGAGCCTCGGTGTGTCCGACGAACGCCGCCTGGGACAGCCAGTTGCTGACCTGGTAGTCGTCGGGCTTGTACGAGGCGAGAATCATGCCCAGATCGACCGTGCCGTCGCCGAGCGCGTTCCCGATCTCGGCGGCCGGTACCAGCGCGCCACCGTAGTAGATCTCGTAGTCGATGCGCCCGCCGCTCGCCTTTTTGACCGCGTCGAGGTAGGCGATCAACGGCGTGCTGTTGAAGTGCTCCGGGCCGGCGGCGGGCGACGCGGCTTTGAGGGTGATCGTGTCACCCCCGCCGTCGCTCGCGGCGGGCCCGCCACCGGAGCATCCGGCCAGCACGAGCACGCTGGCTGCGATGGCCAGGCTGAGCAGGCGTCTTTTCATCGGGTCTGCCTCCATACGTGGTGGTCGAGCGCAGGTGGGAGCCCGGCCCGGCGAGGGGGCCGACATGCGCTCGTCGGCCGATGCAGGTCCGGGGTCAGCGGATCGCGACTCTGCGTGGACCGCAGGATCCGTCGGGGCCTTGTGAACCCACGGTCCAGAGCCTCCAGTGTCATGGAGGTCCTGACCCGCCATCGTCTCCGGGGGCTGGCTGCCGTTGAGTCTCAGGGAGCCCACCAATGCTTGTAAATATTGTCTTATATGCATTGAAAGTAGGTTCTACATGGATTATGCTCCGGAGACACCGCCCGTCGACCCTCCCGGTCCCGACCGTCTCCTCGAGGTCGGCGGCAACGCGATCGCCAGAGGACAGCGCATGCAGGTTGACTACTCTCTGCGACAGATCGAGTACTTCGTGCAGACGGCCAAACTCGGAACGATCAGTGCGGCCGCGAAGACCTGCAACACCTCGCACACCGCGGTCGCGCTCGCGATCTCGGAACTGGAGCGCCATCTGGGTGTGCAGCTGTTCATCCGGCGGAAGGCGAAAGGGGTGGTCCTCACGGAAGCGGGAACGCGCGTCCTTCCGGAGGCACGCGCCCTGCTTCTCTCCGCCGAGGGGCTGCAACTCACGGCGCGAACGGAAGGCGTGGCGATCCACGGCCGGCTCACGTTCGGCTGTTCCTCGACGCTGGCCCCGTTCGTCGTCCCGCGAATGCTCGATGATCTCGGATGCCAGTTCCCGAAGCTGACCGTTGCGATCCTCGAGGGAGCCGCAGAGACGCTGCGGCAAGCGTTACTCAACGGGGACTGCGATGTGGCCCTGATGTATGCCTCGCAGGACATGACTGGGCTGCATTGCCAGACCATCGCGACTCTTCGGCCCTACATCCTGCTGTCGGCGAACCATCGTTTCGCCGACCAGGAGTCGATCTGGCTCGCAGATCTCTCCGCCGAGCCCCTCATCACCCCGATAACATCGCCGGGCGTCTACGACAGCGAGGCCGTCCTTCGTTCCGCCGGGATAGAGCCACGCGTCGGGCTGAGATCCAACAGCATGGAGGTGGTCAGGGCGGCCGTGGGTCGCGGACTCGGATTTGCGATCCTCGTGCAGCGGTGGCCGGCGATGGAGAGCTTCGAAGGCAGGCCCCTGATCTGTCGCGAGATCACCGACCCCATACCCTCGACCCGAGTCGTCCTCGCCCGCGCCGCCGGCGTCAAGACCACCAACCGGGTGGAGACCGTGGTCCGGTACTGCGTCTCGGCATTCGGGCAGCCGTGATCTTTTCAGTGCTATCCGCACAGAAACGGCCCGGCGCCCATGAGGAGGCCGGGCCGTGTGGGCTGGGATGGCGGACGAGCATCCCGAACGCTCCGCCGGTCTCGACCGCCGAGAGTTGCGCCCAATCGCCGATGAGCACGACCTGGCTCCGACCTCGGCAGCATGCTTGGTGATGCGATCGAGCGCGAGGGTTCCGGCGAGGGAGGATTCGTCCACGAGCACGAGCCGTCCAGCTTCGAGGTTCCAACGTCTGTGGTGATATTCGTAGAGGAGCTTCGCGATGTTCTCTGCTCGCACGCCGAGCGAGTCGCCGAGCACTTCGGCGGCAGCCGCTGACGGTGTGAGGCCGATCACCGAGTCGCGTCCGTGCGCGGCTGTCCATGCCCGGTGCAGGGCGCGCAGCGCGGTGGTCTTGCCGGAACCAGCGGGGCCGACCAGCAGATCGAGCGTCAGACCGGAACGGGCAATGCGGGTGATAGCGACAGCCTGATCGGGGTCGAGCCGGACGCCCCTGATCTTCCGTGAGGTATGCCGTGCAACGAGCCGCGCCGTCAGTGCTGGCCCACCGGTGCGCTGACTGAGCGCGAGGAGACGTTGCTCGGCGTCGAGAATGTCTTGGCTGGAGTAGGCAATCTGATCGACCGGCTGGAACCTGTTGCCCTCACCATCGACATAGTGGGCGGGAACGGCGCGGCCGTAGTCCGGGGTGAGCCGGAGCGATTCGGCTTCGGCGTGCGCGATGACCTGATCGAGCACCCGGATGCGGTCATCGGTGGTTGCGAACCGGACCCCCATGAGCTGCCGCATCGTCTCGGCGTGCAGGTTCCATCGCCCCCAGGTTGCGCGCCGGTTCGCCACGCTCATCAGCACCACGGATGCGAGATCCTCGACCTGCTCCAGCCCGAGATCGTCTGTACGTAGCCGGGCTTCGGTCGCAGCCCGGTCGAGCAGGTGTTGCGCCCAAGTAGGTGCGTCCTCACCGAGCACAACCTCGGCACGCGCACGCCAGGCGGCGGTGAGGTCGGCCAGTGAGTGCAGTTCCTTCTCGGGCCTGGTCTCCAAGGTCGCCTGCTGGCGGAGCTTCGCAATCGTCGCCGCCGAGGGTTGCCGCCCGTGATCGGCGACGTACTGCTCGATCAGCCGGTTCTTGACCTGCTCGATGCCCTCCGCGCCGTCGCTGCCTCCGGTCGTGCGGCGCGAGAACTCCGCGATCAAGGCCGCCGGAACGCCCTCGATCTCCCACCCGGTGTTGCGGTCTTTGCCCCGGTCAATGGGCACCCACGTCACACCGAGCAGCCGCGCGGTGTGGTCGGTGACAAAGGCGTTGTACGACTCCGAGAGAGCGACAGCCGCCTTGTGCAGTCGGCGCGAGTCGAGCGTGCGCCAGCGCCCGTCCTCGCCCTGCACCTTGTTCGACACCACAACGTGCGTATGCAGTTGCGGGTCGGCGGCTCGGGAATCGTAGTGGTCGAACGCCGTGGCGATCACGCCCACGATCGGCATCTGCGCGATGCCACCAGCACCGACGCGGGTTGCAGCGACGCGATCCTCCGGCAACGCGATCGTGTCGCGCATCGCGGCGTGATGCGCCTGCGCAATCAGCGCCTGCGTGCCCGCATCGGCCACGCCCCAGATTGCACTGACCGACTTCGGCGGTGAGAACGTCAAGTCGAACCCTGCAACAGCCGTGCGCGATTTCTTCGCAACCTCTTCCTCACGGATGCGCCGCACCGCCTCTGCCCGTGCCGCGCCCCGCAAGTCGGGGTCGAGTCGTGCAATGCGGGCCGCAATCCGCTCGCGTGGAGGTTGCAGCGAGGGGAACCTCTTGCCCAGCTTCTCGCCAGTGACCGGATGGATGCCGTCACCGAGCAGCCGGGCCAAGTGTTCCTCAGTCACCGTGTTGCCCTCGGCCAACGCTGGCGTGCGCCCGTTGTCGAGGCTCATCAGGCCGGCACCGATCCACGTCCCGGGCGGGTTCCCGGTCTCGGTGTAGTACCGGGTTAGCGGGCTGCTCATCTCCCGGTCTCCGTCACCGACGACGACTGACTTCAGCAGATACTCGTACCCTTTGCCGGACGACATGACCCGGATCGTCATCACCACGACGGCCCCTCCCCGAGATCGTCACGGGAGGGGCGGTCTCGGGGGTCAGGTGCGCGCGCAGCGCGCGGCCCGCACTCTTAGTGCCAGACGTGTGGGGGAATCGACACGCACGCTGAAGGACCAAGCGAGCATGTGGAGCGGGCGAGTGTCATCCGAACTGCGATGGTGAAGCAGCGATGCTGCCTCATGCTTCACGGCAGGAGGAGCCACTCGTCGTTGAAGGTGTAGGAGACACAACTGCCGAACTACTCAGCTTGATCAACAGAAAAGTATCAACCGCTAATACAATGTTAGACTTGAGGGATGATTAATGAGAAGTCGAAGATCACGAAGTTTCAGCTCGTCGTTAATCTTGAGGCGGTTGAAGGTCAGCCCTCGGAAGAACTGGCGCGAATCCTGCGTTACTGGGCAGGCAACCTCAAGCACTACTCCTTCGACGAGGCACACACTGAGTCCGTGATGGACTCTGCGTATGGGGAAGTCGGTCACTGGTCGCTCTCTTGAGGGCCTGAGCCACGCCGTTCGCGCGGCTCCGCGCGGTGGGAGCCGCGCCTCCCACCGCTACGTCGCACTGGTCCGCACGGTCAGGTACGCGCTGAGTTCGCCTGATGCGTTGAGCATCGCCAGCCCTTGCTTAGTCACCTTGCTTTCCCAGTCGGCGATCGTTCGTGAGAGTTCGGCGGTTCCTCCGGCTGTCCGTATCTGGTCGATGACAACGGCGATCTGCTCTAGTAGTACTTTGTTAGGTGTGTCGTTCCCGCTGATCCGGTGCGGTTCGTGATCTCGTTCGGGTCGTGACCCCGGAGGAGATAGCGCAGGTGCGGCCGCGGCTGCAGGCGTTCGCGGCCGGGATGCTCGGCGGCCTGGCCCGGTCGGATCAGCGGGCCACGGGCGAGCTGTATGTGCGTGGGCTGTTGCTGGATGGCAAGCGCAAGTCGATGCAGCCGATGGCGGCCCGCCTCGGGGTGGATCACCAGCGGTTGCAGCAGTTCGTCACGTCCTCGACCTGGGACCATTCGCAGGTCCGCGGCAGGTTGGCGCGCTGGGCGGCGGGGTTCATCCGGCCGCGGGCGTTCGTCGTGGACGACTCCGGGTTCCCGAAGGACGGGGTGGACTCGCCCGGGGTGGCGCGGATGTACTCCGGCACCTTGGGCAAGGTCGGGAACTGTCAGATCGGGGTCAGCGTGCACGCGGTCACCGACTGGGCCTCGGCGGCGATCGACTGGCGGCTGTTCCTGCCGAAGAGCTGGGACGACACCGTCACCGACCACGCCGCCGACCCGCAGGTTCGCGCGGCGATCCGGGCCCGGCGAGCACGGGCCAGGATCCCCGATGACGTGCGGCATGCCGAGAAGTGGCGCCAGGTGCTGGAGATGCTCGACGAGATCACCGGGCCGCAGGAGATCGACGGCGAGCCCGCCGGCGGGTGGGGGCTGAACCGGTTGCCGGTGGTCGCCGACGCCGGCTACGGCGATGCCACCGCGTTCCGACTCGGCCTCGACGAGCGCGGCTTCTCCTACGTACTGGCGGTCACGGCCACCACCAGCGCCCACCCCGTCGACGCCGAGCCGGTGACCCCACCCTACGGCGGCCGCGGCCGCCCACCCGTTCCCGCCTACCCCGACGCCCCGTCCACCCTGGTCGCGCTCGCCCTACGGGCAGGACGACGAGAGTTGCGGCGGGTCACCTGGCGCCACGGCAGCCGCAGGACCACGAAGAACCCGACCGCGGCGATGAGCGGCCGGTTCCTGGCCCTGCGGGTCCGCCCGGCCAACCGCAACATCCCCCGCGCCGTCGACGGCACGCTGCCCGAGTGCTGGCTGATCGCCGAATGGCCGCCCGGTGAGCCCGAGCCCACCGACTACTGGCTGTCCAACCTGCCCGCCGACACACCCCTGCGAGAGCTGGTCGGGCTGGCGAAGATCCGCTGGCGCATCGAGCACGACTACCGCGAGCTCAAACACGGCCTCGGCCTGGACCACTTCGAAGGCCGCTCCTACCTGGGATGGCACCGCCACCTCACCCTCACCGCACTGGCCCAGGCCTTCTGCACCAGCCTGCGCTACGACCCACAAGCCCCTGCGCCGGCCTGACCCTCTACGCCGTCCTCCGCGAGCTCCAGACCCTCCTCGGCATCTGGACCGGCGCCTGCCACACCTGCCGACAACTCTTCCGTCCGACGCGACACCCCGCTCGACTCGACCTAACAAAGTACTACTAGAGATCGCCAATGCGGCTGAGCGGCAGAGGTCGAGCAGAAGCTCGAGGAACACCGGGCGCGCGGTATCGAGTGGGTGCGGCCCACTGATCTGATCGCCCGCAACACTGCGTCATTGGCAGGGCGGGGCATCGACATGGAGGTCGAGATGGCGCGCAAGGCCCGCGCACCGTTGCGCCTCATGCACTCGATCCTCAACCGTGCGGTGACGTACGCGATGGCCCGAGACAAGGTGCGCCGCAACGTCGTCGGCCTGTGCGAGATCCCGGCGGGGAAGAGTGGCAGACCGTCCAAGTCACTCACCTT
>NZ_JBHSQW010000003.1:0-1664 GCF_042658695.1 Pseudonocardia hispaniensis | reverse complement strand
CCGATATCACCGTCACTCGGGAGTGGTCCGCGTTGGTCGCGCATCATCGCGAGATCGCCCCGCTGCATCTGCGGGATCTGTTCGCCGCCGATCCGGGCCGGGCCGCGGCGTTCACCGCGACCGGGGCGGATCTGGTGCTGGACTACTCCAAGCACCGCATCACCCGGGACACCCTGCCGCTGCTGGTGGCGCTGGCCCGGCGGGCCGGGCTACCCGCCCGGATCGAGGCGATGTTCACCGGGGCCCGGATCAACACCAGCGAGGACCGCCCGGTGCTGCACACCGCGCTGCGGCTGCCCCGCACCGCGACCCTGCTGGTGGACGGCCGCGACGTGGTCCCCGAGGTGCACGCGGTGCTGGACCGGATGGCCGACTTCGCCACCGCGGTCCGCACCGGCACCTGGACCGGACACACCGGACAGCCGATCCGGGCCGTGGTCAACCTCGGCATCGGCGGCTCGGACCTGGGCCCGGTGATGGCCCACCAGGCCCTGGCCGACTACGCCCACCCCGAGCTGACCTTCCGGTTCGTGTCCAACATCGACCCCACCGACCTGGCCACGACCCTGCACGAGCTGGACCCGGCCAGCACCCTGTTCATCGTCGCCTCCAAGACCTTCACCACCCAGGAAACCCTGACCAACGCCCGCAACGCCCGCACCTGGCTACTGGCCGGGCTCGGCGCCGAGCAGGCGGTGGCCCGCCACTTCGTCGCCGTGTCCACCAACACCGACCGGGTCCGCGGGTTCGGCATCGACCCGGCCCACATGTTCGAGTTCTGGGACTGGGTCGGCGGGCGCTACTCGCTCGGCTCCGCGATCGGACTGTCGTTGATGCTCGCGATCGGCCCGGACCGATTCACCGAGTTCCTGGCCGGCATGCACGCCATCGACACCCACTTCCGCACCACCCCCCTCGCGCAGAACCTGCCGGTGATCGCCGGACTGCTCGGGATCTGGTACACCAACTTCTTCGGCGCCCCCACCCACGCCGTGCTGCCCTACGCCCACCAACTGCACCGGCTGCCCGCCTACCTGCAACAACTGACCATGGAATCCAACGGCAAAACCGTGCGCGCCGACGGCACCCCGGTCCACACCCCCACCGCCCCGATCTGGTGGGGCGAACCCGGCACCAACGGCCAACACGCCTTCCACCAACTCCTGCACCAGGGCACCCGACTGATCCCCGCCGACTTCCTCGGCTTCGCCCACCCCCACCACCCACTCCCCGGCGACGGCCCCGCCGACGCCCACGACCTACTCATGGCCAACCTGTTCGCCCAAACCGCCGCCCTGGCCTTCGGCCGCACCCCCGCCGAACTGGCCGCCACCGGCACCCCACCCGCACTGATCCCCCACAAAACCATGCCCGGCAACCGCCCCACCAGCACCCTCCTGGCCCCCCGACTCACCCCCTCAACCCTGGGCCAACTCATCGCCCACTACGAACACCTCACCCTCGTCCAAGGCACCATCTGGGGCATCGACTCCTTCGACCAATGGGGCGTCGAACTCGGCAAAACCCTGGCCACCCACCTCACCCCCAAACTCAGCAGCCCCCACCCCCCCGACCTCCACGACCTGGACCCCTCCACCACCGCCCTGATCCACCACTACCGCACCCTGCGCGGACGCCCGAACGGCTAGATGAGCGGCCGCCGG
>NZ_JBHSQW010000002.1:0-92094 GCF_042658695.1 Pseudonocardia hispaniensis | reverse complement strand
CCGGCGGCCGCGCTCGCCGCCCCACCCGTCTGCGCGTGTGTCACCGCGGCGGTGACCACAACGGTCCCCGACCCGGCCGCGGCGCTCGCCGCGCCGCCCGCCGTGCCGTGGGTCGCCGCCGGGGTGACGGTCTTCGCCCCGGCCGCGGACACCGCGGCTGCCGCGGCCCCGGACAGCGCGTAGCCGGTGGGGCCGGTGACCAGCCGCCACCCGCCGGCCGCGGCCCGGGCGGCGGCGCCGCCGGTCTGCTCGTGGGTCGTCGACGGCTGCTCGTAGCTGACCTCGACCCACACCGCGTCCACCGCGACGGTGGTGGTGGTGGTCTGCACGCCCTTGGTGCCCGACACCCGCACCCGCAGATCCGCGAGCTGCGCGTACGGGATCGGCCCGGGCACGACGAACGCCTGATCGGTGAGCCCGGTCTGCTTGGTTAGCGTGGTCGGCGACCCGACCGGGGTACCGCCGAGGTACAGCTGCGCGGTGTGGCTGGTGATGCGGAAGGTGTCGGACACTGAGGAGCGGACGGTGACCATGACGCTGGTGGCGTCCCCGCCGGGCGGGAGCACCGCGTGCAACCCGAAGCCCGACAGCTCGACGGTGCCGGTGGTGCTGCGGGTGCCGGAGGTCCACGTCGCGGTGGCGTTGTCCGGGCCGCCGGTGGCGTTACCCAGCCCGGTCCAGGTCTGGGCGACCGCGGCGGCGGCGCCCGCGTAGACCGGGCCGGTGGTGGGCACCGCTCAGCCCCCGCTCAGCCGCCCAGCCCGAACTTGGGGGTCACCTTGATGGTGTCCCCCAGGGCCACCCCCGGGATCGCGGTCTCGTCGTCGAAGTTGCTGTAGAACACCGCCACCCCACCGGTCGCCGCAGTGGCCAACCCGAACCCGTTGATCGCGGTCGGGTCCGCCCCGGTGGCCTGCGGAAACGCCTTCTGCTCGGCTGTCACCGCGCGCACCGCCTGCGACCAGATCGTGTCCGCGCCCGCCGCCCCCCAGTCGGCGGCGTCCACCGCCACCCGGGCATAGCCGGGGAAGGCGGCCTCGGTCACCCCGGTCTCGGTGGCCAGCACCGCGTCCGCGGCCGGCACCGTGGACGCGGTCTGCGAGGTGAACAGGAACAGGTACAGATCGGTGGGGGCGGCACCGCCCTTCGGGACGATGCCCAGCAGGTAGTCCAGCCCCTCGTCGGGGAAGATCTCAGCCACGATCAGTCCTTCACAAGCTCGGGGTCCACAATGAACCGTCCTTGGGAGAACCGGACGGTCTCCCCGGACGGGTGGGACAGTTCTGCCTGGTAGAAGCCGCGCACCGACTTCCATCCGGTTGACAGCGCGGATGGCGGCTCGAAATAGATCCGCCCGTCGGGGGTGCGCCGCCACACCGAGTGGTCGGGCAGGTCGAGCAGCACGTCGCCGGTGCCGTCCTCCCGGCTGGCGACGACCGCGTGCACCAGGTAGCCGGGCGCGGTCAGGTCCAGCGGCTGGCCCGAGTCGGGGTCGGTGATGACCCAGTACTGGGGCTCGTAGGAGCCGGCCTCGACGATGAGGTCGGCCCGGACGGCGGGCATCAGGCGGCGTGCCGTGGCCGGTGGTCGCCCTCGCCGACCAGTGACGGAGTGCCGTCGCCGTGCACCGGGGCAGACGCGATCGACGTGAGCAGCGAGATCACCCCGGCGCCCAGGGAGACCCCACCGGCCAGCGGCCAGTCGACGGCCAGCACGTTGAACATCACGTCCCCGACCAGCCAGAGGCTGAGCAGCGACTGTGCCATGGTCTTGACGGACCGCTCGGCGGCGGACCGCCAGAACGCGACAGTAATCATCCGGATCTTCCCTCCGAGATCATCGAATCCGGGTCACGTGGACCGTGAGCCACGCCCAGAACATGAGGAACACGAGCGGCGCGGCGCGGCCCCACCGCCGGCGCGGGTGCACCCCGAGCCACCTGGCGAGCGTGCGCGACAGGGTCGGATGCCGGTCGCGGCGCAGCGCGGCGGCCTCCAACCAGGCGAAAGAGGAGAGGGTGGCGGCGGCCCACGCGGCCCACGCGAGATCCCAGGCCCGCCGACGGGTCACGCCGCCGAAGTCTCCGGCTCCGGCTCCGGCTCCGGCTCGGGGTCAGGGTCGGGGCCGAGCCGGGCGACGAGGGCGTCGGCGACCTGCCGGCCGATCCCAGCCTCGAGCAACGCCTCAGCGACCTGCCCGGCATCCCCCGCCGAGCCCAGACGGCCGAACTGCGCGTGCAACCAGGCCACGAGGTCGCCGGCGGTCCGCTCCCCCGCCACCCCAAACTGCAACGTCCGGTGCACCTCCCCGACCCTCCGCGCGAGGTCGGCGGCGGCAGGTGACGTCCACGGCGCGTGCACCAGATTGGCGTCCGACCATGCCAGCACCGCGCGCAGCGTGGTCGGCCGCTCCCGCTGGGCCTCGGTGATGTCGCCTTCGCGGTCGATCGGGGTGTCCAGGATCGCGTCGGCGATCTCGCGGGCGGTTGGCATGTTGTCCTCCTGTGCGAAACGGGGAATCCGGGCAAGCGGGTCAGCGAGCATCCAGTCGACCTGGCGGCGCAGCGCGCCCAGGTCCCAGAAGGCGGGGTCGATCTTGCGTCCGGCGGGGACCGCACACTCCAGGTGCCCGCACGCCCGCGAGGCGGGGCGGCGCAGGAAGTACAGGAGCGCGGCGACCAGCCGCGGATAGGCGTCCCGCTGGGCGGGGGTCCAGTCGTCGACGGTGCCGCGGGATTCGGCCTCGATGCCGAGGAATTCGTCGTTGAGGTCGGTGAACCCGGCCCAGCGGCTGGGTCCGGCGTGCCAGGCCACCCCGGACGCGAACACCAGGATGGTGCCGTCTCGGGCCAACCCCAGGTTCGCCAGCGGGCCGCGCAGACCCGCCCGACCGTAGCGGACCACCCCGAACGACGGGTAGTTGCCCGTCGGGCCGTCGGCGGTGTGGTGCAGCACCACACCCTCGAGCAGTCGGAAGTCGCCGTGGCCGCGGGTGCGCCAGCCGGCAACCTCGAGCACTGGGTAGCCGGTGAGCCGGGCCGCGTCGGCCAGCCAGAGCGCGCGGACCCCCATCAGTCCTCCAGGTCGTCGTAGGCGCCGACTGACTCGGGCCCGTCCGGGGCGGTCGGGTCGGCGATCCGCGCGGCCAGCGCTTCGCGCGCCGCATCGGGCGTCTTCGGCTGCTCCCGGCCGGCGTCCCACAGCTCGGCCTCGTAGTCCTCGGGCAGCCGGATCCCGTCCAGGCTCGTGGCGGGCTCGTGTTCGGCTTCGGCGTGCGCGCCGAGCTCGATGTCGCCGTACCGCTCGACCGCGTCCATCTCGCGGTAGGCGCGGGACTGCGCATCCAGTCGCAGCGGATCGCTCACTCGGCCTCCCTGCTCATTCGTTCGGTTCCGCGGGCGGTGGGGACTTGACGCAGGCAGTGCCGGTCTGCCCGTCCTGGTAGGTCACCTGCGCCTGCTCCTCGCCGGGCGGGCACACCGGACCAGCCGGGCCCGGTGGACCCTGCGGGCCAGCCGGCCCGGGCGGGCCGTCTTTGCCTGCGGCACCGTCGGCCCCGGCCTGGCCCCGCGGGCCCGGTTCGCCCCGACACTGCATCGGCTCCGAGAGGCACGGAGGGGACACCCCCGGCTCCCCTCGGGGACCTCGAGGCCCCGGCGGTCCTGGCGGGCCCATCGGGCCGGCCGGGCCGGGAATCGGGTCCCGCTCGACGCGCACCGCGGTCTCACACACCGGGCCGGTCAACCGGGCGGCGTCGCATTCGGCGCGGATCTGCGCGGCAAGCGACTGGGCCTGGGCGGCGGTGGCGTCCCGCTGCTGCGCGGTGACCTGCTGCGCGTCCTGCGCGTCCTGCCGCCCCACCCGAGCCACCAGCAACGAACCAACTAGGAACAGCACGGCGACCGCCGCGACGGCGAGCAGCAGCCACCGCGGACGGGTTTGCCGTGTCCGATGGCGGGCTCGGCTCAGCCAGCCCACGGCGGATCATCCTCTGGGCGACGCTGGTACATGGCGGTGTCCTCTGCCCGTCGCCGCCGGTCCCGCTCGGCGTCGAGGGCGGCGTTGACCTCGGCGAGTTGTCGGCGGAGCTCTTTGATGTCGGCTTTCAGCTGCGCGAGCTCGTCGTCGTGGGCCTGGTTGATCCGGCTGAGTTCGGCGGCGTGCCGTTCGGTGATCGCGGTGAGCTGGGTGCGGTAGTCGGTGCGGTCCTGCGCTTCGCGGCGCAGCGCCATCCCGAACAGGATGAGCAGGATGCCGGCGCCGCCAAGCTGGGGTGCGGCGCCGATGATCGCTGTGACGACGGCGTCCACCGGCGGGCCGCCCCTTCCCGTGCTGCCGGCCCGGTCAGGGACATAGGTCTGACCGGGCCGGCCGTGTGTCAGAGCGCGTAGACCCGCACCCAGTCGATCTCGTACTTCGCCGGCTGCATGTTGGTGCCGGAGAAGTTGTCGAGCTGGATGGTCAGGTGCCCGGAGGGCATGTCCTGGATGTTGGACCGGACCCCGGCGATGGCGCCGCCGGAGTAGCGGTACACCTCGGTGCCGTCGATGAACCCGGCGATGTGGTCGGGGGTCCACTCGATCGCGACGTTATGCGGCTCGTTGAGGTTGATGCCTGGAGTCATGCACCATCCGCCCTCCTGTTGCACGGGCAGGTTCGGGTGCGGGTAGTGGATGAAGTGCCCGGCGCAGGTGCCGTCCGGGGCGGCGTTCTCCCAGAAGTCGTACTCGCCACCGGCCGGCCACTGGTTCGAGGTCGGCCAGATGATCAGCAGCGGGTGGTAGGTGTTGCTGCCCGGCCCGGTCGAGGCGGACTGGACTCGGGCCTCCCAGCGGCCGTACTGCCGGTCGGACTTGGCGGCCATCCCGGCGGTGTCGCCGTCGGCCTCCCCGGTCTGGATCAGCTTCGAGCCGTTCACGGTGGCGGTGTGCACGCAGCGTCGGCCGTTGCCGGCGTGCCCGGGCCAGCACCCGTCGGTGCCGCCCTCGCCGTACACGCTCCACTTGGCCGGGTCCGGGGAGCCGGTGTAGTTGAACTCGTCGGCCCAGATCGGGGCGCCCCAGCCGAACTTCACCGCGGCCTCGGTGCCGTCCCCGCCCGGCGGGGGCTCGCTGGTGGGCGGCGGACTGGTCGGGTCGGTGGTGGGCGGGGGCGCGCCAGTGCCCGGGGTGGCCGCCACCACCACGTCGGGCAGCGGTCCCGCCGCGGTCTGCGGGGTCAGCGTGAAGTGGTACTCGCTGCCGTTGTGCAGCAGGTTCATCGTGAACGTGCGGGCCGCGGCGGCCAGGTCGGTGCCCCACGGGCCGTCCCCGCCGGTGTCGACGCCGTCGCGGGCGATGTGCCAGCCGGTGACATCGGTGCGGGTGGTGGTCCAATCGAGGCGGACCTGCCCGTCGCCGGGGGTGGCGGTCATCGCCACGTCGGCCGCCGGGGGCGGCGGCTCGGTGGTGGGCGGGGGCGGCTCGGTGGTCGGGCAGGGGGCAAGCCCGATTCCGGGCAGCGTGGTCGGTGCGGTCGGCGCCGCCAGCTCCACGCTCGGCAGGGTGATCTCGGTGCAGCCCCCGGCGTCGTCGATGACCTGGGTGGTGCCGCCGGAGAACTGGCAGCCGGTCAGGGCCAGCAGCCCGGACAGCAGCAGCGTCAGCCCGGCGGGCAGGCGGGAACGGGTAGACGACACGGAACCCCCAAACGGTCGGGTGTTATGACTGGTCAGCTGGGAATCCGGCCGAAGTAGCTGCCGGGGAACACCGCGCGTTCCTGCACGACGGTGCCGGGATGCGAGTTGTCGATCATCCGGCCGCCGCCGATGTAGATCCCGACGTGATGCGCCGGGGAGCCCACGAACACCAGGTCCCCCGGTCGGGCCTCGCCCGCGGGGATGCGGATTGTCCAGGCGGCCTGCGCGGTGGCGGTCCGCGGCGGGGAGATCCGCAGATCCTTCAGCGCCCGGTAGACCAGCCCGGAGCAGTCCATTCCGGCGCGGGTGGTGCCGCCCCACCGGTAGGGCGTCCCGGCGTAGGTGCGGGCCTGCGCGACGAGCCGCCCACCGAGCGACGAGGCCGGCGCCGTCGGTGCCGAAGTCGATGCGGTGGCCGGACCGTTGAGCGACAGCCGTTGGCCGGGGAAGATCCGGTTCGGGTTCGGCACGGCGCCGCGGTTAGCGGCATGGAGCTGTTGCCACGTTGTGCCGTGGTGGGCGGCGATCTCGGACAGGGTGTCGCCAGGCCGAACCACGTAGACGCCGCCTCCGGCCTGCGTGGGCTGGGCGGCGGGCGTTCCGTTCTTCGTTGTCTTCGGGGTCGCCTTGGGCTTGGCCGGCGCCGTCTGCCGCGGCGCCGTGCTGGTCTTGCCGGCCCAGCACGACTTCGACGCGGTCCAGGGGCGGAGGCCTTCTGCGGCGTAGGCCCGGTTGGCGATCTCGAGCTGCTGCTCGAACGTCGCGCCGATCGCGCGTGGGGCGTACTTGCCGCCGCCGTAGGCTCGCCAGGTGCCGTCGACGAACTGGAAGTAGCCGCTGGCCGTGGACGGCCCCGGGTTCTCGATGTTCCGGTTGCCGGACTCACAGGCGATGATCGGTCCCCAGTCCACCGCCGGCGCGAGTTCGGCAGCCTCGGCGGCGTCCGTGGCCAGCGCCGCGACCACCGCGCCCGTGGCTGCGGCCGCAGCCACGTTGCGCGCCGTGTGGCTCGGTCTGCGGTGGCGGCCTCGGTAGCGGTAGCGCTCAAGCAGCTTCGGCAAGACCCCTCCTCCGGGTTGCTGATTCGGTCAATCCGCGGGGGTCTGGGGTCGCCGTGCGGTAGCTACTGCTGGCGGAGCTCCGACGGGTTGAGCCGGGGCCGGATGTTCTCGACGACCTGCAGGCCGGCGTCGCGGAGCGCGGCGAGCCGGTCCCGGCCGAGAGTGCCGCCGCCGAGCGCCGTGACGGCCTGGGCTTCGATCTCGGCCCGCTGATCCGGCACGGTCATCGCCGAGACCTGGTCGAGTGGGAACCCGGCCTGGCCGCCGTCGTCGAACTCGACGATCACCTGTTCGGGCTGGTAGCCGACGACGAAACCCCGGATCGTCACGTCGGGTCGGGGGCTGGCCACGACCCGCTGGCGGACCGCGACCCACCGCTGCACGTCGGACATGCCAGCGCTCCTACGGGTATCGCTGAGTGGCCGACACGCTGTATTCCGTCGCGGTCGTCACCGAGAGGTCAGGATGCGCGTTCAGTGCAGTGATAACTGCATCGGTGAAATCAGGAAGTGAGAATGAACCAATTCTCGGAAGGCGATATGCCACAAACTGCATCCCTACATCCATGGTTTCCGATCCGTTATCCCATGAGATGGATAGGAAAACATTTGGGTATTCCATGAAGTATCCTTCTCTCAGTAATCGACCCCGGACGGCCCGAGGGCGACCCCCAGGTCGGTGATCCACAGCTGGGGGCGGCGGACGTCGGCCGACCACACGAAGTAGCTACGGGCGGAATCCCAGCCGACCACCGACAGCAGCACCGACAGCACGTGGTCGGCGGTGGGGACATAGAGCTGGTCGATCACACCCTGGTTGGGGATGCTGAACTCGCGCAGCGTCACCCACGACCCGCCCAGATCTGGGCTGGAGGTGGTCGGCTCGGACCCGTCGGTGGTGTGGGTCAAAAACAGATCCGCCCCGGAGTAGCCAGGTCCACTGACCCACACCCCAGCCCGAGCCGACACCAGATAGAGCCGGTCGGCCGTCACCGGGGCGTTGGCCGAGAGCACCAGCCGCCGGGTGCCGCCGGGGAACGAGGAGATGTGCCCGCCGGACCGGGTGCGGTAGCCGACGATCCCCTGCGCGGCGGCCGCGGCGGCGCCGCGGGCGACCCGGTCGGCCGGGTGCCGGGCCTGCCGGTCCAGCTCGCGCAGCCGCCGCTCGGTCTGCGGCTCGACGTCCTTCGTGGTCCGCGCGATCCGGGCCATCACGGACTCCCTGGGGTCAACCGCGCGCCGATCGTGGTCAGCTTCAGCTCGGCCGGGGTCATCGACACGGCGATGATCCGCCGCCGGGTGTCCACATCGTCCAGCCACGGATGCCCGGTCACGGTGAACCCGCCGGTGTCGCCGAGGTTCCACGTGGTCCGGTAGGCGGGGCCGGCGTCGGTGGGGGCGGCCAGGGTGATCTCCTCCACCGCCTGCGCGTATTGCTGCTGGTAGGACTTCGCCAGCGCGGCCAGCTGGTCCGGGTAGGCGTTCGACACGTTCGTGCGGTCGGCGCGCTCCAGCACCAGCCACGGGTCTCCGCGGTCGACCGCATACACCCCGACCAGCCGCCTCTTCTCGCCCCCGTCGACGTCGGGGGCGTCCCCGGCGGCATAGGCGACGGTCGCGGTCTCGGAATCGTCCAGGTCTCCCGACACGGCCACGAGCGGGAAATCCCACACCGCGTCGTCGTTCGGCCCACCTAGATGCGGGTCGCCGACCGCGACGTCCCACGACAGCGTCGCCATGTCCGGGGACAGCTGGGGGCGCAGCAGCACGTCCGGTCCGCCGTCGGCGTCGACCAGCTCGGCCACCGTCTCCCGGGTCGTACGCAGGTCCGCGCCGAGGTAGGTGACGGTCGCGCCCTCCGCGCCGGACTGCGCCGGCAGGCTCACGGGCAGGTTTCGGCCCGGCCCGGCGGTGGCGCGGGCCAGCAGCTCGAGTACCAGGTCGCGCGGCAGCAGCTCGCGCACCAGGTTCGCTGCCTCGTCGGCGGGGTCGTGCCAGTAGCCGTCGGCCACGACGGTGCGCCGCTCGTAGACCCAGTCCAGGGTGGCGCAGCCGATGTTCACGCCGGTCGCGTCCCAGCCGAGGGTCACCACCGGGCCGGCCCACAGCACCGTCCGATCGCGCACGATCGCCAGCGACACGCTGGACATGCCGGCGGCGATGCCGCGCAGCGTCGAGCGCAGGATCTGTCCTGCGCGGTCACGGCCGGGGAGGTCCACGGTGACGTCGCAGCGCCCGGCCTCCCCCCACGCGAGGGGTTCGTCGAACGACCAGCCGGGTTGGTCGATGCTGTCGACGATCTCGCCGGTGCGGGTGCGCGCCACCAGCACCTGGAAGTCCGGCAAGGTCACTGGATCTCGATCGTCCCGGTGATCGACAACACCGAGGAGATGGTGATCGGGTACTTGCCGGGCAGCTGCGGGATGCCGGTGCCGGCCGCGCCCGGCGCGTTGGCCGCCTTGAGGTTACCCAGCCCGGTGTAGGACTCGTTCATCGGGAACCGCGGCTGCAGCACCGTGGAGTTGGGCGGCAGGAAGCACGCCCCGGAGAACACCTTCTCGCCGCCCTCCGCGCCGGTGTAGAGCACGCACAGCACGTGGGTCTCCAGCCCGGTGCGCGAGGTCATCCCCGGCGGCAGCGTGGTGGTGATCGTGCCGGTGCCCGCGTTCACCCCGGAGTTGCCGAAAAAGAAGGTGTAGGCCAGGTCCAGGCGCTTGCCCGACACCAGGTAGCGGCCCAGCGCCTGCCCGTTCACCCCGAGGTTGACCGTGCCCGACGGGTTGCCGCCCTCGCCGGCGTAGGACAGCACCGGGGTCCACTGGGTCCAGGCGGCCGGGGACACCATCGGCACCCACTTGCCGCCGGTCCAGGCCTCGATCTGGCCGCTCTTGAAGCGGCGCAGGTCACCCTCGAAGGAGCCGTTGCGGGTGTCCCAGTCCTCGCACAGCCGGATCCCGCCCGGGGCCCGGGTCCACGAGTACAGCGCGATGACTTCCTGCGGGCCGGCGTTGGTGACCCGGGTACGGAACAGCGGGATGGTGTTGATCGGGGTGCCGGGAACGGACGGGTTGGAGGAGGCGGTGCCGGTCACGCTGCGCAGCCGATACTCGCCGGAGACGACCTCGCCGACGATCAGGTCCCAGCGGGACTGCCCGGACGCGGGAAGCGGCGTATCGAGGGGGCAGGTCAGCGACGCGGTGGTGGTGCACACCCAGGGGCCCGAGGCGTTCTCGACGATCGCCTGGTGCGCGGTCACGACGATGCTGGTGCCGCTGACGCTGGCGGTCGGGCCGGTCGACTCCACCACCCCGGTCTCGGCCTGGTAGGCGCTGCCCGGCGCCTTGGCCCAGGACGCGCCCAGCGCCAGCCGGGCCTCGCTCTCGGTGACCTTGAGCGTGGCCGCCCACGGGCTGACCAGGCTGTTCAACGAATTCCCCACTTAGACCCAGGCTCCCCTCGCGTGCACGGTCAGGCTCGATCCCGGCCCGGTCGTGCCCGACATGCGGAACGTGCGCACCTCGCCGGGCCGCAGCACCGGCCAGCCCCTGGACACCCACACCGCGCCGCGGGCGTTCTGCCCGCCCAGCACCGCCCCCCGGGCCGGGATCGGCACCGGGCAGCCGGGCACGTCGAACGCGGTGCGGGCGGTGCAGTTGACGAACAGCGACTCCCCGGCGGCAACGCCGCCGCGAACCCCGACCACCGACTGCGTGCCCAGGTCCTCGATCTGGACGTTGTTCGTCGGCCCGGTCACCTGCAGCACCAGCAGCGCATCCGCGGTGCCGGTGCCGGACACGGTGGCGTCGATGTAGGCCGGCGCGGTGCCCATGTCCAGCCCGGGCGCGGCGAAGTTCGCGCCCGACCCGCCGAAGTCGATCCCGCCAGAGCCGGGGTCGCCGCCCGACGCGGTGGCCGACACCCACGACAGGTCGTAGCGGTATGGGTCGGCCGCGACCAGCGGGATCGACCACCGCCACGCGTGCGGGGCGACCTGGTCGCACAGGATCTCGTCGGTCTGCTCGACGTAGGCGACGAGGGTGGCGCCGCTGCGCTGCTGCACTGCCAGCGAGTACCGCTCCCCAGGCTCCGGGCACAACGCGAGCACCCGATCGGCGTGCTGCTCGCCGATCGTCGGGTCGGGCGGGAAGAACGCGCCCTCGACGGTGATGTTGCGGGTGCCGCGGTAGGCCGCGGATCGGTGAGCCTCGTCCGCGGTGGCCCGCGGCGAATGCCGGGTCAGACGAGCAGGAGCAACGCGCCAACCCTCGAGCTTCTCGACAATCCAGCCGGTGCCAGTGTCGTCGACGTACTCGACCTGGTCGGTATGCGCGGCCGTGAGCGTGTCCAACGTGAGCAGCAGCATCTACCTGCGCCTCCGGGCCCACTGCCGGCGCCGCTCGATCGCCCCGGCCAGCCGGTCTAGCTCAGAGTCGGTCATCGGCTCGCGGGCGTGGATGACGACCGACGTCTCGGCACCGCTGTTGCTGTCGCCACCCCTGACCTGCTTGCTGATCAGATCCCACTGCTTGCTGGTCAGCACCGGCTCGGGCTTGCCAGTCCCGTTGAACACCGTCGACCAGCCGGTGGGCAGCAGGCCGCCGGAGTCGTAACCCCCGGGACGGCCATAGGCGGCCGGAAGCGATCCGTATCGGGCCTGGGCGTACCGCATGCTGGCGAGAACGTTGGCCAGGGGATCCCAGATGTCGTCCGGGGCCCGCGGATCGCGGTAGGCCCGGAACGTCGGGTCGATGACCTGCATCAGGCCCTTGGAGGGAGTGCCGCGGCGGGCGTTGATGTCCCACGTGTTGATCGCCCGCGGGTTGCCGCCGGACTCCTGGTTCATTCGGCGCAGCGTGATGCCGTCGAGGCTGAGCGGCAGCCCGAGCATCCGCAGCGCCTGATGGACCACACCCCGCCAGCGTTCAACGTTCCCTCCGCCGGCCGACGCGGCCGCGTCGGCCGCGTCGGCCTTGCCGAACAGAAAGTCGCGGGCATGCCCCCACGCCCAGTCGAACGCCTTGACCGGGAAGTCGCCGACCATCGTGCCGTTGCCGGGGAACGCGCCGGTGACCCAGCCACGGACCACCCCCGCGACCTCGTCGAGGATCCGCTGCACCTGCATCCGCGCGGTCTCGAAGAAGATCTGCGGCTTGCGGATCAGCACCCCGAGCGCATCGAGGAACCCGCCCTTCTCCACCCGAGCCCAGTGCACGTGGTCGTAGTGCTGGGCACGCGTGGCGGCGTTGTAGATGTGCGGGCGGCCGTTGAACAGGTTGATGCCCGGCGTGTAGATCAGCTCGTGCGAGTCGGGGTAGTTCGCGGCGATCCACCGGTTGATCGCCGCCATCGGGCCGCCCACGTCGATCGCCCGGCCCGCGCCGTGCTCGCCCGGGTCGCCCTTGCGGTAGGCGGAGTTGAGGGTGGCCGAGGGGAATGCTCCCTTGACGACCGCCCACAGCTCCTCCCACTTCACCGGGCCACCCTTGGCGAACCGGGGCAGATTCCCGGTCAGCGCCGCCGCGCGGAGGGCTTCGACGTAGCCGTGGCCGCCCGCAGCCCGGACCTCGGCCGCGGTCCACACGTGCTCGCCGTTGGACAGCAGCGCCGGGATCGAGTCCGACGTGCCGGTCCCGGGGCCGCGAACGCTCCCGCCGGTGGCCCACCCGGACAGGTCCACCTCGGGGAACCGTCCGAGATCGAACACGGAGGCGGCCTTCTCCCACAGCCAGCCGATGCCCTTGTTCCACACGGTCTCGATCACGAACCGGACCGGCGCCTTGAAGGCCTCCTTGATGCCCTCCCAGATCCGCTTGATGCCGTCGACGATCCGCCCAAACCCGATCTTGAAGTTCTCGGCGGCCTGGACGAAGAAGTCGAACGTCGGGCGGATGATGTGGTCGTAGACCCAGCGGAACGCGGCCCCGAGCGCATCCCACCCGGCCTTGATCCAGTCAAACACCGGCCGGAGCGCGTTGTTCCACAGCCAGGCCGCAGCAGCTGAGATCGCATCCCAGGTCGGCCTTAGGACGGATTCCCAGATGATTCGCATCCCCCGGAGCACTTCGCCCCAGTAAGACCAGACGTAGCCGAACACCGGCCGCAGCACGTTGTTCCACAACCACTGGGCGACCATGGCGACGGCGTCGAACACCGGCTTCAAGATCGTGTCCCAGACGAGCCGGAACACGGCGCCGAGGAACTCCCAGGCGGCGACGATCGGGCCGACGACGAGCACGACGATGATCTGCGCCAACAGCTTCGCGGCGGCCCCGATGAACCCGAACACCGGTTGCAAAACAGTGTTCCACAACCAGGAGGCGATCTCGCCGATGAAGGTGAATGCCGGCCGGATCGCGTTCTCCCACAGCCATGTCGCGGCAGCGCCGACGGCCTTGAACGCCACCATCAGGGCGTCGATCACCGGCTTGAGCACGTTGTTCCACGCCCATGACGCGGCGGCTTGGATGCCTTCCCAGGCGCCCTGCACGATCGCGCGGAAGGTCTCCGACTTTTGGTAGGCGAGGACGATCGCCGCGACCAGCCCGGCGAGCAGCGCGACCACCAGGACGATCGGGTTCGCCGCCATCACCGCGTTGATCAAGCCTTGGACGACCGCCCAGGCCCGGCCGGCGATCGCGGCGGCGTTCATCGCCAGGTTGTAGGCGGTGGTGGCGATTGCGGCCCCGTTGAGCACGAGCGCGAACGCGCCGATCCCGGCGGCGAGCGGCACGAGCCACTGCTGGTTGCGCTGCACCCAGCCGCCGAACGCGGAGAACGCCGGCACCACCACGTTCGACAGGACCGACCCGATCAGCGAGAACGCCGGCCCGAGCACCGTTTGCAGCACCGACCCGACGGTGGTGAGGAACGGGATCACGTGGTTGCCGAGCACATCGGTGGCCAGCGTCATCGCCTGCCGCTTGAACATCTCGATCTTGCTGGCGGCGGTGTCGCCGAGGGTCTGGTTCATCCGCTCGGCCGCGCCGCCGACCTGCCCGAGCGCCGACACCGCGGTGGCCGGGTTGATCGCATACAGGGCGGCACCCAGGTCCTCGGCCTGGGTGCCGAACAGCGCGACCGCGGCCTGCGACTGGGCGACCGGGTCCTTCATGCCGCGCAGCCGGTCCATCACCAGCTGCAGCGCATCCGACGCCGGTTTGCCGCCCCGCGCGATCTGCTGGGCCATCCGCTCGGCGTCCAGCCCGAGCGCCCGGAACCCCTCGGCGGTGGTCTTCGACCCGTCCACCGCCCGGATCGAGAATTCCTTCAACGCATCCGCGACGAGGTCCGCCGAGCGGGCACCGGCCGACAGGCCCTGGGTGATGATCCCGGTCGCGGTCGCCCCGTCGAGCCCGAGCTTCTGGAACTGCACCGAGTACTCGGTGAGCGTGTCCAGGAAGTCCCCGGCCTTGTCGGCTCCCTGCTGGAACCCGACGGTGACGATGTCGAGAGCCGCCTCAGCGTTCGGGGCCAGCCCGGACCGCAGCATCGTGCCCACCGCCGCCGTCGCCCCGGCCAGGTCGACCCCGAAGGTGTCGGCCAGGCTGAGCACGGTCCCGGTGACGGTCTTCAAGGTGGCATCGCTGCGGGTGGCGGCATCCCCGATGTTGCGGGTGACCTCCACCATCGCCTCGTTGACCTGCTCGATCGACTCGCCGTAGGCGCTGGAGTACAGCTCCCCCGCGAGCCGGCCGTACCGCTGCGCCTGCGGCCCGGTCAAACCGAGCTGGGCGGACATCTTCGCGTTCGCCGACTGCAGGTCGATCGCGTTGGAGACCGCGGCGGCCAAGGCGACCCCGATGGACGCCCCGACCGCGGCGATCCCGGCGATCTTCGACGAGAACCCTGCCTTGGTGGACTCGCCGAGGTCCTCGCCGGCCTTCTTCCCGGCCTTCGAGGTCTCCCCGACGAGGCCTTCGGTCAGGTTCTGACCGAAGTTCTTCATCGACGGGAGGATGTCCACCCATCCAGTGGCGACGGTGGTGCCGCTGGCCAAGGGACGATCACGCTCCCTTCGGCGGTTTCAGCGCGTCGAGGTAGCGGATGACGTCCACCGGGTCGTGCTGTGAGGTGTCCCCCAGCTGTTGCGGTTCGTCACCGGGCCGCCAGTGCGGCTTCGGGTCCGGGATCCGGCGCCGCCGCGTCGACGGAGCCGCCCGATACACCGCGGCACCGACGTGCGCGACGGCGTCGCACACGTCCGCGAGAAGCGCCTCGGTCTCGGTCCAGCCGTGCCCGTTCATCGCCCGATACGCGGCACCACCGGCGGGGAGATGAGCCACGAGGACCCGCAGCTTCCGCAGCGTGATCTCGCCGCGCCAGAACGCGGCGACCACGTCCCAGCCGTAGGTGGCCTCGCAGTCGGCCTCTACCGCTTCCGGCGCCGCGCCGAGGACGTCGAGCGCCGTGTAGGGCGTCCCTCACCGTCGAGCGCGACCATCTGCTGAGCGGCGCGGCGGAACACGTCGAACACGATCCCCGACCGGCCACCCGCGGCCTTGAACCGCTCCCACTGCTCGGCGCCCATGTGGTACTCGGCGACCTCGACGTCGCCGGCGCCGTCGTCGCGTAGGTCCTGCAGCCCGGCCTTCCACTCGTCGTCGGCGAGCAGCGGGTGCGGGATCGACCACACCTGATCGGCGAACTTGAACGTGGTCTTCCCGAGCTCGCTGTTGCCGGTGGCTTCCTGCTGCTGGGCGAGGATGGCGTCGTAGTCGATGTCGGCGTCGGACACAGCTGTGCTCTCTTCCGTGGCGGGATGGTGGCGGGTTGAGAGGGGACGGCGCGACGCACCCACCACAAGAGACGCCGCGCCGACCCCAGCCGAGATCGGACGGGCTACGCGGGCAGCCAGCCCTCCTTGAACAGCCGCTTGATGCTGATCCCGTCGGTGCCGGGGTAGGCGGTGACGGTCATCTGGTAGCCGATCAGCTCGTCGGACTTGTAGACGACCTCGCCGCGCTCGGTGACCTCGGCGAGCGGCAGGATGATGCGCCGCTGGTAATTGCCGTCGATGATGTCGAACCCGAACGCGCGCAGATCCCGCGCCGGCTTGCCCTGCTCGTTGAACGACACGATCTGGTCGGGTGCCGTCCCGGTCGTCGTCATCGCCGACGCCGGAACCTGGTAGTACAGCGACACCGTGTTGACGTTGGTCTCCCAGCAGGTGAACTGGAACGTCTTGGTCGATCGGGTGGTTTCCACCCGGATCGGGGTGTTCGACTGCCACGGCGTGAACTCGGCCTTGTCCTCGTCCGGGGACTCGGTGAGCCCGTCGTCGGAGATGTAGCCCAGGTCAGCCCAGCCGACGCCCCACGCGGCCAGGTCGGTGGGCACGGTGGTTCCGGTGGGCGCAACCATGATCATCCCGGTGACCCCGAGACGGGCGAGGGTGGCGTTGAGGGCCATCAGTGACTCCCCTTGTTGCATGCGGAATCGGCCCGCCGGACGGGTTCCGGCAGGCTCGGGACGGTCGTGGCGGGTGTCAGGCGGGGCGGATGACCAGCTGGTAGGTCATCCCGAACCGGTAGGTGTGCGGGTTGACGTCCGGCCGATACGACGGACCGATCTCCTCGATCACCTTGGTGACGAGGCCACCGGCGACGGCGATGTTCCGCATCGCTGGCATCAGCGCCTCGATCTGGTGCGCCAGATCAGAGGCGGCGACCCGGGTGGCGGCATACACATCGATGTCGAGACGCGGTTCGATGAGGATCGCGTTGTGGCTCATCCCGCCGCCGATGCGCACCACCTGCACCAGCGGCAAGCGATCCTCAAACCCGACGTACAGGTCGGTGCGCACGTCGACGCCGCCGAGCTGGCCGT
Organism: Pseudonocardia hispaniensis; assembly: GCF_042658695.1. Classification (NCBI taxonomy): domain Bacteria; kingdom Bacillati; phylum Actinomycetota; class Actinomycetes; order Pseudonocardiales; family Pseudonocardiaceae; genus Pseudonocardia; species Pseudonocardia hispaniensis. The sequence goes on along the minus strand of NZ_JBHSQW010000002.1, from coordinate 75,533 downwards.
ACAGCCACTCGACGAGCATCGCCTCGACGTCCGGCATGCCCCGGACAGGGACGGTCATCAGCTGCCCGGCATCGGCCCGGCGCCCGGGTTGGGCGTCGGTGACGGGACAGGCCGCGGCCGCTCGTCGAGGTAGCGGGCACGTCCCTCGGCCACCAGAATCCGGGCCTCGTCGGGGTCGACCTCGACGGTCTTGCCGATGCGGTTGTTATCGGCGTCGAACGCGATGACGACCTTCACCTTGCCTGCCATATGTCAGCTCCCGCTGGATTCGACGGCGCGGCCCAACACGCGGAGCCGCGCGGACTTCGACGAGCCGAACTCGGCGTCCGGCCGGTCCGAGGCCACCCGCGAATAGGGCCGGCCACGCGGCCGGGTCCCGTCCGAGGTGGTAATCGAGGCGGCCACCCCTTCGGCGGCGGCGATCGATCGGGCGCGCCCGGCGACCCGCCCGGCGGCGGCGCGCAGCTCGGCCCGCACGCCGGGGGCGCGCATCACCTCGCCGACGCCCTCAAAGTGGACGGTGAATCGGGTGGCCATCAGCCAGTCACCTCCTGCAGCGCACAGTCGACGTGATGGACACGGCCGGTGATCGGGTCGGGCCAGCGGGCCGGTTCCCCGACCACGCTCAGCGTGTAGCCCGCCCACTCGATCCGGTCGGAGGCGCGAATGTCGAGATCGGTTCCGGGCTGCGAGTACAGCCGCCATCCGGTGGTTACGGTGTCCCGGACCGCGGTCTCGGCCTCGGCCTGGACCGCCGGCAGCACCGCGACCCGGGCGACCTGGACCCGGGTGGCCGCGGGGCCCCAGTCGAGCACCTCGTTGCGGTACCGGTCGACGGTCCTCGCGGGCCGGACCACCGTGACGGTGTCGTGGAAGAACATCACGCCTGCCCGATGCGGTACCGGTCGAGCACCGCCTGCTCGCTGGTGGCCAACCCCACCCCGTCCCGGGATCGGGCGTAGGTGACCGTTTCGGGGCCGACGGTCATCGACGCCACCCCGGCCGGGGCGGCGCCGCGACCGGCGAGCGAACACACCACCGCCACCACCTCGGCGGGAGATGCGTCGTAGCCGCCGGTGAAGGTGACCTCGACGGTGGCCAGCCCGTCCGGCCACCCGACCGCCCGGAACAGCATCCCGGCGCGTGACCACCTGTAGTCGCTGGTCGCGAGCGTGACACCGAGGACCGTCACCGCGGTCACGGCCGTCACGTGCAGGCAGGGCAGATGTAGGATCTGGCCGCCGTCGCTGTCAAGCGTGACCGTCTCGGTGTAGGTCGGGGCGATCGGCCACTCGCAGTACGCCCGCACCATCCCCGACGCCGACGCGAGGCTCTGGGCGGCGGCGGTCTCGTTGGCCCATGGCATGCCCGTGAGGTCCCGGAGCTGGTACACGTCCGCCAGAGCGTCCACCGCGATTCAGCCGGATGACTTGGTGGCGGCGGGGCGGGACTTGTTGGCTGCGGCGCGGGCCTTCTCCTCGGGGCCGGCGGACGCGCTGGCGGCATCGACGGGCGTGCCACCGAGCCGTGCCGCGTCCTGCTCGTTGAGGTTCATCACCGTGTCGTGGCCGTTGACGGTGACGTGGTACTCGCGCAGCTCGGACATGACCATCTCCTCGATCCGTTCGTCGACCCCGACCGTGGTGGTGGCCGGCCCGCACGCAGCGTGCGGAGCCCCGCAGACCGGGCAGCCACCACCACGGCTGGTGATCAGAGCCATCAGGCCAGCGCGACCTTGACGAACGCCGACGGCTGGATCACGCCGAACGCCGCCCGCATCTCGGCGAGGATCGCGACCAGGTTGCGGACGAAGAAGTCGGCGTGGCTGTCGGTGATCGTGACCGACGCCTGCTCGCGGTCCCACAGGATCGCCTTGCGCCAGTCCCCCACCCACGCCGTGCCGGCCGGGACGGCCTCCGACTCGATGACCGGCAGCCCCCACAGCGGGGCGGTGCCGTTCGACCCGGACGGGCCCCCGAAGTAGAACCGGCCATCGTTGTCGCTGATCTCGTCGAGCGACTCCAGGTCGCCCGGGTTGATCACGTACGCGTTCGGGATGGCGCGGCCGACGGTGCGGACCTTGGTCTTCGCCCGGCGCAGCGTCAGCAGCTTCCCGAACCCGGCCGGCTTGCCGGCGGGGTCGGCCACGAGGGTCTGGGTCTGGGTGCCCGACACGGTGGCGAGGCCCTCGAAGTTCTCCCCGGTGTTGTCCCCGGAGATCATCTGGTCCTCGAGCTCCTCCTCGAGCCCGACCTCAAGGAAGTTGTCGATCAGCGTGCGGACCTGCGCGGCGTCCGACAGGGCCCGCTTCGTCGCCGGCATCCAGTGCGCGATCGTGCGCACCGGGGTGGTGACCCGCACCGTCGAGAACCCGGACTCCGGCTTGTAGCCGCCGCCGGCCGGGTTCTCCAGCGCACCGGTGGTGGTGTTCGCCGTCGGACCCGCCGACGTGGTCGCCTCCGCGACCGGGGCGGCGTTGTTGGTGAACCCGGTGACGCGGGCGTACTCGATCTGGTCCGACGTAGTCGTGCCGAGTGTGACGAGGCTGCGCAGCGTGAGCGGCCGGTAGAACAGCTCCGGGCCGACCAGGAGACCGCGCCGGTCGGACTCGACGAGTGCCCCGGCCGAGGTGTCGGAGGCGCCGGTGACCAGCGACTTGAACCCGACCGGGTACGACTGCACCCGCATGTCCTTCGCGAACTGCCCGTTCGGGGCCGTCGCGAGCAGGTCGGCGTACTGCCTGGACTCGGTGAAGTACTCACCGATGGACTTGCGCTGGTCGGGGACGATCAGCCCGGAGCGGGCCGCCTTCTCCCCCCGCTCGGTCGCCGAGCCGGACTCGTCGAGCCCGATGCCGTCGCCGAGCTCGCGGATCGCGGCCTTGGTCTGCTCGTCGGCCTTCGCCGCGGACAGGGCGTCCTTCGCGGCCTTCGCCTTCGCGAAGTGCTCCTGCACCTGGCCGCGTTCGGCGTCGGTCAGGTCGCGGTCGCCGTCCTTCTCGGCCGCCGCGGCGATCGCCTGCGCGGCCTTGAGGTGCGCCTTCAGCTCCTCGGTGAGGCGCTCGATCTTGGTGGACAAGGATGTCTCCTCAGTTCGTGAGCGAATCGACCTCGGCCGCGAACAGGGCCAGGTCGGTGCGCAGACGAAGCGAGGCGGTTCCGTGCCGGGCCGGCTCGGCACCGTTGGCCCCGCGGGGCTCCTCGGGTGCGGCGGGCGGGGCTGGCGTGGCCTTGGCGTCCGTCGTGGCGCTGGTCTTTCCGTCGCCGTCCGCGCCCGAGTCGAGCGCGTCCAGCAGTTCCTGGGCGAGCTGGGCGATCTGCCGGACTCGCTTCTCGTTGGCCGCGGACAGGGTCCGGCCGACCTTCACCTCAGCCTCGGCGGCGTCAGTCGCGGGCCGGGTGGGGTGGACGTTCACGGTGACCGGCTGCTGTTTCACCTCTAGCAGCTCGGTGCGCTGGTTCGCGCCGATCAGGGTCGGCCCGACCTCGTACAGCTTGAGCTTCCGCAGCTCGAACACGTCGCGGCCGCTGCCGTCGGCGTCCTTGCCCGGGGCGCCGTCCAGCACGTCGTAGGCGAAGGAGAACTGGGTGACCCGGCGGCCCTTGAGCAGCCGGTACACCTGCGCCGACTTCGAGCGCGGATCCTCGATGTCGAGGCGGCCCTTCACCCACAGCCCGTCGTCGCGTTCCTCGGCGTCCTCGACGACCCCGATGTGGTAGTCGGGGTCGTGCGACATGTGCGACCACAGCACCGGGATCGGGTTACCGGAGGCCTTCCACTCGGCGAGGGTGTCGGCGAATGCGCCCTTGACGATGCGATCCCCGACCGAGTCCACGTCCCAGGTCGCGACGAGCGCCTCGAACACTCCGTCCTCGGTGCCGTCCTGCTCGCCGGCAGCCTTGATCGTCACCGGGCACGTCTTGCGGTTCACGGGACCTCCACCTCGATGTCGCAGGTGCACCCGGCTCGCTCGTCGTCGTCCAGGTCGCTGTCGCCGGGCCACATGGCCCGATTCGAGAAACGTTGATCAAGTAGGACGGTTTCGCCGTCCATCCGCGCGTGGCTCGGTCGCGGGTTCGACGACCGAACCCGCCACGTCTTCGTCGCGTGCGGGCTGCGCTGCCGCGCGGCCTCCGTCGTGCCGAACCCGGACATCGACGTGACCTGTGACAGCGCGACCTGCGCGGCGCGGGCGGTCGCGTACACCTCGAACAGGTGCTTGATCGCGGCCAGCGGGTCGTCGTCGCCGAGCGCGTCCTCGACCGCGTTGCGGGTGGCGCCGTTCACCCCGCCGGCGACCCGCTCGGCGTTCGCCGACAGGAACGCCAGGGTGCGCTCCTCGTCGTAGTCGTCGGGGTCTAGGCCGAGGGCCTGGAGGGTGGAGTGCGCGGTCGCGGTGGCCACCTCGAGGTTCAGCAGGTACATCTCGGCGGCGAGCTCGGTGTTCCACCGCTCGTCGTCGAACACATCGTCGATCTGCGGGGGGTCGGCCTTGCGGCGCGCCTTCTCCGCACCCAACCGGCCGGCCACGGCGCGGCCCTGCCGTTCGAAGAACCGGGTCAGCCGCTTTTCCGCCCGCGACAGGTAGGTCTTCGGGGCGCGCGCCTTCACCCGCCGCACGCGCTGCCGTTTCGGTGGCGGCGCGGAGTCCTGCGGGCTGGCCTGCCCGCCGGTGAGCACGTTCAGCGGCACGATCAGGTCGTCGCCGCCGTCGATCTGCGGCAGATTCAGCCGCGCCCGGCCCTCGTTGCGGGTCATGAACGGTCCGCCGATGGCCATCTGCAGCTGGGTGGCCTGCTCCTCGAAGGAACCGCGCAGCTTCTCGTGCATGTTGAACTCGACGTACACGCGGCCGGTGTCAGCGAACTCCGGGACCAGCTGCAGCTGCAGCTCCTCGGCGATCATCTGCAGCCAGGGGCCCAGGCAGTCCTGATACAGCTGCTTGTGCTGCTCCCGAATGTTGGAGAACGTGGCGTGGTCGAGGATCTGCACCATCGGCAGCGGGATGTGGTAGGCCGCCGCGACCTCTTCGCGGGTCAGCTTCCGCGCCTCGAGGTACTGGGCCTGCTCCGGGGTCACCGCCGCCGGGGTGAACTCCATCCCGTCCTCGAGGATCGGTGTGCCACCGACCTGCGGGCCGTCCCCGGTGTACTGGGCCTGCCACTGGCGGCGGAACCGGGCGCGCGCGTCCTTCGACCACTGCGGCGCCTCGACCGGGCGTTTCAGGTAGCCGGACACGCGGGCGCCGTTGCGCCAGAGCTGCTCCCGCCACACCGCGGCCTGGTATTCCTCGGCGAGGATCCGCCGCAGCGTCTCCACCGGGCTGTAGCCGTCCCGGTGGTCTTCCGGCGAGTAGCCGTGGAAGTGCACGATTTGGTCGGCCGGGAAGTCGCGCCGGCCCTTCGCACCGCGGTACCGGTATCCGTCGGCCTGGAACGGGTTGTCCCCGAGCAGTGTCACCTTCCGCGGGTCCAGCCGGACCACCGCGGCCGGTGACGCGCCGGTGGTCTTGACCTTCAGCCAGAACGCCCGGTCGTAGATCCCAAGGTCCTGCACGAGCGCGTCGAACATCCGATACCGGGTGGTGGTCGGGTTCGGGGTGGCAAGCATCCGCGCCAGTGGGTGGTCGGTGAGCCGTTCCCGGTCGACGTCGGATATGCGCCGGAACACGTGCAGCCCGAGCTGGGCGATGTTGCGGGCCAGGAACGACACCACGGTCCGCACCTGTGGCTGGGTTCGCCAGATCGTGGCGTAGTCCTGCACCACCGTGTCCGACAACGCCAGCGCGTACGGTGCGGGCAGGGGCGGCTTGTCCACCGTGGCGAGCTGCCCGGCGGACACCACGAACGCCATCAGTACCGCGCCTGCACGAAGTCGATCTGCTGGCGGTCGATGATGACCTCGCCGTCCATCGGGACCGGTTCGACACCCTGCTCGAGCAGCTTCGCGTCGCGCAGGATGAGCATCCGGCCGCGGCGGGCCCACAGCACACCGTCGATGGCCTGCCCGCCGATGAGGTTGACCAGGACACGTCGCCGCACCGCGGTACGCGTCTCCCGCACCCGGTGGACGACCGCGGCCGCTAGGACCGCGACCACCAAGGCCACCTCGATCAGGAGGATCACGGTCTGGGTCACGCGCCCTCCCTCGCTGCGGTCCTGGTCACACGACCTCGAGGTCGTCGGTTTCGTACGCCGAGCGTCTCGCCGGCTTGTGGTGCATCGCGCGGGCCATCGCCGTGGTCAGCGCGGACACCCCGTCGATCTTGTCGGCGGAGCGGGCCTTGTCCGGTTTCACGTTCCCGGCCGGGTCCATCGCGACGGCCAGGTTGTCGACCATCCACCGCATCACCGGGTTGCCGCCGTGCCGCAGCAGCGGCGCCTTCGCGGTGCCCGCCTTCAGCAGCCGTTTGATCTCCTTCAGCGGCGGCGACAGCGACGCGTACCCCTGCCGGACCTCGACCATCGGGGCGCCGTGCTCGGTCAGCCGGTTCGTCAGATCGGTCGCGTTCCACGGGTCGAACGCCAGCTCCTGCACCGCGAACGCGTCCAGGTCCGCGATGATCTGCGCCTTCACGACCTCGTAGTCGGTGACGTTGCCGGAGGTGAGCCGCAGCCATCCGGCCTTCCGCCACGCCGAGGCGTTGTTCGCGGTGCGCTTGTCGAGCTCGGGCAGCGACTCCTCGGGCGCCCAGAACCGCCACACCGCGTCGTACCCCTCGTCGGCGGGAAACAGCCAGCACAGCGACGTCAGGTCGCTCGTCGAGCCCAGGTCCAGCCCGCCGTACACGACCCGGCCACCGAGAAGATCAGGGCGCACCATGCCGGCGTTGCGGTCCCATTCACCCAGATCGAGGTAGCGGGTGGTCTGCTTGGTGCGGATCCCCAGGTGCAGCCGCTGGTATCGGGCCAGGTTGACCGGGGAGTCCTTCGCCTTGCGGGCCTCGTCCTCCAGGAACGCCCTCGTCGGCGACACGCCGTAGCCGGGGTTCGCGCGCCGCCACGTCGCCTCGGCGAACGGGTCGTCGGCCTCGTCCGCGGCGAACACCACCCCGTACTGCGCCGGGTTCTTCACCGTCCCGCGGGCGAGCCGCTCGATGTAGTCGCGCTTCCCCGCGTACACCGAGTTCGGTCGGCCGTCATCGGCAGTCGTGATGATGATGACCAGCGGCTGATCGCGCGCCCCGGTGCCCGACTCGACCGCGTCGAGCACATCCGGGGTCTTGTGGACGTGCAGCTCGTCGACCACCGCGCCGTGGATGTTCGCGCCGTGGATCAGATCGCCCACCGACGCGACAGCCTTGAAGAACGACCCATCGGACGGCCTGCTGATCTGCGCCTGCAGCGGCTGAACACCGGCCTTGCGCAGCTGCGGTGACTTCTCGCAGATCAGCTTCGCCGGCCGGTACGCGTTCCCCGCCTGGTCCCTCGACCCGGCGACGGCAAGAACCTGGGCACCTGGCTCACCGTCCGCGAACGCCAGGACCAGGCCCAACCCGGCGGACAACGTCGTCTTCCCGCCCTTGCGGGGAACGTCGATGTAGGCGTTACGGATGATCCGCACCATGCGGCCGTGCTCGTCCGGGGCCAACCACCCGAACACCGGCGCGATCACGTACGCGACCTGCCAGGCGTCCGGTTCGAGCGGACGCCCCGCCCACTTGCCCTGGGTGTGCCGCAGCACCCGCAGCGCCGCGATCACGTGGTCCACACGTGCCGGGTCGAACACAGCGCCACGCACATCGCGCGGCTCCGGGGTGCGCACCGCCGGCCGGCACCACCGCGGCAGCGCGTAGCCGCGCTGCTTGAGATACCACTTGACCTCTGGGGAGAGATCAGCCGCTGGCCGCGGCGAACGGGTTCTCCTCGCCGCCACCGTCCTGCTCCTTCGCCGGAACCCGGGCACGCGCGACGAACGACATCCCCATCTGCTTCGCGTACTCCAGGAACAGCGCCGACTGTGAGCGGAACTCCGCGCCGGCCGGGTTCTTCTTCACCCCGCCGTGCGCCGGATCCTCCACGATCACCTCGGCGCGGAACATCGCGTCCGACGCGCGTCGGGCCGCGAGGAAGTGCCGCAGCGCCAGCTCGATCGTCGGGCCATCGCAGCGGGCGAGCACCCCGGCGTCGTCGAGGACCGGCACGAGCTCCTCCCACAGCGACGACAGCTCGGCGTCGTCCTGCGGGAACCCGAACGGGCGCTCCGGAGCGACCGGCTTCACCTGCTCGGCGAGGGTGCCGGCCTTCTCGTCGCCGCCGACGGCGCGCAGGTGCTTCGGCAGCTTCAACGGGCCCCGCTCACCCACAGTGACCACCTCCCCCGCCCCACAAAGATCGATAACTGTCAGAAGCGCGAGCTTCACCACCGGCGCGGTGTCCTGGCGGGTGGGTGTCAGCGATTTTGACGCCCCTCCCCCTCGGGCTCGTCACGCTGGGTGATCACGTGTTGATCGTGGTTGATGTGGTGGTCAGCGGGCTCGTGCGCGGGCTGCGGCTGATTCGCGTCGGGTCTTCTCGTCGTGGTGGGTCGCGCAGAGCGTCTGCAGGTTCGTCGGGTCGTAGCGTCGCGTCGGGTCGATCGAGAGCGGCTCGATGTGGTCCACGTCGGTGCCGAGTGCTCCGCAGACGCGGCAGAGCGGCTCGGTGGCGAGGTGCGCGGCGCGGAGTCGGCGCCATCGTCGTGTGGATCCGGTCGACCACGAGCTGGGCTTGCGCTGCCATGGTTGTGGCGTGCAGGTTTCGCAGCGGCCGTTGTGGGCGGCGCCGCAGCGTGGGCAGGCGCGCGGCGGACGGCGGGGCATCGCGTCTCCGTTCGTGCGCGGCCGGTTGGGTCGGCGGTCGGCGTGGGAGCAGCTCGGCGTGTCGGTGGGCCTGGGCAGGCAGGGTCACGGGGGTGCCGGTCCGGGGCCCGGGTGGCGTCCTGCCCGGGGGGTGCGTCACCGGGCCCCACCTCGGGTGACGGGGGCCGGGGGTTTGGGGAGGGGGGTGGCTTCTGCGGCCGGGGCGGGGGTGATTAGCCGGGGGGCGGTTGTGCCCCGGGGGGTGATCCGATAGGACCGGACCAGGTGCTTGCTTCTCGAGGGGGTCGTGTGGCGTTCAAGCGGTCGGATTCGTCGAAGTTGCCGCTGGTTTTCTCTACGGCGGCTGGTGCGCTTGAGCTGAAGGTCGATCGCGTGGAGCACACGATCTCGGATCGCCGATCGGTGACGATCCCGATCGCTGGCGCGGAGGCCGCGGTGACGCGCGGCGAGGACATCGACAAGCGGTTTACTGGGACACGGGTGGCGGCTGGCGCGGCGGCGGGTCTGGTGTTCTTGCCGCTGGCGGCGTTCGCGTTGGTCCGGAAGAAGGAGGGGCACGTCTATTTGACGATCACGGGAGCGGACGGTGAGTCGGCGATCGTGAAGCCGTTGCGGGTGAAGCAGGAGGCGCGGGCTCGGCAGTTCGCCGCGGAGTTCAACACCTGGTCGGCGAGGTTGGGTGGGTCGGCTGCCGTCTGACCGGCTGCCTGGTTAGCAGCGTCAGGAGCTGGTTTCGTGCAGGTACAGCCACCGCTCGAGCAGGAGGTCGATGTCGTGGCGCAGCCGCGCGGCGGTGCGGGGCGCGTGGCCGGCGGAGCGCGCGATGCGGTCGCGGTTGGCGAGGATGTGCCGTTCGACGGTCTCGAGGTTGGGGCAGTGGTAGCTGGCTTCGAGCCCGGCGAGGCGGGTGAGGACTTGTTCGGCGGGGTCGGCAGCGAACATGCTCATCGGCCTCATCTCGCATCCGAGAGTGGCTGGGCCAGGACGTGGTCGGCGAGCCGGTTGGTGAGCCCGGCGCGGTCGAGGAGGTACCCGAATTCGGCCCAGGCGAGGAGCTCGTGGGCGATGAGTTCGCCGACGGGGCCGGGGTAGATCTTTTTGGCGTGGTGGGCGGCGGCGCGGATCCGTAGGAGCTGGTGGGGTTCGAGCTTCGGTGGCCGGTGCAGCGGCGGGGTGTCGCTGGTGTAGACGGGCGCCGGGGTGGTGAGCGTGGTGGGGGTGGCCGCGCCGAGGACGGGTCCGATCACGATCGCCTCCCGTAGCCCTTGACGGCGGGTCGCTTTCCCCAGAGCACAGGTTTGTCTAGCCACTTGACTTGAATGTGTCTAGCGGCTAGACTTAGCATCATGAAGCCGATGCCCACCAAGGACCTCCGCAAGCTCCTCCGCGCAAAAGGCTGCGTGGAAGGCGGAGGCAAGGGCTCCCACGAGAAGTGGACAGCCCCCGGTGGTCACAGCACCACGCTCAAAGCGAGCGCGAAAGACCAGGCCCCCGGCACACTCCGCAAGATCCAGGAAGCCCTGGCCCCGGAGTTCGGAGACCGATGGATCGAGGAGACACAGTGAGCTACCGCGTCGAAGCCGAATGGGACGACACCGGCTGGTGGGTCGTCACCGTCCCCGACGTCCCCGGCGCCATCACTCAGAGCCGCCGGCTCGATCAGGTGCCCGCAGACGCCGCCGAGGTCATCGAGATTCAAACCGGGGAACCCGTCAACCCCGACTCGCTCGTTGTCTATCCCAGCCTTCCCGGAGAAGCGGGTGAGGCCGCGGCCGAGGCCCGGCGGCTGCGCGCCGAAGCGCATGAGTTGAGCGAACGAGCCAGCGAGCGCACCCGGGCGGCCGTTGACCTGTTGCACCGTCGCGGGTTCCCACTGCGGGACATCGGCAAGCTGACCGGGATCACCTATCAGCGCGCCCAGCAGCTCGTGAAGAGCTGAGACACCGAAGCCCGGACCCTCATACTCAGGAGGTTCCGGGCTTCGGGCACACCCCGCCCACTGGCATCAGTATGCACGTGCACGCCGCTCGGCGTCCACGCGGCGCGCCTCGCCCACCCGAACCCGGATCTTCCCGCCCTCCGGATAGGAGGGCAGGACACCGTCGGCCACCCACTTGTAGACGAGGCGCACCGAGCAGCCGACGATGTCCGCGGCGTCCGCGACGGACACGAAGTCCTCGTCGGCGGCGAGCGCGACGGCCGGCCGCAGCCACGTCTCCCCCACCGCGACGGCGGCCTGCTCGATCGCCGCGGCGGCGTCGGGGTCGACCTGGTGTAGGGCGTCGCGGAAGGTGCGGGCGACCTGGCGGGCGCGGTCGACGGGCAGGTCCCCGGGGAACGGCCACGACGTCATGCCGCCGTCGCCTCCCTAGCCGCGGCCTGCTCGACGGCGAGCGTGGCCTGGACGAGCCAGTCGTAGTGCCGTTCGTCGATCGTCCGACCGCGGCACTGGTCGCTCTCGCAGTGGACGTGGGCGGCGCCGTTGTCCCGGACGAGGGTCCGCTGCCAACACCAGGGGCAGCGGGCCGGGAGCCGGTGCACGAGCCGGGTGCGGCCCAGCCGCTGATACACGCGGTGGTGCAACTGCGACAGGCACAAGGCGCCGTCGACGCCGTCGCGCACGGTCGTGGCCCGGATCGGCTCGTGCGGCCACCGGTCGGCGCGTTCGAGGATCTGCCAGGCACCCGGACCCGGGTCGGATTCGTGCTGGATCGCCCATGCCGGCTGTCCGTCCTTGGTCCAGGCCGGGTGCTCCTGGGCCGGCAGCGCGACGAGGGTATCGACGGTCTTGGTGAGCAGGTCGACGCAGCGCTGCACGCGGGGCCCGAGCCGCATCGCGCGCAGCTGCTGGCCGCTGGGCCAGTCGATGCCGAGGGCCTCGGCGACCGGTTCGGCCCAGGCCTGGGTTTCGTGGTCGATCTCGGCGCGGAGCGCGTCGAGGCCGAGCCGCAGCGGCGTCGGGGGTTCGCGGGTGGCCGCGACCTTGTCGCCGCTGACGGCGCCGTCGCGGGCGATGCGCATGGTGAGATCGGCGACGTCGCCCTTGAGGTGGGCGATGTCGTAGCCGATGGCCCGGACGCAGCCGGGGCACAGCCCGTACTCGGTGGCGATCAGGGCACCGACCCAGGTGACGGTGTCCGCGGGCGGGGTGTGGTGGTAGCCGCAGCCGCCGTCTTCGTCGCAGGGGTGGTGCGGGCCGCGGCCGTGACAGGTGCAGCCGCAGTTCTCCCAGCCGGTGGTGTGCATGATCGTTTTCTGGCGGTCGACGCAGCGGGCGCCGCGGCGGCAGCGGTGATCGGTCACGGCTTCTCTCCCGCTTCTGGGTCGATGCTGTGCTCGACGAGGCTGATGGGCAGCGGCGTGGCGAAGCTGTAGTCGGGTTGTGGTGGGCGGCGGCCGGTCACGATGTAGCAGGCCATGTCGATGAGGTCTGCGGCGGTGATGTTCTCGTTGCCGACGGCGATTCGGTGGGCGGTGTCGAGCGCGGCGGCGCGTTCCTGCTGCTCGGGGCTGAGTCGGTCGGTCGGCGTCACAGGATCACCTTGGCGATGGTGCGGTTCTCGGCGGCGTGACGGCGCAGCTGCCAGCGCGTGACCCACCGCCACCAGGGCAGGGCGGCGGCGATCTGCTCCCACTGGTAGGCGTCACGCACGAGGCTTGAGTCCCAGGCGCGGCTGCGGGTCCAGCCGGTCAGCGGGCCGTCGGCGAGGTGGCGGGTTGTCCAGACCCAGCCGCTGCCGCAGGTCTTGCAGCACCAGACGCGGCGGCCGGTGGCGTGACGGGGTGGAGCGCATCGATGTTGGGTGGTGGCGACGGCTGCTGTGTTGACCACACGACAGATCGTAGCCAGCGGGCGGGTCTTTCCGCTGGTGGCGGGCCGCGCCGGCATGGGCTTTCCACATGTGGAAAGATTGAGGTATCTTTCCACATGTGGAAAGCCACACCGCTAGCCTTTCCGGATGTGACAAGCCCCGAGGAGACACGTGCGTTGATGAACCTGGCCGATCTCCTCAGCAAGGACCTGTCGCAGGTCGAGACCGAGGAGCTGGTGGCCGGGATCCGGGACGCCGAGCTGACCGGCAGCCAGGCCCCGAGCTGGAGCGCCGAGCTGATCCGCGAGCTGCGCCGCCGCAGGGTGTCCTGGCCGCAGATGGTCGCGATGACCGAGCTGCCGCAGACCACGCTCTGGCGGCGCGTCAACAAGACGATCTAGCTCGCCCGGCCACTCCTGTCCGACGCGCTACTGCGCGCACGGCGATCCTCCTCGGCGTCGCCGGGTCTCTCGCCGGGAACGTGACGTGGGCGCTGCCCCGCTCGGGGGTGCTCGTCGGGGTCGGCGTGTTCATGTCGTTGGTGCTGCCCGTCGCTGTCCGGCTGTGGCGGGCGTCGGATGGTGTGACCGGCTGGGCCCGGGTCGAGCGGGCTGCCGTGATGTCGTTCATCTGCGGTGGTGCCGCGCTCTACACCCTCGTGCACGTGACTTTGCTGCTGCACGAGGAGGGGCTGCCCTGGCTGATCGCGTGGGTGCCTGGCGCGGTGATGGAGGCGTTGGTCGTGATGGCTGCGCGGGCTGCCGCGCCGCCAGCGACGTCGACGGCCCGGCGTGACGCCCCGCCACGGTGTGACATCCCGCAGGCAGGACAGGTGGCGCAGGCCGAGGAGAAGGCACCGGCGGCGCGTGATGCGCACCTGACCGAGCCCACTGCCCCGGTCGTGACTTCATCAGCCGCTCCCGAGGCGGTCGCGGACGTCGTCAAGGAGACCCCCGAGGAACGGCGCCGCCGGTTGGCCCGCGAACGGCAGCAGCGCGCCCGGGCCCGCAAACGCGCCCAGGAGAACAAGACGCCCGCCGTCGTGGCGGCGTGACCCGAGGGAAGGGAAACCCGATCGTGACCGACACGACGACCCACCGTGACAGCGTCGAGGCGCTGCTCGCGGCGCTGCTGGTGGCGGCCCCGCTGGCCGCCGGGCTCACGGCGTATCTGCTGCTCGGCTGGTGGGCGGGCCTGGCCGCGCTCGCGGCCACTGGGGTGGTGGCCGGGTGGGTGTGCCGCCGCCACACCCCGACCACCGATCCCTGGTGTGACCGGTGACCGCGGCGACGGTGCGGGCGGTGCTACCGGCCGCCGTGACTGGGCTGGCCGCCGTGACGTTCTGGGGGATCGCGCTCGCCGCCGGCCCGTGGTGGATGTGGCTGCTCCCGGTCGTGGCCGGCGCGGTGGCCGCGGCGTGGGTGTGGCTGGGTGGGCTGGTCGCCGACCAGCGCGCCGACCTCCGGCAGCTGCGCTGCGCCCCCGACGGCTGCCGCTGCCTCCGCCACACCGCCGCGGCAACGACACGGACGAGGGAGGTGGCCTGATGGCCGCGGAGATGCTGGAGATGCGGTTCAAGCGGGACGGCTACACCCGCGAGGAGTGGGCGGCGTTCGTCGACCCCACCGACGGGGCGGCGCTGCGGGCGGCGCTGCTGTCCGCCGTGGCGCGGGAGGGCTGGCCCGACCCGGAGCGGATCCTTCCCCACTGCGTGCTGATCTGGCGGCGCCAGCGCGGCGGCGGGGGCTGGACGCGGTTCACGGCGGCGCGGTGATGGCCGGCCGCCGCTGGGACCGCAGCGCGGCCCGCGCCGCCCGCCGGCGGGCCCGCTACCTGGATTTGATCACCGCGGCGCACGTGCCGTCGAGGCGGATCGCCTACGCCGCGGACTACGTGCGGGCGTTGATCGCGGGCGCGGACCCGCAGGTCGCGGTGGCCGTCGGGGAGCAGGTCGTCGAGTACCTGCTGACGACGGCGGAGGCGTTGGAACCGACCAAGGGAGGTAGGCGGTGACGTATGTGTCGCTGCGTGATGGGACAGGGGACAGGCCAGGCGAGGGGTCAGGCCCGGGTGCTCGCGCCGACGCGCGGGCGACGCGCGCGCGCACGCGAGGCCCGATCGTAGCCCACGCCGCGGCGGTCACGGAGCGTGTCCGGCGGGTGCCGTTGCGACCGCTGGACCAGATCATCGGGACCTCGGTCGAGTCCGTCAGAGCGCAGTTCGACCAACACGTCGACCGGTCAGGCGGACCGGTCGCCTGCTGGCCATGGAGCGGCACGCGCAACAAGAAAGGGTACGGCCGCTTCAAGCACGCCCTCGCCCATCGAGTCGCGTACAAGCTGGCGACCGGCACAGACCCGGGCCAATTCCTGGTCTGCCACACCTGCGACAACCCGCCGTGCTGCAACCCGACACACCTGTTCCTCGGCGATGATCGGAGCAACCAGCACGACTCGAAGATGAAGGGCAGACGCAGGATCGACCTGTTCTTCATCAAGAGTCGGATCTCGGACGAACAGCGCGCGGACCTCCTGGAGCGGTGGGAACGCGGCGAGTCGTCCGCGGATCTGGCGGCGCGCTTCGGCCTGAGCGCCTCGCGAGTGATGGAGATTGCCGCAGAACACGGCGCGCGAGCCCCGTGGCAACGGCGCGGATTCTTGAACTCCCGTCAGCGCCTGAGCGATGCCGACGTAGCCGAGATTCGACGCGCGCATGGAGCCGGTGAGGCAACCCAGCGAGTTCTTGCACTCAAGTTCGGGGTTTCAGCCTCGCTCGTAGGACTGATCATCCAAGGGAGGCGGCGCTGATGGCGTCGAAGAACCGGCCCAGGCTGGTCCAAGCGCTCGTGGCTCCACTCACCGAGTCCCGCAAGCCGGTGGAGCCAGGCGAGACGATCAAGGTCAAGCAACGATCAACGTGGAACCAAGCTCCGCCGAGCCTCGCAGCTCTCGCTTCATACACGGCGGCGGGCGAATGGGTGCCAGGTGAGCAGGCCCCGGTCCTGGAATTCATGGGGAAGGTCTACGGATACGGCGTCGCCATCCCCGTGTCGATCGCCCTGTATGCCGTCGCGTGGGTGCTGCAGCGGCCGTCGCGGCTGCTGCTGTTCGCGGTGCTCGCCCTGGTGTTGTGGGCGACGTGGTGAGGAGCGGCTGATGTTCTCTGCTGTGTCCGCCGGCGTCGGCGTCCTCGCGCTCGCCGCCGCCCTGTTCCTGTGGTGGAAACGCTCGGCGCCGAAGACGATGGCGGTGCTTTTTTTGACAGCGTCTGCCGGAGTGACCGGCGCGATCGCCGGCTGGCTCAACAACGGCGCCGCGTGGGCGACCCGCACGACCGGGTTGGCGACGGCGTACCTGTTCGGGTCGCCGGTGCCGTCGCTGCTGCTGCTGTTCGCGCTGGCGGTGTTCCTGTGGGACCTGTGGCCGCGCCACCAGGCGGGGCGGCTCACCTCGGTCGCGGCGATCGCGATCCCCCCGCTCGCGCAGGCCGCCGCGGCGGGGGCGTTCGGGGCGGCGGTGCTCTCGGCGCTGGGGTTCCTGTCCACCGCGGTCGGCAACGGCCTGAGCTTCATGTTCGGGGGCTGACCGGTGGGTTTCTTCACGACTGAACCAGTGATCGACAAGTCGTCGCGCCGATGGACCGTGGCGATGCACGAGGCTGCGCACGTGGTCGCCGCTCGACAGCTCGGCTGGACGGTCAGGTACGCGCGGATCATCAGGGACGGCGACGAAGGCGTCATGGACGACGCCCCGCCCCACGGGCGGGACAAGCGAGAGGTTGCCGTGGAGAGTGCGGTGATCTCGCTAGCTGGTATCTGCGCAAGTGCGCGCCAGCACTGGTTTCTGCCGTACGGGTGCGGGCATGACCAGCGGGATGCCCGGAAGGCCCTACGAGGCACCGGGATGTCGTTGGGTGACGCGAAGTACGAGGCCCGGCGGTTGGTCAACAAGCATTGGCGCGAGATCGAGCGTGTGGCGCGGCAGCTGTATCGCGACGGGGAGCTGTGATGCTGCTGATCCTGTGTTTCGCGGCGGCGTACGCGATCGTCGGCGCCGTCGAGCAGGGCTGGACCGATGCCCGCGCCGGGGCCCGGGCCACCACCACCCGGGCGCGCCGAGCCGCCGCCACGAAGGCGGAGCAGGTGCGGCGGCGAGGCTGGCGCTCCCCCGCCCGGTGGGCGTTGGCCGGCGGGGTCGGCGCCGGGGTGTTGGCCCGCGGCACGTGGCGGGTGACCCGCGGCGCCGGCCGGTCCCTGGGGGCGGGGTGGCGGCAGGGCTGGGAGAAGGGCAAGACCCGCGCCGTCGAACGCCGCGCGCGCCGCAGCGCTGAGCGTGACCACCGGCGTGACGACCCGGGCGCGCCGTCGTGGCGGCACTGGGTCACCGGCCGGTGCCCGCGGTGCGGGCATGCGGCGCGGCAGACCGCGGCGGAGACCGACGGCTGCGGCTGCACCAACGTGGATTGGTCGTGCCCGTGCGCGCAGCGCAACCAGCGGCGCGGGGACGTGACAGAGGACGTGACACCCGAGCCCGCCGAATCGGGCGCGGGCGCAACTGGACCGAGCATCAACGGACCTGGAGGAACCATCGTGACTCAGCACGTGACCACCGGCGAGGCGGCGACGATCGAGCAGACCCGTGAGGGTCTGTCGTCGATGGCCGCGGTCGCGACCCTGCATCTGGACACCGCCGCGGCCGCCCAGTCGGAGGCGGCGCAGTTGCGCGCCGCGGCGGAGACGATGCAGGCGAGCCTGGCCGAGGTGGACATCGACCCGCAGACGATGGCCGACATCACCGTGCTGCTGGAGGCGGCGCACAACCTGGAGGCGGCAGCGGCCGAGCTGGAGAAGGCGGCGGACGCGACCAGCACGGCGGCGCAGCGCACTCTCGACGGGCTCAACGCCCGGCACGGGCTGGTGGAGGAGGCGATCAACGCGACCGCGCACACCGCACGCACCGACTGGTACCGGCACTGATCTAAGTCATCTCCGAGGGGGCCGATCGAGTGTGGTCGGTCCCCTCCCGCGTCTAAGGGAGGTTCCAGGTGGGGCGTCGCGCACGTCGGGAGCAGCAACTGCGGGCGGCGGAGATCCGGGCCGCGTTGGCCGCTGAGCCGGAGCCGCCGCGGCCGCGGGCCACGCGGACGGGGCGGCGGCTGCTGTGGCGTGGCCGACGCATCCTGGCGCCGCTGGTGCTGCTGGCCGGTTTGTGGCTGGCCGGGTCGCTGCTGTCCGGGGAGTCCCCGGTAGCGGTGGGTGTGGCTGCGGGGGTGGTGGCGGCCGGTTGGTGGTGGATGCGGCTGCGGCACCGGCTCGACCGTGCTGTCGAGCGGGCCTACGCGGGCGCGCTGCTGGGCCTCGGCGGGGGGTGGCTGGCGTGGACCGCCGCAGCCGGGGTGGCCGCCACCGACCAGTGGCTGGTCCTTGCCGGGGCGGTAGCGGCCGTGCCGTGGTGGCAGCATCACTGGCCGCGTGATGGCCGGGACGTCTCGGAGCCGGAGATCCCAGCGACGATCCTCGAGCTGTGGGAGCAGCACGTGGCCGACCAGGGCGGCCCTGTCGCGGGAGCCCAGCTGTACGAGCCGGGGGTGACCGAGCACGGCCGGTCGTGGTCGGTTCAGCTGGTGCCCGGACGCCAGCCCCTGGCACGGGTACTCGCGCGGCTGCCGGAGATCTCCCAGGGGCTACGGCAGCCGATCGACCGGATCGTGCTCGAGCAGCACCCCGACACCAACGATCCGTCGATCGCCCGGCTGCAGATCATCGACCGGTCCCCGATCCAGGACACCGTGTGGTTCGACCGGCCACGGTGCGAGGACGGGCGGCTCCTGCTCGGCCCGCACGCCGACGGCATCGGCGAGGCCACCTGGCGGCTCTACACCACCAACAGCATCTGGGGAGGTTTCGTTCTCGGCGGATCAGGCTCGGGAAAGTCCAGGTTGCTCGAAGCTATGGCGGTGGCAGCGCGGGCGATGGGCCACACGCTGATCATCTATTTGGACGGGCAGGACGGCGCGTCGAGCCCGATCCTCGCCAAGCACGCCACCTGGGCTGGCGGGCCAGCGGAGGCTCAGATGATCCTGGGCGCGCTGGAGCGGGGCATGGCGATCCGGCAGAAGCACAACCGGGTGCACGAGCTGGCCGGGTTCACCCCAGGCCCGGAGCTACCAGGGGTGCTGTGCATCGTCGATGAATGCCACCGGATCTTCGACTCGCGGACGGCGGTGCGGTGGGCGGCGGTAGCACGGGAGGGCCGCAAGATCGGGGTCGCGGTCCTAGCCGCCTCGCAGCACTCCGGGCTGGAAACGTTCGGGCACAGCGAGCCGCTCCGGTCGTCGCTGTTGGCCGGGAACGGGGTCGCGCTGCGTACCGTGTCGAAGATGGCCGGCCACCTCATCCCCGGCCTCGAGCTGGACCCGTACGAGCTGCCGGTGCTCCCCGGGTTCGGGTACCTGGTGGCGGCGCCCGGGTCGGGGGCGCGGACGGCGCCGTTCCGGGCCCGGTATCTGCCGGACGCGAAGGACGCCGCCGAACGAGAGCTGCCGGTGCCGACGGTGGAGGACTGGTTCACCACGACGGCGGACGCTCCGTTGGATGAGATGACGGCGCGGGCGTTCGGCCCGGACTTCACCGCCCGGCACGAGCGGGCCGCGGCGTTGCGGGCGGCGGACCTGGCCGAGATCTCCGGCGCGCAGCTGGTGAGGGCACCGGCTGTGGTGGAGGCGGCGACAACGCGCGACCAGGTGGTAACGCTGCTCGCCAACGGACCGATGAAGCGGCAGGACTTGATCGACCAGACTGGCCGATCAGCATCCGCGGTGAAGCTGGCGCTGCGGGAGCTGCTCGAGGGCCGACGGGTACGGCGCACCGACACACACGGTGTCTACGAGCTCATCGCGGCTCAGGAGGGAACGACCAGGTGAGCAGCGAGCCGCCGATCAGCATCGAACTCCTTCGCCAGATCCGCGAGTTGCGCCAGATGGGCTTCGACGCTTCGTACAGTAGCAAGCCTCCCCCGCGGTTCGGGCCGGGCATCATCCGCGGCCCCAAGAGGGCGAAGACCGACAGGCTCGTGGACTTTCTGTGCGCGCGGCTCGACGAGAACGAGCAATCAGCCCAGGAGCGGCAGGACTCGGATCCAGCGCTGGCTGACGTGGCCGCGAAGCGGCGGATCGTCGACGATTTCGCGGACACGCGCGCCGACACCCAGGTGGGCGACCCGTACTACGACGGCTACCTCGATGCGATCGAGAAGGCGGCGCTGATGCTCGCCCAGCCGTACCGTGACCACCCAGACTTCCACCCCTCCTGGGAGCGGCGCGCCAGATGATGTTCGCCGTTCCTCGTCCATCAGGAGGCCGAGGCAGGCCGTAGGTTCGTACAACCACAGCCGCTCAACGACAGCTGGCCAGCAGGGACGGAGGATGGACAGTGGGCAAGGCGACACCGATCCGGACGGAGCCGCTGGTGGAGTTCCTGCAGGCGCGGCTCGACGAGGACGAGCGCATCGCGCGCGCGGCCGGCGGGGATGCCTTGGAGCTCACCGATGTCGACGATCCCGACCGCATACTCGTCGGTCGCGGTCGGGCTGTCGGCGAGCACGTCGTCCGCCACAACCCGGAGCGGGTGCTGGTCGAAGTGACGGCGAAACGGCAGATCCTCGAGCTGTACCACCGAGCGTGCGACCCGAACCACGGTGAGCCGTCGGCCGAGAAAGCGCTGCGGCAGGCCGTCGAGGCGCTCGCGCAGCCGTATCGCGCTCACCCTCACTTCCACCCGGCCTGGCTGATGGAGGATTGATTCACCGCTTCTCGGTGGACCATCCTGCGCACAACAAGATCCCCACTAGGTTCGAAGGCCAAGGTGGGGATCTTGTTGTCCCTGGTCAGCAGCCGGGCGTGGACGGGTCCTGGCTACACAGCCACTCCCACTGCGTCTCCCCCGACGACGCACCCTCCACCGGCGTCGAGGTGCCGAACGGCGAGCCGCCGAGGTCGGAGAATGCCTGCTGCAGCTGGACGGCCTTCACCCCCGCCCAGATGACGATCGCGATGAACAGCAGCGACGCGAGCGAGGTGAGCACGTAGGCGGTGGCACGCAGAACGTTCATGATCCCCCTTTGGTCCGGTTGCATGGTCATCGCGGTCATCCCCAGCCGCGTTTCGCGCTGACCAACTGGCCGCCGTAGATGCCGGTCGAGTACGGGTCGGCCTCGGCGGCGGCGAGGCACTCGACCCGGACGGGGCAGCGGGCGCAGAACACGGCGGCCCGGGCGAGGTCACCGCCGGTTTCGGGTGGCCCGAACCAGCGGGGGTTCGCGGCGGCGGACGCGCAGGCCGCGCGAGCTCGCCAGTCGTCCTCGGTCGGCACCAACGTGACACGGCGGGTCACGCCACCACCACCTCCTCGTCCTCGGTGAGCTCGCCGAGGAGGTCCACGGTCTTGTACGCGGACGGTTTCCACGCCGGGGTCCACCGCCAGGCGCCGCCCCACAGGCCCTCGTAGCGGTGAGCGTCGGCCTCGGCGGCGCACTCGTCCGCGACCGGGCAGGCTGCGCAGTACACCGTCGCGGCCAGCCGCGCCACCGCGGGCGGCGGGTGCGGCCGCTCGTCCACATCGGCGGGGTCGAACACCCCTGGGCCCGCGTCGCGGCAGGCGGCGTCCAGCCGCCAGGACCAGTCCGCGATGGGGCGTTCCTGCGGCGGGCGGTGGGCGTGCCCGAGGCTGTCAGCCAGGTCCCGGCCGGGGTTGCGGCGGAGCCAGGTGAGACACGACGTGCAGTGGTGGGGGTCGTCGGTGACGCGGACGACGCCGGGGATGTCGCATCCCACGGGGGCCATGGCGCGGTGGCAGCCGGCGCAGAGCCCGACGATGGCGGTGACGTTGCTGGATCGTTTCGGGGCCATCAGGCGGTCCTCCTGGGTTGGCATGCGGCGGCGACCCGGGGGTCGAACGCCCGGGTCCAGGCCAGCCGCTCCGACAACGTGGTGTCCTCGTCGACCTGGGCGGCGAGCACGGTGGCGAGTGCCTCGTACGGGTCAACCCCTGGCGGTGGGGTGATCGACAGGCTGGTCCGGACGGCGGCCCGGAGGGCGGGGACGTCGCCGTTGCGGACGGCGGCGATGATCGGCAGGGTGGAGATCGCGAGCGCGTTCGCGTACTCGGGGCCAGTCACGCGGACTCCTCGAGCTCGGTGATGCTGGGCATCGCGAGGTCGTGCTCGCGCCACAGATCGGCCGCGCAGCGGCGGCCCCGCTCGAAGCGGTAGACGGCGTCGGCGATGGCCCGCCACACCCGCCCGCGCTCCGGGCGCTCCGGGCGGGTCGGTTCCCCCCGCTTGCCGAGCACGGTGCGCACCCGGTCCCCGGCCGGTGGCTGGTTGCGGGACACCAGGATCACGGTGGGGGTGCCGTGCCCGGGGATGTAGGCACCCGACGTGTCGATGACCCACTCGAAGTGGATCGTCGGGAAGAACCGCTCGATCAGGGGGCGCCCGAACTCGCGTTTCATGAACGAATTCGCGGTGATCCGGGCCACCCACCCACCCGGTTTCGCCAGCCGGTGCAGCAGCGGCTCGAACGGCACCGCCAGGCTGTACCGCCCGGAACACACCTGCCGGTAGGCGCCCCGGATCGCGTCCCGCTCAACCGGGTCCTTCACCGTCACATACGGCGGGTTGGCGACCACCACGTCGTAGCGGCCGTCGGCGAGGATCCCCGGGAACAGGTGCGCGTCCGCGTGCGGCCCACCCGGCGGGGTCAGATCGGCTGGCGCCGGGTCGACCGCGAACAGGGCCCCGTCCTCGGCCGGCGCGGTCTCCCGGTAGAGCAGGCTGTTCGCCGCCGCCACCTGGATCGGCAGATCGGGCGGGGCCTCATCCAGGCGGCAGCGCAGCCACCGGCACGCCTCGACCAGCAGCCGGTACCGGGCGATCGCCACCGCGAACGGGTCCACATCCACCCCGTGCACCACGGCGAGCGCATCCCGCACCCGCGCCTCCCGGTCCCGCAGCTGCGAGTCGACGAACGCCGCCTGGAGCAGGTCGACCAGGAGGTGCCCGGTGCCGCACGCCGGATCGATCGCCCGCACCGGCAGTGGCGCCGGCGCCTCGGGATAGGGGTCCCGGTGCAGGGCGTGCACCGCGTTGTCCCAGGTGCAGGTGAGCAGCAGCCGGGACACGAATTCGGGGGTTTGGCACAGGGCGCGGCCCTTGCGGGCCTCCGTCGACTCGGCCTGGTAGAGCTCGCCGAGGTAGCGGGTGCACCAGTCCGCCGACGGCGGCGGCGGCGCGGCCTCGACATCCACCGGCAGGTCGGCGGCCGGGTTGTAGCGCGGGTCGGCGAACCCGGCCAGCGCTGGATGCGCCTCGGCCAGCACCGTGTCGGGTTTGAGCAGCCCGGTCGCGCGGGCGTGGCGGGTGGCTGCGGCGGTGACCGCCTGCGCGGCCGTGTGGCTTTCGGCAAGCCGCGGCTCGATGTCGGCGGTCATCGGATCGTCTCCAACACGTCGGCAGCCGTCCACGCCTGGGGCCGCATAGACGGGAACAACGGGAGCCGGTGGCGGCGGGTCCACCGCCGGCCGGCGTGCTGGCAGCGCAGCCACACGACGCCGTCGTAGACGCGGGTGACCCGCACGAACACCTGGGCACCGTCGGGTTGGGTCCAGATGAGCCGCTGACCGGGATACGGGGCGGTGTCGAGAGCGAGACCGAGCTGCTCGATGCCGGCGCCGGTCACAGGGCACCCCCGGCCGGGAACATGCCGTCGGTCCAGGCGGCCTCCCACACCCGGGTTTCGTGGTCGGCGGGGACGATGTCCCAGGTCGCGGCCAGAAAGCTGCGCAGCACGGCGACAGGCAGGGGCAGCGCCATCCGGCCCGATGGGGACGACAGCACGAGCTCGACCCGTTCCTCCTCGGCGGCGAGGTCGGGGAGGACCGACACGTCGCCGAGCCCGGCCGGGGCGTCGAGGCCCGCGGCGAGCAGATCCCGGGCGAACACCCACGCCGCCCCGGGAGCCGCCCCGGGAGCGGTGAGGGTGACCTCGTGCGGGCGGGTGGGCCGCCAGGTGAGGATCACCTGCACGGGCGGGTACACGCGGCCGCCGGCGAGCGGGTAGGGGTGCAGGACGGTCTGGACTTCGTTCACCGGGCACCTCCGGCGGCCAGGACGGCGGCGGCGATCAGCCGCACGTTGACCGGGTCGCACGCGGTGATCGCCTCCCCGAGCCAGTCGCGGGCGAGCGAGCAGGCGACCTGCAGCACGCCGAGCTCGGACGGGGTGTCGAAGATCGGGCCGAGACTCGCTGGCTGGGTGTGCGGGTTGTGGGCCAGCAGCTCCAGCGCCTCCCAGTCGGGGTAGGCGTAGGCAGGGCCTTCGTCGCTGGCTGGTGCCCAGTCGATCAGCCGTCGGAACGGGACGCGGTCCAACCAATGCGCGTGGGCGATCAGCAGCTCCACGGCGGCGGTCACGGTGAGATCACCCTCGGCGTAGCGGCGCAACCCGGCCATGAGGTCGTCGGTGGGGATGTCGAGGGCGTTCACAGCAGGCCGCCGAGGATGAACAGGCTGGTGAGGAACAGCCCGACCGCGACGAGGGTGGCGACGCCGATCAGGGCTCCGACCCAGAACGCGGTGTCGTCCACGAGCGGCACGAGCCGGTCGGGGTAGTGGGCACGTCGGTGCATGGTGTGTCTCCTTGGTCGGTTGGTGTGAGTGCCGTCGCGGGGACTGCATCCCCCGGTTCGACCCGCGACGGCACCCGCTCTAGGGGGCGCTGCGACCCACAGAGGTGGGTTCCGCACCGCTGCTTTCGCCGCACGCGGCCGGACGCTCGGCGCCGCAAGGGTTGGGGCCCCGGAAACGTCCTGCGCGTTTTTGGACGGTGTTATGGCCGATTTGGGCAAGCGCCTGGTCCAGCCTGGCGATATCCAGGGGCGGGTCGGCGACGAGGTATGCCCGCCACGCGGCGAGCATCTCCGCCAGCACGTCCCCCACCGGCGTCGGACCACCTCGGCCCAGCACGGTCAGGAGCGCGTCATCCGCAGCGATCTGGGCGTGACCTGCACTGTCGCCTCGCATCCCCACCTCCATTTGTTGTCTTTGCCCTACATCTGCCGTGTGTAACACACAACAATAAAGGCATAAGAAAATTGCTCGCGGTCAAGCGGTCTTGCGCTCCTGACGCCGCTGCTCGTCCATCACGGCCCTGGCGTGCGTCCACACCCGGTCCGCAGCGCGCCCCAGAAACTGCACTGCCAGCTCCTCCCCGTAGAGCCAGGCCGCGCACGGCCACCGATTGCGACAGCCGCGGCAGCGACCCCAGTAGCCGTGAGCGTCTGGCTCGTCCCCGCTGCCCTGATGATGATCGGCGATCAAGGCCAGCACCTCGGCCACATCGATCTCTTCCTCGGTCGGAGCGACGCCCAGCGACGGCACGGTCAGCTTGAGCGCATGGATCGTCGAAGCAAAGCTCGGCCGGATCATCCGATCACCCCGTAGCCGCCGTGCCACCGCAGTTTGATCTCGCCACGGGGCCCGTGCCGGTTCTTGTCCACGATGAACGTCACGTCACCGGTGGGCTGTCCGTCGGCGGTCGTCTCGTGCCACAGCAGAACCACCGCGTCGCTGTCCTGCTCGATCTGCCCGGAGTCACGCAGGTCGCTCATCGTCGGCCGGGCATCTGCCCGGCTCGCCGGGCCGCGGTTGAGTTGTGCGGGCACCACCACCGCAACCCCGAGCTCCATCGCGAGCGCTTTCAACTCTCGGGACACCTGCGCGACTTCCTGCTCGCGGGTCCGCGACGGGGTGTCGGTGTGGATCAGCTGGAGGTAGTCGACGACGAGGATGTCCAGACCGGACCGATGATGATGCGCCCGGGCCAGGGTCTTGATCCCACCGAGGGACACCTGCGAGGCGTTCACCTTGATCGGCAGTTCACCGATCTTGGCGACGTACGTCCGGATCCGCGCCATGGCTGCGTCGTCGAGCCGCCGGTGGTTGATCGAGCGGAGATCGACTTGGGCGCCGCGGGCGAGGATGCGGCCCGTGACGTCGACGGTGGGCATCTCCTTCGAGAACACCAGGACTCGCCGGGCGTTCTCGGCGGCGTGGGCGGCGATGTTCAGCGCCGCGGTCGATTTGCCGGCGCCCGGGCGGCCACCGAATGTGTACAGCCGGCCGGGGTAGAGCCCGCCGATCAGTTCGTCGAGCTCGTACCAGGGGGTGGGGAGGCCGGGGGCGGATCCGCCGGGGGCGTGGGCGGCCTCGAACTCGTCCCACAGGTCCGACCAGCCGAGCGTGCCGCCGGTCCGCTGGTCGTCGTCGCCAGAGATCTCGTCGAGGGTGGCGAGCGCGGCGGCTTTCGCGTCCGACGCGCTGCCGGGGTGGTCGGCGGCGACCGTGCGGGCCCGGTTGAACGCCCGCAGCAGTTCGCGGCGCCGGGCCAGGTCGGCGACGACGCGGGCCTGCGCGACCGCGTGCACGGCGCTCGACGCACTCGTCATCTCCGCCCGCACGACTCGCTGGACCGCGGGGGTCCAGCCGTCCTGGGCGGTGAGGTGACGGGCCACCGAGACGGGGTCGATGGGCACCCGGTCGGCGGACAGCTGGCGGCAGGCGTCCCAGACCACGCCGCGGGCCGGGGTGTAGAAGTCGCTGCCCGGCAGCGACGCGAGGACCCCGGCGAGGGCGTCGGGGTGGAAGGCGACGGCCCCGATCAGCGCCTGCTCGGCGGGGTCGGAGCGGAGTTCGAGTTCGGTGGTTTCGGTCATCCGGTTCTCCGGTCGGGATTCGCGAGGGCGGCGCGGATGGCGGCGGCGTGGGTGTCGATCCACTCGACGCGGCGGGCGTGGAGCCACTCGCGGGGTGGGGTCGGGTCGTCTGGTGGCTGGCTCGGTTCGATCCAGTTGGGCTCGATGAGCCGGCTGGCTTCGAGGGCTGCGCCGCGGCGGCGGAGGTCGGCGAACGCGGCGTCCGGGTCTGAGGCGCGGGGGGCGGGGACGGAGCGGAGGGTGGGGCGCCGCCGCTCGACGCGTTTCTGTTCGCGGCGCATCCACACCTGCCACGCCTTGCGCCAGTCACGCTTCGTGGCGTGAGCCCCGGATTCGGCCTGCCAGTAGTCGACGAACAGATCGGACTCGGCCTGGCCGACGAGCGGGGTGTGGGTGCGGGCCCAGGCCTTCATCTCATCGGTCACGACGAAGTCGTCGGGGATGCGGGTGCCGCGCTTGCGCGGCCCACCTGACGGATCAACTGACGGATCAATGATGGATAGGTGCTCAGATTGGGAGGGGGGTCCGCTCAATTTGACAGGGGGGGTCCGCTCAGATTGGGAGGGGGTGTCAGATTGACACCCCCTGTCAGATTGGGAGGAGGGGGTGTCAGATTGGGAGGGGGTCTTGTTGTCTGCGGCCAACTCTCGCAGCCGGTCCAGACTGATCGTGTAGAGCGAGCTGGCGTTGAACCTGCGCTGCACAGTGATTACTCTCTGTTGCTCCAGCGCGGCGAGGTGTCGGCGTACGGTGCTCTCTCCGGTGCAGCACTTCTGCGCCAGGGTGCCGATCGACGGCCAGCACCTGCCGTCCTCGTCCGCCCTGTCCGCGAGGGCGAGCAGGGTGAACCTCTCGGGCGCCGGGACGGTGGAGTCCCAGACCAGCGACATGACGCGGACGCTCACCGAGCACCTCTCATGTGATGGGAACCTAAGAGCGCCGCCACTGCCGCAATGCCTATGCATTGCATAGGCAGTAACGTACCCGTGTCGATCGAGGACTGGCAAGCGGACCGGCGAGGCACCGCACAGGCACCGATCTCATGGGATAGGGTGTGATCGTGCCGACCCGCCGGAGAACGCCGCAGCATACGGTGGCGGTCGACGACGAACTCTGGCAGACCGCTCGACGCATCGCCGAACTGCGGCGCGAGCGCGTCTCGGATGTTCTGAGGGCCGCGTTGATGCGCTACGTGGCGCGCCACAAGCACCTCCTCCAGGAGGACTAGACACCCGGCCATCAGGCCACCTCTTTGTTGCCTCGCTGCTGGGCCGCGCGTCGGCTCCAGCGTTCGAGGTCTTCGTCTGTCCACCAGTTCTCTCCGTCGGCGCAGCCGGGGTGCACCTCTTGGCCCGGGTAGACGGGGGTGAGGAGCTTTCCGCAGCGGCGGCAGAGTCTGGTCATGTCCGGCCGTTTGTCCCGGCCTCGTTGCGGGTGGGCCGGTGGTGGGGTGGCGCGTCCGGGTCGCTCGCCGAGGGTGGCGGCGGTAGCGCGAGGTTGGCCCAGCCCGGGTCACAGGGTGGTGGTGGGCCGCCGAGGGTGCGGTAGCGGCGCTCCCGCTCGAGCGCGCCCGCCGTCTCGTCGAGGGTGTCTGCGGCCCGGCGCAGCACGTCGCGGGCGCCGGCGGCGCCGAGGGTGTCGAGGTGGTCGGCGATGGCGTGGATGTCGGCGACGAGGTCGGCGGTGTCGTCGTCGAGGATGCGGGTTTCGGGGCGGTCGGGGAGGGGGCAGCGGTGCTCACTCATCGGTGGCTCCGAGGGCTCGGGCGGTCGGGCACGGCCACGGGACCCCGTACTCGCCGTGCGTGCCGCAGGTGTCGCAGCAGCGGGGCAGGTCGGTGTAGCGGCCGCTGCTGTCGTAGCCCTCGCTGGGTCCGGCGTCACGGTGCAGCGCGAGCACAGCCCGCCGCTGGGAGCGCAGCCGGGTGACCTCGGCGGCGTAGGTCAGCTCGCGGGCGAGAGCGGCCAGGTGGCGGCTCTCGCCCGCGCCGTGCATGGTGATCGGGTCACTCATCGGGGGTGTCCTCCAGGAGGGTGGCGGCCTGCCGGAGCCCGGCCGCGACTTGGGCGGGCGTGCCGTGTCGACCGCGGAGCACACCCGCCAGGGTGGGGATGTCGTCGACCTGCTCGGCATCAGCCCACGCCCGAAACACAGTCGCGAGAGCCGCCCGGTTAGTGTGCAGGTGCTGCCAGGCGGCCCGCACCGCGTCGGCGACGCTGGTCTCCGCCCCGGCGAGGGTGGCGGCCTCCCGCAGGGTCGCGGCCGCGGCCTGCTGTGTCTCGGCGCAGCCGCCCATCACGGGGTCTCCTTGTCGGGGTGGTGGTCGGCGACCAGCCGGGCCAGCCAGGCAGGCATCCCCTCTGGCCGGGGGGTGTCGGCAGCGCGCCACCAGGTCTGGCCTGTCGCGCGGTCGCTGTCCGTGCCGTCCTCGCGGGTCTCCGGCCCGCTCAGCCGCACCTGCACCCGCCGCGGCTCGCCCGCGCCCAGGCAGCTGTACTCGATCTCGACGTGACGGGGCCGATAGCGGCAGCCGAGGGGGTCCTCTCGTAGCCCGGCACCATCCACCAACAGCCGGACAATATGTATTGTCTCGATCTCGGTTCCCGGTGATCGTGATCGTCGGGTCAGACACAGGAGGCCTCCTCGTCGGTGTCGGTGTCGGTGAGGTCGGTGTGCAGCGCCACCACCACCCGCACCTGCCCGGCCGTGACGTGCGGGTAGGCGCGGCAGATCTGCTCGACGGTCTCCCCGGCCGCCAGCCACTCCCAGATGGTGGCCACATCCAGCCGGGTGTGCCCGATCGTGGGGCGTCCGCCCCGGCGGGCGGGGTGGGTGACGATCAGCAGCTCATCCGCGCCCGGGGTTGGCTGGGTGGAGTCGGGGTGGCCGAGGACGCGGGCCAGGTCGGGCAGCGGCTGCACCCGCCACTCCTCCAAGATCGCAAAGGTGATATGGGAGCCGGTGATCTGCTGCCACACGCCGCCAGACGACCGGATGATCCGGCGGGCGTCGGGGGTGTTCGGGTCGTCGTCGGGGTGCACACGCACCGCCCCCACCAGGTCACGGCAATAGGGCTCGGGCATCAGCGGCTCTCCTCGGCATCTCGCGCGATCCGCTGCACCGCACCAACCCCCGTCCGCAACCGGCGCGCGATCTGCGACACCGACACACCATCAGCACGCATCCGCCGCACCGCAGCCTCCACATCCACATCACGGGCGTCCGACCGACGCAACCGACCAGCGATCAACCGCGCCACAACGACCTCATCGACACGGCTCACCCGTCGCCCTCCTCGCGGTGGTGGCTGGTCTGGGTCACGATGACGACGGCCACCCACACCAGACAGCCCACCGCCGACAGCACAACCTCGGCCAGACGACGCAACAGGCTCATGCCGCCACCCGCTGCCAGGCGCGGGCGACAGCCCGCTGAGCAGCCCACCCGGACCGCCAGGCCCGATCGACGGCCGCCTTGTGCCGCTGCTGAACATCACGACCGACGCGCGGATCAGACGAGCGCTGGCACGTGCACGACGGCGGCATCCAGCCGCACCAATCGCACGGATAGAAGCTCACCGGATCCCCCCGTCCTCGGAGCCGTCATCCAGCGCGGCCGCCGCGTTCTCCACCAGCCGGCCCTGCTGCTTCCACACCTCAAGCTCGGTGACCACCAGACCGCGATCGTCATGGGACAGATCCGACGACGACGTGATGTCGCGGTCGAGGATCAATGCGAGCAGCCGCAGCCGCCGCGCACGCTCGTCGGCCTTGCTGCCGCCGACCCCGGCCTCATTGAGCAGCGCGAACATGCGCCGCTCCCGCTTCTTGACCTCCGCCGCGTCCGGCTCGTTCACGACCTCCGCGTCGACGGGCTGAGCGTCCTGCTGCGGTTCAAGCGCCGCCTTGACCCGCTCACCGGCCTGGACGATTCGTTCGAGCAGCGCGCTGTCGTTCGGCCGCATCTCGCGTGCGTGGGTCCAGAGATCCCGCAGCTTCTGCCACTCGTGCGCCCGCTCGTGTTGGTTGATCAGCGCGCCCCAGTCCGGCTCGCCCGTGATGTCTTCGACAGTGACGATCTGGGCGGCGGGGCGGGCTGTCGGTCGCTCGTCCTCATCGACGGAAGCGCCCAGCTCCTCGGCCGTGTAGTGCATGCCCATCAGCGCCTCTTCGCAGGCGTCGCGGGCGCACTCGGAGATCGCGCGAGCCTTGAGCATGCTCGCTCGGTACCTCTTCCACACATCCTTGCCGAGGAGTCCAGCCTGCTGGGCGCGCTCGACGGTCCATACGGACCGGAAGACGAACTCCGGATCGTCGGCTCGGACGATTTCGCAGACGGCGCGGCTGTCGTCGCCCGTGACGCGCAGTCGGTGGCCCGCTTTCCGCACAAGGGCCGACATCAGCGCGGACGACGCCGTGGGTTTGCCTTCGATGACGTGGATTCCGTTGATCGCTGCCATCGGTGAGAGACCCAGCATCTCGCCGTACTCGATGGCGTACAGGACGTTCGCCGGATGGCGCCGGTAGGCCGCCGGCAGGAGACCCGAGTTGGCCAGCTCAGCCGCGTATGTGATCTTGTCTTGTAGCGAAGCCGTGCGTCGTGCTGGTGATTTCGGCGGGTGCGGGATCGCGACCTCGGCGGTCATATCGTGACTCTTTTCCAGCTCGATCCACGAGCAATGTGGTTGATGGTTCCGTCGGTCACGCCGTAGTCCTTGGCGATGTTGCGTTGCATCTCGCCGTTGGCGAGGCGCCTCTTGATCACCCGTACGTCCTCGACGGTCAGCTTCGTGCCACTCGGTCGGGCGCGGCCTCTTACGTGCATCTCCCGCACGTTGTCGATGTGCAGGCCCCACCTGATGTGAGCGGGGTCGAGGCATGGCGGGTTATCGCAGGAATGCAGGACTTCGTGTTCGGGTGTTGGCGGTGGGCCGTGGACCGCTTCCGCCACGATGCGGTGGGTGTACTCCAGCCGCTCCCCGGCCCAGATCTGGCCGTACCCGGCGGTGGACCGAGCGCGCGTGTAGACGAGGCACTCCCCTTGCCGCTCGGTGTGGACGAAGACGCGGACGAGGAGCGCGGGAAGATCGGACCGTAGGGGCGGACGACTCATGCGATGTCCTGTTCGGTGTCGTAGTCGCCGGCCGCCCACGCGGCCTCGTGCTCGTAGACCGACCAGCGGGGCAGCCCGACGGAGATCACCTCGTCGTCGGCATAGCCCGGCCACACGCCGGTCTCGATGCAGCGGCGGTAGATGTGCAGGGCCTTGCGGTTACGGCGACGGCCCCACTCGATCGACTCAGGGTCGATCTGGGCGACCGTCACGAGGTACGGAGGTTCCTTCTCCTGGAACACGAAGATGAACGCGGGCTCGGGCCCGCCGTGCAGGTCGAGCGCGGTCGCGCCGTCGATGTACCAAGGGGCCTGCTGGTAGTAGCCGTAGCGGGCGAGCGCTTTGGAGATCGCGGTGGGTTCGGCGCTCGCCGTGGTCTTGTAGTCGGTGATCAGGAGCCGTTTGTCGGGGTGGGGGTGGGGCAGCCAGTCGAGCATCGCTCGGCGCCACACCCCGGTTTCGGGGTCGCGCCAGACGAGGGTTCGCTCCGGGCGGCCGGTACCGGGCCGGAACAGGGCGCGGGCGAGCGGGGTCTGCCGCAGGGCGGCGGCCATCGCCTGCACCTGCTCGTGTTCGTGGCTGAGCAGCGGTGTCCGGCCCTCCGCGTACGCCTCGTCGCGCTGGGCGCGGGCGGCCTTGGTGGTGTAGCTGTCGGCGTCGATCACCTCGAACGGCTCGCCGATGCCGAGGACGAGGGCGTGCGCGGCCCGGCCGACGTCGAACACGCTGCGGTGCTCGCCTCCGGCGTCGCGCCACGCCTTGAACTTCACGGGGCAGGACGGCGGCAGCAGCCGCTGCGCCCCGGACGAGGACAAGGAGCCGCCGACGACGGGGTCGGCGTGGTACACGTGTGCCGGTAGGTCATACACGCCGGGCTCGGTGATGTACGGCACGACCGGCTCAGTCATGGGTCCATCCGATGGCACGTTCGTACTGGCCCTGGATGGCGTCGTGGTGTGCGGCGGCCGCAGCCGGGGTAGCGGGGACGGTGATGACGTGCAATTCCCCGGCAGGGAAGAAGGCCGGGTCGAAGGTGTCCGGCGTGTAGATCCAGGACCAGGCACGGCCGATGCGTTCGATGACGGCGAGGCGGGCGGCGAGCTCGTTGGGGGCGTGGACGGTCCACCATCCGTCCCGGTGCCGCGGCGGGTTATCGCCGTGGTGGGCGGACCCGAAGGTGATGTAGAAGGTGGTCGTCACAGCCGCTCCCCCGTGACCTGCACGGTCTCCACGGCGCGGGCGGGTGGCTCGATGTCGGCGCAGCCGCACCCGGTTTCGTCACAGCAGAGGTCGTCGGGGTCGTCGAACCAGTACCAGTTCTTCAGCACCTTGGCGCCGGTCATGCCCGCGCTGATGGCCGTGTGGGCGCGGTCAGCCAGCCACGCGGCGGCGGCGCGGCCCTCCTCGTGGCTGGGGATGTGCCCGTCCGGGCTGGGCAGTTCGAACAGCCAGTCCAGCAGGACGTTGAGATTGCTCGCTTCGCTGATGTTCACCGCACACCCGCCGGGCGGTGGTCGGTGAGCAGCCTGTTCACCGCGTCGAGGGCCTGCTGCGCGGCGTCCTCCCCCGCCGTCCCGACCAGGTAGGCGTCCCACCGGTAGCGGTTGCGGAGCTGGATGAGGTCGTCCCGGAGCTGCTCTACCTTCGGCAGCGGGATCACGTCAGGCATCACTACTGGTTGGTCCTCTCGAGGTGTGGTGGCGGGCGTGGACCTGTTTCGCGCAGGCCCGCATCCCGGGTGCGGCCGTGCGGGTGGGGTGGGCGGCCCAGCGGATGACCCCGCCGATGTGGTCGAGACCGCGTGGCCTCGCAGCTCCCGCAGCGACGGGGCCGGGCCGAGGATGTCGGCGCCACCCTCGGCTTGGCCCCGAGTCGCGGTAGGGGCGGGTGGGTATGCTTGTCGGGTCACGCCTGGGTTCCTCCTTGGTCGGTTGGCCGGGCTGTAGACGCCGAAAGCGCCCCCGCGGCGGCCGTTGGGCCGTCACGGGGGCGCTTTCATTCGTCATCGTCCGGGCTGGGGTCGTCCGCGCCGGCCTGGTATTCGACGTATGCGGACACGGGCACCAGGTAGTGGGTGCCGATCTTGCGGGAGCGGATGCGGCCGGAGCGCACGAGCCGCAGCGCGGTCTGGTAGCCCATGTTGAGCAGCTCGGAGAGCTGCCGGACGGTCAGCATCGTGGCGAGAGTGTCGGCGTCGATCTTGACGGCGTAGACCACTGGTTCGGCGTCGGCGACCGCGGAGGCCAGCTCCTCCGGGAGCGAGGGTGCGCTCATGCGGCACCACCGACCGGGTATTGGGGGGCGGGGAACAGGTCATCGAGGGTGTGGCGGGGGAACACGGTCAGCAGCGCGCACAGGAACGTTGGTCCCCACGCGGCGCGGCCGAGGAGGACCTCGGTCACGTGGGCACGGTCCATGCCCATCTCCCGGGCGAGCCGGGTGCGGCTCCAGCCGCGCTCACGCAGGAGCGCGTTGACGAGCGCGACGTTCACAACGCGGACCGGGGGACGCTTCTGCTGCGTGCTACCCACTGCTGATGTTGGCTGCACCCAACAAACAATACTCCGTGCTGTGGGTTGAGTGCAACGGGTGTAGGTAGCACCCGACGGCACATTCCGATCAGTCGGGTGCGAGCGGTTCGGCGGCCGCCACAGTCGACTCACCCAGCCGATGCGTGTGACACCCGACGGCAGTAGCCGACACACCGCTATCATTAGGTGTCATGGGCAACCACAGCGAGAGCGTTGAGGGCACGCTGTACACGTTCGTCCAAGGGATCATGGCCGACCAAGGCCTCACCCAATCCGAGGTCGTGCGCCGTTCCGGGCTCGAGCGCGGCATCTTCTCGCGCATGCGCGACGGCCGTGACCTCTCCCACCGGGCGGTGCAGGGCCTCGCCGAGGCCCTCCACATCCGCGAGGCCGACATCCTCCTCCGGCTCGGCTACCGCCCGGAAGGCCTCGGCGCGACGGTCACCGCTGACCCGTCACTGCTCGGAAACGAGGAACTGCTGTCCGAGGTCCGGGCCCGCATGCGGCCGGACCCGCACCCCGACACCCACGACCTGGAATCCACCGTCACCCCCAGCCCGATCGAACCCGGCCATCAAGAACGCGGCCGCCGACCCACCGGCCGCCGCCGCACCCCTCTCGGCGCCGACCAGCTCGGGACCACAGGTGCAGGGGCAAGCTCGGCTTGAGCACCACGAACCATCTCCAGGCCGTCCTCCAGCAGCGCCCGCGAATGCCGCAGCGGCACCCCCGCAGGGGCCACCCTGAGCACGTTGGAGTATTCGGCGCCGTCGTCATCCCAGCCGACCGTCTCCACGAGCAGCACGAAGTGGCGGGGGATCTCCCCGCGCGCCAAGCCGCCGTACCGCTGGATGACGTTGAGGATGGCCTCCGCCAGAGTCGTCCGGGGCGAATCGTCGTCGCCATCGTCGGTCCGCCGCTGCCCCATCCGATGTCGCGCCCCCGTCTGCAGTTGGCCATCTCCTGACCACGACAGGGTAATCGGCTGTAGCTAGATATGTGCTCTAAGTGACGAGATGGGGGACGTCGCGGCAAGACCCGCCGCCTGAACGGGGCTGCCGGAACAGGCACATTACTCGGCGCTTTCCCACGCTCCCCTGACGGAACACAGTGTCACCGGCGATCACCTAGTGTTGCGCGAACACGGGCTAAGCTGCGCCGATAACACCAGACCACCACCCATGAGCGACCTATCCAACACCCGTCCAGTGTGCGTTCGAGTCGCACCGGGGGCACACCCAAGGGCAGCACCTGCCAGACGAGGACTCCACGACCCTGATGATCAGCGACATCGACTCCGTCGGCGTCGACCTCGCGGGCGCCCGCAGCTACGCCATCCCGCTGCGCACCCGGTTTCGGGGCATCACGATCCGCGAGGGGATGCTGATCGAAGGTCCCGGCGGGTGGGGCGAGTTCTGCCCGTTCGCCGAGTACGACGACCCCGAGTCCGCCTCGTGGCTGGCCACCGCCGTCGAGCAGTGCACCGTCGGCTGGCCCGAGCCGGTGCGCGATCGCATCCCGATCAACTGCACCGTCCCCGCCGTCGGACCGGACCGCGCGCACGAGATCACCGCCCGGTCCGGGTGCCGCGCCGCGAAGGTCAAGGTCGCCGACCACCCCGGATCGCTGGCCGAGGACCTCGCGCGGGTGGAGGCCGTGCGCGACGCGCTCGGCCCCGGCGGTGCCGTCCGGGTGGACGCCAACGGTCGGTGGGACGTCGACGGTGCGGTCACCGCCATCCGGGCGCTCGACGCGGCGGCGGGCGGGCTGGAGTACGTCGAACAACCCTGCCGCACCATCGAGGAACTGGCCGCCGTGCGCCGCCGGGTGCAGGTGCGCATCGCCGCCGACGAGTCGATCCGCCGCGCCGAGGACCCCATGCGCGTGGCGGTCGCGGGCGCGGCGGACGTCGCCGTGATCAAATGCACTCCGCTCGGCGGGGTGCGGCGTTCGCTGCGGGTCGCCGAGGCGGCCGGGCTGCCCTGCGTGGTCTCCTCCGCGTTGGAGACCAGCGTCGGGCTGGCAGCGCAACTCGCCCTGGCCGGGGCGCTGCCCGAACTCGAGTTCGCCTGCGGGCTCGGCACGCTGTCGCTGCTGGAAGGCGATGTCGTGGCCGGTGCC
This sequence comes from Pseudonocardia hispaniensis, assembly GCF_042658695.1. NCBI lineage: Bacteria > Bacillati > Actinomycetota > Actinomycetes > Pseudonocardiales > Pseudonocardiaceae > Pseudonocardia > Pseudonocardia hispaniensis. The sequence continues at coordinate 39,390 of NZ_JBHSQW010000002.1, read as the reverse complement.
GACTCGCTGCGCCCGGTCGACGGCTACCTGCCGGTCCCCCGCACCCCACCCGCCCCCGATCCCACCCTGCTGGACACCTACGCGCCGGCCGATCCGCAGCGGGCGGCGTGGTGGCGCGCCCGGCTCGCCCGCGTCCGGGCCGAACACGTCCGGACCCGGCGGGCGGGCCCGCCCGGCTGACCGGGTCCGGCCACCGCCGGCGGTGGCCTCAGCGGTCGCGACCCTCGTGGCCGGCCGGCCCGATCCGCCGCCGCCGGACCTCCTGCGAGGTCAGTTCCCGGCGCGCGACGCACCGCACCACGTCGCGCCGGCTCACGACGCCGACCAGTTCGCCGTCGTCGACGATGGGCACCGTCCGGATCCGCCCGTTCACCATCAGCTCCACGACGTCGGCGACATCGTCCTCGGGCCGCATCGCGGTCGGGGCCGGCGTCATCACGTCCGCCACGGTCGGCTCGGGCCGCTGCGCGACGACCCAGCCCTCGGGCAGGATGCGCCCCCGCACCAGGTCCGCCTCGGTGACGATGCCGACCAGGTTCCGCTCGGTGTCGACGACCGGCGCGGCGGTGAAACCGTGCGAGACCAGCAGTGCCGCCGCCGCGTGCACCGGGGTCCGCGGGGTCACCGTGATCACCGGGCTGCTCATCACGTCGCGTGCCCTCATCGCGCTCCTCCTGCTCGGGTGACGGCCGCATCCGGCCGTCGCCGCGGCCGATCCGCCCACCGTCGTCGGCGCGGGCCGCGCCCGGCAGAGGCCGAGGGCCCGGCCCGGAACGGACCGATGACCCGCGTCGGACCGGCGTCAGCGCCGCAGGACACGGGCAAAGTGGCGCGCCGGGATTGTGAGGGGACGACGGCTGCGAGACCGTTGCGGGGTGCAGCAGTCGCCCAGCGCGCTCGTCCACGCGCCGGTACCCGCCCGAAACGTCCTTCAGACCTGCGACCCGGATCGGGCCCGCGCCGAGCTGAGGCGGACGTACTACCCGCTGAGCCTGCGCCGGCTGGACACGGGGGCGCCGTTCCAGTTCACGATGTCGACGCACAGCGCCGGGCCGCTGACCCTGGGGCAGGTGCGGTTCGGCAGCAGCGTCGAGCTCGATGCCGGCGAGCTGGAAGTCGCCTACCACGTGAGCGTCCCGGTGTCCGGCGGGACGCTCATGCGCTGTGGCGACCAGCGGGTGTACGCCGCGGGCAGCACCGGGGCGGTGTTCACGCCGACCGGCCACGCGGCGGTGGAGCGCTGGATGCCCGGAAGCGTCCAGCTGAACCTGAAGATCGATCGGAAGGTCCTGGAGAACGAGCTCGCCGAACGGCTGGGCCGGCCGCTGATGACCCCGGTGCGGTTCGCGATGGCCATGGACCTGACCACGTCCGCGGCCCGCGGCTGGCTCGACGCGGTCCACATCCTGGCCCGTGAGCTGCACCAACCGGGCGGGCTGGCGGCCTCGTCGCTGCTGGCCGCCGAGATCCACCGGGTGATCGTCACCGGTCTGCTGCTGGCCCAGCCGCACAACTACAGCGGTGAGCTTCACTCCGGTGCCCGGCCGCACCGGCCCAAGACCATCAGCAAGGCCATCGACCTGATCGAGGCCGACACCGAACGGGCCTGGACGGTGGTCGAGCTGGCCAGGTCCTGCGAGGTCAGCGTCCGGGGACTCGAGGAGGGGTTTCGCCGCTACGTCGGCGTCTCGCCCCATGCCTACCAGCGCGACCGGCGGCTCGACCGCGCACACGCCGACCTGCTGGCGGCGCATCCCGGACGGTCCAGCGTGGCGGTCATCGCCCGCAAATGGGGCTTCCCGCACCCGGGGCGTTTCGCCAGCGCCTACCGGCGCCGCTTCGGCGTCGCACCGTCGGCGACCCTGCGCGGGCTGCGGCCCTGAGCGCCGGAAGGCCGGATCCTGCAGGATCTGTCCGCTTTCGGCGGCAAGCCGAGCCGCGGCCCGGCTACCCGTTCGCTTTCCTTGCTAAGCGTGTGTGGCCTGTTTCAGCCCGGAGCCGGTATGGACCCGACTCCAGGCCGCGGTGCCACGATCGAAACGAGGCACCGCACCGGCAGCGGCCGTTGGTTCGGGAAGGGAGGGGGTTCCCGAACCAACGGCCTGCGGCCGCCCACTCAGATCCGGCCGCTCCAGCGCGGTTCGACGACGGCCCAATCCCGTTCCCAGCGGGCCGCGTTGCGCGCGAAGATCCACCGCTGGACGCCGTGCCAGGTGAGCCAGAGCAGAAACGCCGCGCCACTGGTCAGGGTGATCCCGGCAAGCACCGCCGCCGCCACGGCGAGGCCCGGCTCGGCCGGGGCGGGCACCGCCAGGCCCATGCGGTCGACCCAGATCGGCACGCTCGCTCCGGCCTCGACCCCTCCCCGGACGGCGACCGGACCGATGTGCTCGATCCCGTCCGGGGCGGTCCAGCGGGCCTGCACCCACCGGATCGCCAGCGGCCCCCCTTCGGGCGCGGCCAGCGCCACGCCGTCCTCGACCACGATGGCCTGGACCTGGGTTCGGGTCGCACCCTCGAACTCGGCCCTGGCCAGCACAGTGCGGTGCACCTGAGCCGACACCAGCACAGCCGTCACCACGGCGAGCAGCCCGAGCACCGACAGCAGCCAGCCGACCACGTCCGCGACCCGGTCGGTGCCGCGACGCGGGATCGGGCCATCGCCGGGACGCCGCCGCGCCTGGTCAGGCCGCATCCTCACCACCCCCCATCAGACGTGCCGATCCGGGGTGCTTCCCGAGTCCGGCGTGCACGACCATCCTCCCCACCGTCGGTCCACGAGCGTGTCGCATCCTCGATCCCGAGGCCGATGTCGTCGGACAGCCAGTACATCACCGAGGGCGCCTCGGCCATCACCCAGCGGCCTGCTCCGGGCCGGAACCGGCCGTCACGGCCTGTCCGCGACGCCGGGGCGGACGATCGCGACGGGGCAACGGGCGTGGCGCAGCAGCGACTGGCTCACCGAGCCCAGCAAGGCGCCGGCGAACCCACCCCGCCCGCGCGAACCGACCACCACCAGCTGCGCGTCACCGGACCGGTCCACCAGCGCCTTGGCCGGCCGGTCCCGTTCCACCACCCGGCGCACCTCGACGTCCGGGTACTTCTCCGACCAGCCCGCCAGCCGCTCCGCCAGCACCTGCCGCTCGTCGGCCTCGATCGCGTCCCAGTCCAGCAGGGGGCCCAGCGTGGGATCCAGCAGCATGTCGCTCCAGGTGTGCACCGCCACCAGCGGGACCCGGCGCCACGACGCGGCCTCGAACGCGAACGCCACGGCCGCCTCGCTCACCGGCGAACCATCCACCCCGACCACCACCGGTGCCGACGACGCCTCCGGGACGGCACCACGCACCACGACCACCGGAGACGACGCATGCGTCGCCAGCCCGACCGCGACCGATCCCACCAGCAGCCCGGTGAACCCACCCAGGCCGCGGGAACCGACCGCCACCATTCGCGCCCGCTCCGACTCATCGGCGAGCACCGGCACCGGATAGCCCGCCCGCACCTCCTGCTCGATCGTCACGTCCGGGGCTACGGACCGGGCCGCCTCAGCGGCGTCCTCCAGCTCCGCCCGCGCGGCCTGCCACAGTCCCTCCAGGTAGCTCTCCCCCAACCCCAGATCGCCGATATGCGGGGTCCCGGTCCACACGAACGCTCCCACCAGCCGTAAGGGAACCCTTCGCGCCGCCGCCTCACGGGCGGCCCACCGAACCGCATCCAGGGCCGGCTCCGAGCCGTCCACACCGACCACGACCGGCCATGCCCGCTGATCGCTCATCGCTCCTCCTCCGACAGGTCTGATCCCACCCTGGCCGGTCGCGACCACCCTCATCACCGGCGCACGACCCGCGCGTCGGGGCCGTTCGGCCCGACTCGCCTGCGTCCCCCGACCGTGGGCCGCACCACCGGATCCGCCCACCATGACCACGGCACATCACGGACGGAGACATCATGATCATCGGGAGGGCCGATCAGGCGACGATCCGCACGGCGCTGGCCTCGATGGACATCGGTCACACCGTCCACCGGCTGCCCTGCCCGAAGGAGCCGACCCTGCTCGCGGCCGTCGATCTGACGACGAGCGCGGCCGGGATCGACCGGGCCGTCCTCGCGGAGCAGGCGGCGGCGATCCCCCATCGGCGGACCGACCGCAGGCGATTCGCGGACTGGCCGCTGCCCGAGGAGTTCCTGGCCCGGCTCGTCGAGCGGGCCGGCGATGCGCCGGTTCGCCGCAGGCGAGCTGCCGGAACCGGGCGGCCGCGCCGACCACGCCGTCGACGCGGCCCGCGCCCTCGTCCTGGCCACGTCCTCGGACGATCGGCTCTCCCGGCTGCGGGCGGGCGAGACGCTGAGCGCCGTGCTGCTGGAGGCCGCCGGACTGGGTCTGGCGACGACGCCGCTGAGCCTCCGGAGCACCTGCGCTCGGCGGGGTCGGACAGCGCCCGCAGCTCCACGATGCGGGTCAGGTCCCCGGGGCCGACCAGCCCGCTGAGCCCGCCGTCCGGCTCGACGGGTACGCGGTCCGGGCGGGGTGGGCGCCGCGCTCACCGCTCGGGCTCGGCCGGGTGCTCCGGATGCGGATCGAAGATCGCGGTCCTGATCTCCCGGACCGTCCGGTCCAGCTCGGTGACGGCGTGCCGGACGTGGTCGTGCACCTCCGAGAGGAGGGTGCGGCGTAGCGTGCTCTGCAGCTCCAGGCCGGTGGCGAACAACCGCTGGATGACGTGGTCGTGCATGTCGCGGGCGATCCGGTCGCGCTCGGCGAGCATCGCGACCTGACGCTGGGCGCGGTTCTTCTCACCGACCTGCAGCACGAGTGCAGCCTGGTCGGCGAACGAGCGCAGCAGCGGGATCACCGCGGGTCGGAAGGCCTCGGCCCCGGGCCCTCGAACGGCGACGACGACACCGCTGACCCGATCGTCGTGGCACACCGGGACGGCGATCGCCGGGCCGCCGGGCGGCCCGACCGTGGCCTCGGCGAGCACCGGGGCCCCGCTTTCCAGCGCCTCCCGGACCACCGCGGCGCTCTCGTCCAGCGCGGCCTCGGCCCCGGACCGGGCGCCGATCTCGAAATGGCCGGCCGAGTCGGGTACGAGCATGATCATCACCGCCGCGGCCCGGGTCAGCTCCTGGGCGCGCTGGGCGATCAGCCGCAGCACGTCCGGGTCCGCCGCCCGCGTGAGCAGCTCGGTGAGGATCTCCGCGGAGGCCTCCAGCATCAGCCGGCGGACCCGGCCCTGCTCGAACTGGTCGGCGTTGTGCACGGCGATCCCGGCGGCGGCGGCGAGCGCCTGCAGGACCACCTCGTCATCGGCGCTGAACCGGCCGCCGTCCGCCTTCGCAAAGAGCCGGAGACTGCCGAAGAGGCTGTCGCCGACCCAGATCGGGACGGCGAGCTCGTCCCGCGGCGGAACGGGGCCGGACGGTGCCCGCTCGTCCGGCCCGACGCTCACGAACCGGGCGACATCCCCGTTCGGCGCGTACACGGCCAGCGTCCCGTGCCGGGCGCCGACCGACTCGACCGCCTCCCGCACGATCCGCCGCAGCGTGGTGTCCAGCCCGAGTTCCGACGTCACGGCCAGTACCGCACCGAACAACCCCGGCATCCGGTCTCCGGCCTGCGTGATCTTGGCGAGCCACTCCGGCAGCTCGGCGGGGCGCAGGCGGGGCAGCTCCGTCCCCATGCCTACCGCTCCTTCGGCGCGACGCCTGCCGACGGCCGTACGACGGTCACCGAGCACGACGCGTGCAGCACGCAGTGCAGCCCCACGGAGCCGAGCAGGACGCTGGCGAACCCACCGCGGCCACGGTGGCCGACCACGAGCAGCTGCGCGTCCTTCGACTCCGCCACGAGCACCTCGGCGGCGGTGCCGGGCACCGCCAGCACCTCGACCGGCACCCGCCCCACCGGGTCGCCCTGTTCGGTGACGACCTCGGCGACCGTGGCGCGAACGCTTGTCTCGATGTCGGCAGCAATGTCCTCAGTAGACGGAGGAGCCGTCATACCGTAGGCGACCGCCCGGTAGTCCGGGGGTGGGAACACACTCACCACGCGGACCCCGACGCCGCGCCGAGCGGCGTCCGCCAGCGCGTAGGCCAGAGCCTGCCGGGACGACGCCGAGCCGTCCACACCCACCACGACGTCCGTCCGCTCACCCATGCTGCCCTCCACTGGGGACCGTTGCCGACCGATGCCGGTCTCAGGGTCGCCCTTCGGCGGTGTCCCGGCGACGGGGCGGAAGCCCCGGTCCGCAGGGCCGGACGTCACCGTGATCCGCAACGGCTCCGGGACCGACGGGCAGCCGCGGCGGCAGCGGGACCACAATCACGACGACCCAGCCGTCCTCGGAAGGAAACCGCCGACATGCTCCTGTACGACGAACGCGTCCAGCTGGTGGAGTTCTGCCGCCGGATGCAGGCCGACGAGCTCACGGTCGGCACCTCGGGGAACCTGAGCATGCGGCGCGGGGCGCACATCGCCATCACGCCGAGCGGAGTCCCCTACTCCGACCTCACCCCCGAGTCGATCTGCGTGATCGACCTCGCCGGGAACCCGGTCGAGGACGGGCTCGAACCCTCCACCGAGGTTCCGATGCACACCCAGGTCTACGCCCATACCGACGCCGCGGCCGTGGTGCACACCCACCCGATCTACGCCTGCACGCTGTCCACGCTCATCGACGAGCTGCCTCCGGTGCACTACATGATCGCGCTGCTCGGCGGGCCGGTACGCGTCGCGCCGTACGCCACCTTCGGCACCGTGGAGCTCGCCGAGAACAGCGTGCGCGCGATGGCGGGACGGTTCGGCGTGATCCTGGCGAACCACGGCGTGACCACGTACGGGGACGGCCTCGCCAAGGCCTACACCCGCAGCATCTACCTGGAATGGGTATGCCGGATGTACTACCAGGCCCGGCTGCTCGGCGAGCCCAACCTGCTGCCCGCCGACGAGATCGAGCGGGTGGCGGTCAAGCTCGAGCGCTACGGGCAGCAGGCGGAATAGTCCTGCCGAGGATCACCACCGAGGCCCGGGCGCGGTCCGTGGACGTCTGCCGCCGGGCCGGGACGGGGTGACGGCACTTTCCTCGCGCCCCGTCCGTTCTCCGAGCGCCGGGCCTGTCAACGTGAGGGGGACCGCCATGAGCGTGGCCGGGACGGTGCTGGGTTGGTTGCTGCTGCTGTTCGAGCTGGTCCTGATCGCGCGGCTGGTCGTCGACTGGGTCGCGGTACTGGCGGGCAGCGACGGGGGCTGGCAGCGGCAGGCGCGGCGGGTCACCCACACCCTGACCGAGCCGGTCCTGGCCCCGGTCCGCCGGGTGCTGCGGCCGGTGCAGATCGGGTCGGTGGCGATCGACCTAGCGCTGCCGGTGGTCTTCATCCTGGTGGTGGTCCTGCGCGCGATCGTCGTGCGGTGGTGAGACCGGGCGCCGGGAGCGCGCGAGATCTCGCCGTAGCCTGCGCCGACGCCGGCTGCGCAGGATCCAGGGCCCGAGTCCCCACAGGCCGGCGAAGCCCGCGAACGCGAGGCTCGCCGCCACCAGACCGGGCATCCGGCCCAGGACGAAGTCGAAGATCAGCAGCATCACGAACACGACGGCCAGGCCGAGCAGACACAGTCCGGCCAGTGCGCACACCTGGCCCGTCCGCACCAGCGGTGCCCGGGCGCGCTGCCGGAACAGGATCCGGTGCATGCTCACCGGCGCGATCAGCAGCGCCGTCGCACCCGCGGACAACGTGAGCGCCACCAGGTAGATCCCGCGTTGAAACCCCGTCATCTCGGTGAACCGCTGCTGGAACGGGACGGTGAGCAGCAGACCGGTCAGCAGCTGGACACCGGTCTGCACCACCCGCAGCTCCTGGAGCAGGTCCGTCCAGTTGCGGTCGAGGCGCTGGACCTCGGTCTCGTCCCGCTCGTAGTCCGCCCCGGACGGGCCCGGGTCGGTGTGGTCGGCATCGGCGCTCACACCATCTCCCCCGGACGATCCCCCGAGCTTCGGCCGGCGCCGATTGCACCATGTGCCCCGGGCCACCCGCAGGTCCTGGCGCCGGCGGCTCATCCACAGAGCAGCTCGCGGAGCCCGGCCAGGAGCCGGTCGACATCGCCCTCGTCGGTGTAGGGGGCGAGCCCGATCCGCAGCCCGCCGCCGGCACCGAGCCCGAGCCGCCGGGATGCCTCCAACGCGTAGAACGAGCTGGCCGGGGCGTTGATCCCACGCTCGGCGAGGAACCGGTAGGCCTGCTGCGGGGCATGGGCGGCGAAGCTGACCAGCAGCGTCGGGGTGCGCAGCGGCGCCGTGGAGTGCACGAGGACGCCGGGCAGCTGCGCGAGCGCGTCCTCGATCCGCCTGCGCAGCGACAGCTCGTGCGCCTGCACCGCGACCATCCCGGCGAGCACCCGGTCCCGGCGCGACCCCTCGTTCGTGCCGCCGAGCCCGGCGATGAACTCCACCGCCGCCGTCGTGCCGGCCAGCAGCTCGTACGGCAGGGTGCCCAGCTCGAACCGCTCCGGGACGGCATCGGTGGCGGGCACCAGCTTCTGCGGCCGCAACGTCTCCAGCAGGGCCGGGTCCGCCGCGACCACACCGCAGTGCGGGCCGAGGAACTTGTAGGGCGAGCAGGCGTAGAAGTCGGCGCCGAGGCCGACCACGTCGACGGGCGTGTGCGCGGTCAGATGGACCCCGTCGACGTAGGTGAGCGCTCCGGCGCGGTGTGCGAGCGCGGCGATCGCCGCCACGTCGGGCCGGGTGCCGATGAGGTTCGACGCCCCGGTCACCGCGACCAGCCGGGTCCGGTCCGTGAGCTGTGCGGCGACGTGGCCGGGCGTGAGCTCGCCGCCGGCCGGGTCGAAATCGGCCCACCGCACGACCGCACCGACGGTCTCGGCGGCCTGCACCCACGGCCGGATGTTGGCGTCGTGGTCGAGCCGGGTCACGACCACCTCGTCGCCCGGCGCCCAGGTGCCCGCGAGAGTGCGGGCGAAGTCGTAGGTCAGCTGGGTCATGCTGCGCCCGAAGACGATCCCGCGCGGATCGGCGCCGAGCAGGTCGGCCATCGCGGCCCTGGCCCCGAGAACGATGTCGTCGGCCGCGCGTTCGGCGGCGGTGATCCGGCCGCGGTTGGCCAGCGGCGAGGTCAGCGCGCCGGCCACCGCCGCGGCGACGGTGTCGGGCACCTGGGACCCGCCCGGCCCGTCGAAATGGGCGAAGCCGGCGGCCAGGGCCGGGAAGCGGGCACGGACGGCGCGGACGTCGTAGCTCACCCCGCCAGCCTCGCACGGGCGTGACCCGGTTGACCTGAACTCGGGTGCAGGGCGCAGGCTGGTCGTCGTGAGCATCCCCACCCGCACCGCCGTCCGCACCGAGCTGTTCGGGCCCGCCCGCCGCGCGACGACGATCGGGCTGTTGCTGCTGATCAGCCTGATCGCGTTCGAGGCGATGGGTGTGGGAACGGCGATGCCCGCGATCGTCGCCGATCTCGGCGCGGTGTCGCAGTACGCCTGGCCGTTCGTCGCGTTCATGGCCTCGGCGGTGATCGGGACCGTGTTCGGCGGGCGCTGGTGCGACGTCGCCGGTCCGCGGATCCCGCTGGTCGTCGCTCCCGCCCTGTTCGGGTCCGGGCTGGTCGTGGCCGGCACGGCCGGCGGCATGGGCCAGCTGCTCGTCGGGCGGTTCCTGCAGGGGTTGGGCGCGGGAGTGCTGGGGGTCGCGGTGTATGTCCTGGTGGCGGCGGTGTACCCGCAGCACGTCCGGCCTGCGGTGTTCGGACTCGTCTCGTCGGCCTGGGTGCTGCCCGCGCTGATCGGGCCGCCGGTGTCGGGCATCGTGACCGAGCGGCTGTCCTGGCACTGGGTGTTCCTCGGCCTGGTGCCGGTGGTGCTGCTGGCCGTCGCGCTGGTGCTGCCCGCGTGCCGCAGGCTCGGCCCGCCCGATCCCGCCCACGCGACGCCCCCCGCCCGCCGCGGGTTCGCCCTCGCGTCGGTCGGCGCCGCGGTCGGGGTGTCCACGCTGAGCTGGGCCTCGCAGCAAACGGGTGCGCTCGCCGGCGTGGTCGCGGCGGCGGCGGTGGTGCTGCTCGTACCGTCGATGCACAGGCTGCTCCCGGTCGGGGTGTTCCGGGCCCGCCCGGGCGTACCGACGCTCGTCGCCGCACGTGGGCTGCTCGCCGGCACCTTCTTCACGGTGAACTCCTACCTGCCGCTGATGCTCGCCGGAACCCACCGCTGGTCGTTGACGACGGCCGGGATCCCGCTGCTGGTCGGCTCGCTGGGGTGGTCGGCCTCGTCGGCCTGGCAGGGCCGCCACCCCGACCTGGCTCGGCATCGGCTGCTGCGCGCCGGGTTCGGCCTGCTCGCCACGGGCACCGCCGGGATGCTGCTCGTCGCCCCGGCCTGGGGCACGCCGTGGCTGGCCGTTCCGTTGTGGGCGGTGGCCGGGGTCGGGATGGGCCTCGGTTTCTCCTCGGTGGCCTATCTGCTGCTGGCCCAGTCCGGCCCGGGCGAGGTGGGGTTTCACTCCGCGGCGGCGCAGCTGTCCGACCAGCTCACCACCGCGACGATGATCGCCGCGGGGGGCGGGCTGCTGGCCATGTTCGGCTCCGCGGCGTCGGCGCTGCCGATACTCGTCGCCGTGCTCACGGCGATGGCCGTGCTGGGCGTCCTGATCGCAGGTCGGACGGCCGGGGAACGCCCGTAGACCGGCCCGCGGCTAACCGAGCGTGAGCAGCTGCTCGTAGAACCCGCCGATCTCGCGGTCCCGGTCGATCAGATGCACCTCGAGGATCCAGTGGCACCGCCGGCCGGAGCGGTCGACGCGCCGCATCGCGGTCGGGTTGCCCGCGGCGATGTAGCTCTCGATCCGCTCACCGTCGATGAGCTCATGCGGGAACTCCCCGAGCAGATGTCCGCAGTGTGCACCGCCGAGCTCCCAGCCGGCATCCGCCGCCAGCCCGGCGATATGCGCATGCAGCTGCTGGCCCGTCACCTGTGGATGGGCGTCGAAGTACGCGCGACCGGCGGCGAAGATCCGGGGCAGATCGTCGCGCAGCCGGTGCTTGACGGGATCGTCGCCGAGCACGAACGTCCGCCCCAGATCGGCCTCCCACTCGGCGAAGACCGGCCCGAGGTCCAGGAACGCGATGTCGTCGGCGCCGATCTCGCGGTCCGGCGGGTTCTCCCGGTAGGGCTGCAACGTGTTCGGGCCCGACCGCACGATCCGTTTGTGCCAATGCCTGCGGGTGCCGAACAGCTCCGCCCCCAGATCGCGCACCTCGGCGCTGAGCACCGACTCCCGCACGCCGGGCCGCACCAGCCCGCGCCGAACGATCTCGTCGAACAGCGCGACAGCCTTGTCCTGAGCCTCGACCAGCCCGCGGGCCCGAGCCTGTTCGTCCACCCCTGCGACACTCATGGGGCAACACTAAGCGGATACTCGTCCCGGTGAACCCGGCGAACCGCGTGATCGCCCGCGACGGCGTGCACGAGATCGAGATCCAGCGTTCTCGGTTCCTGTGCAGCCTGGCGCGGGTGGGCGACGAGGAGTCGGCCGCCGCGTTCATCGCCGGCATCCGCAAACAGCATTGGTCGGCCACGCACAACTGCTCGGCCTTCCGGATCGGCCCGGATGGCGCGATCGCCCGCTCCAGCGACGACGGTGAGCCGGCGGGCACCGCCGGGGTCCCGATGCTGGAGGTCCTGGTGCGCCGGGGCCTCACCGACACCGTCGCGGTCGTCACCCGGTACTTCGGCGGGATCAAGCTCGGCGCGGGCGGGCTGGTCCGGGCCTACGGCCGCGCGGTCGCCGAGGCGATCGACGCCGTGGGCACGCTGCGCCGCGTCCGGTGCGCCGTCCTGGAGATCACCGTCGGGCACGCCGAGGCCGGCCGGCTGGATCACGCGCTGCGCGCGGCCGGGCACCGGATCGCGTCGATCGACTACGGCGCGACGGCGCGGTTCACCGTCCACGTTCCGCTCGCCGGCACCGCGGAGTTCGATGCGTGGCTGGCCGAGCACAGCGGCGGCGCGGCGACCGCGACGCCGGCCGGGACCGTGGATCTCGACGTCGCGGGCTGAGCCGGTCACACCGCCGAGAGCCGGATGCCCAGCGCGGTGGTGACCGGATCCGGGGCGGTGAAGCGGGCCACCCCCTCGACCGAACGCACCCACTGCACGCCGCGGATCGCGTTGGTGAGCAGGACGCCCTCGGCGGCACCCAGCTCGGCCAGGTGCACCGCGCGCACCTCGTGGCGCGCGCCCTTCGCCTCCAGGGCGGCGAGCATCGCCTGCCGGGCCGTGCCGGGCAGGATGCGCCCGTCCAGCGGCGGGGTGGCGACGATCCCGTCCCGCACCACCGCGACGTTGGATCGGGTCGACTCCAGCAGGAGTCCGGTCGCGTCGACGAGCAGCGGCAGGGTGCCCTCCGGCAGCGCGGCCTCGAGGCGGTCGATCCAGCCGCGGTCGGCGAACTTGTGGGCGGCGCCGGACGCGACGTGGACCGGCCGCAACAGCAGGCCCGGCTGTGCGGCCACCGGCACCGGGGCCTCCCACTCCCGAACCCTCACCCGCACCCGGTCCGGATGCTCGGGGCGGGCGTCGACCCGGACCCGCAGATACCCCGCCCGGGCGGTGACCGAGGCCGCGATCGCCCCGGCGACGTCGGCGGTCAACGGACGCCGGTACAGCTCCCGGTAGGAGCCGCCCAACCGGCGCAGGTGTGCGTCGAGCCGCCGCGGATGACCGTCGACGACGAGCAGCGACTCGAAGATGCCCTCCTCCGGACGCGCGAGGCCCGCCCGCACCCCTGTGCCCTCCGCCGACCGCATCGCCGCGATCCCACCACAGCAACCGAACCGCAACCCGACCGGGGCCGATCGTGACCGATCCGTCTGAGATCATCGGACGACGGGACGTGCGGCACCGCTGTCGGGCCGATCCGTCTCGGGGGGACAGGGGGTGTCGGGACCGTGCCGGAGCGTGCGCGCAGTCACCTGTGGACGGCGGCGCGGCGCCGCCGTCCACCGCTCACGCTGGTGATCTCCGCGTTGGTGCTCACGGCGCTGATCGCCGGAGGGGCGACGGCGGCGGCCCGCTCGACGCACCCCGGCCCGGCCGCGGTCCCGGCGCCCGCGGTGGTCGCCCCGCCGTTGCTCCAGCCCGCCGACGGGGCCACCGGCGTCAGCCCCACCGCGGCCGTGGGCGTCGAGACCGGCGCGGGGACGCTGCGGGCGGTCCGGCTGACCGACGCGAAGGGCGCCGCGGTGCCCGGCACCCTGTCCGCCGACCAGCGGCGGTGGACGGCGACCGGTCCGCTCAGCTACGACGGCACCTACACCTGGAGCGGGTTCGCCGTCGCCCCCGACGGCACGTCCCTCCCCCTGACCGGGACGTTCCACACCGTGGCGCCCACCCAACTGGTCCGGGCGCGAACCACGATCGGCGACGGGCAGACGGTCGGCATCGCCGCCCCCATCGAGGTGCGCTTCAACCGGCATCTCGATGACGCCGCGAAGGCCACCGTCGAGCGGGCGCTGAGCGTGCAGACCTCGGTGCCGACCCTGGGCGGCTGGGCCTGGCTGCCCGATACGGCGCAGGGCTCCCGGGTGCACTGGCGGCCTGCGAAGTACTGGGCTCCGGGCACCACCGTGCGGATGGCGGCGCGGCTGTTCGGCCTCGACCTGGGCGCCGCCGGCTTCGGTGCCGCGGACCTGACCAGCGAGTTCACCATCGGCCGTAGCCAGATCGTGAAGGCCGACGTGAACAGCTACCGGATGGTCGTGATCCGCGACGGCCAGCAGATCATGGACCTGCCCGCGAGCTACGGGCTGGGCAGCGACCCGAACCGGGTCACCCGCAGCGGCATCCATATCGTGATGGGCAAGGCCGAGACCGTGCTGATGTCCAATCCAGCCTATGGGTACGAGAATATCCCCGAACATTGGGCGGTGCGGATTTCCAACAATGGCGAGTTCATTCACGCCAACCCTGCCTCGGCCGGGGCCCAGGGCAGGCGCAATGTCACCCACGGCTGTATCAACCTGTCGACGAAGGACGCCCGGGCCTACTTCGCCACCGCCCTGTACGGCGATCCCGTCGAGGTGACCGGCAGTAGCGTCGCGTTGTCCGCGGCCGACGGTGACAACTACGACTGGACGATTCCGTGGGAGCGGTGGAAGTCGATGTCGGCACTCGGAAGCGAATAATTGCACCGATCCGGCCGAAATCACGCAATTCCTCCCGGCTCGGATTGGTGTCGCAGGCCGTGACATCGTGTCTGCTGTGATCGGATGGCCCGCGCAGGTGCGGCTGGACTCGGATTGGTTCGTGCTCGGCACCGCGACGAGCGCGGTGCTGCTGAGCGCGCTGGTCCCGGCCCGCTGGCGGCGCTGGCACCACCGGCGCGCGGGGCGGACGATGTCGGTCGTGGCGGCGGTCACCTCGGTCGTGCTGGCCAGTGGTGCGGCGGTGAACGGGATCGGGAGCTTCTACCCGACCCTCGGCGCTCTCGCGGGCACCTCGACGCTGCCGGCGGGGGAACCGCCCCACAGCACGCCTGCCCGCGGCGGCCCGGGGTCGGTGAGGACGCTGCGCCTGCCGCAGGGTCCCCGCGTCGGGGTGTACCTGCCCGCCGCCTACGCCGACCCCGATTTCGCGGGCACGCGCTTCCCGGTCGTCCTGTGGCTCGGGGACGAGCCGCTCCGGCGCTCCGGGCTGCCCGCGCTGCTCGACGAGGCCATCGCCGCCCACCGGCTGCCCCCCGTCGTCGTGCTCGCCACGGGTCCCGACGCCGACCCCGCGGCCGTGGGCCACTGGGCCCGCCGCGTTCTGCGGGTGCGCACCGACCGGAGCGCGTGGAGCGTCGCGGCGCCGCCCGGCGGCCCGGCGTGCCCCCTCGACGTGGCGCTGCGCCACCCTGCCGACTACGCGAGCGCGGCAGGCCCCCCGTGTAACCCGCCGGGGCCGTCCGGTCCCGCGGCCCCGACGGCGCTGCTGGCCACGGCACGGGCCGGGCACCCCGGCGAGATCGCGGCGCTCGAGCGCGCCCGCGCCGCTGCGGCGCCTCTGGCGCAGCTGACCGGCTACGTCCTGCCCGGCACGGCCGCGGCGCAGCGACGCGCCGTGCTCGGCTGGCTCGGTGCGCAGCTGCCGGGCCCGGTACTGGGCGGAGGCGATGGTGTCCCGGCCTGAGGTCATGGGCCCTGGGCCCAGCACGGACGGCGCGGGGCCGCGCCCCGGGCCGTCCCGCCCCGACCCGGCGGCGCGGGCGCGCCGGCTCGCGGGCGCGGCGATCGTCCGGACCCTGGTGTGGTCCACCCGCCTGGTCGCGCTGCTGATGATCGCGTACGCGCTGCTGCCGGCCCCCCGCCGGATCCTGGGCGAGCCGCTGCGCAGCTCGCTTGCGCTGCCGCACACGGCCAGACTCGCCGGCATCGTGATCACCATGGTGGCCGCGGTCGGTCTGATGCTGCTGGCCACCGGTTTGCGCAGACGGAAACGTCGGGCCTGGACGGTCGCGGTCGGGGTCACCGGCCTGCTCACCATCGTCAACCTGCCGCACGGGCTGAGCACGGGGCACGGGCTGGTCGCCGCACTGACCTCGGCGGGCCTGCTGGCGGCGTTCATCGCCTGCCGGCGGTACTTCGTCGCCCGGCCCGACCCCGGGGGGCTCACTGCGGGCCTCGTGTTGTTCGGGCAGCTGGCCCTGGCCGGGTTCGCGCTGGTCTGGCTGCTGCTGGCGATCAACCACCAGCGGCTGGTGGGCGCCCCCGGCCCGCAAGACGAGGCGGTCCACGCCGCGTTGTCCCTGGTCGGGGTGTCCGGGCCGGTACTGTTCCGGGCCGCCTGGCTCGACGACCTGACCTCGACGGTCGGGCTCAGCTTCGGCATCGCGGCGGTGCTGGTCGCCGCCTACTGCCTGCTGCGTTCCCCCGAGCCCCGGCCGGTGCTCACCGCCGACGACGAGTCCCGGCTGCGGGCCCTGCTCGACCGCCATGGTGAACGCGACTCACTCGGTTACTTCGCGCTGCGCCGGGACAAGGCCGCGGTGTTCTCCCCCAGCGGCAAGGCGGCAGTGGCCTACCGGGTACTGGCCGGGGTCGCGCTGGCCTCGGGGGATCCGGTCGGTGACGTGGAGGCGTGGCCAGGCGCGATCGAGTTGTTCCTCGCGGAGTGCACGGGGCACGGCTGGGTACCGGCGGTGCTGGCCTGCTCGGAGCGGGGCGCGACGGCCTGGGCCCGTGCCGGGCTCGACGCGCTGGAGCTCGGCGACGAGGCCGTCCTCGACGCGCGCAGCTTCAGCCTCGAGGGTCGGCCGATGCGCGGCATCCGGCAGGCGGCCGCCCGGGTCCGGCGCGCCGGGTACGCGGTGCGGGTACGCCGGGTCGCCGAGCTGGACGACGGCGAGCGCACCGGCCTGGCGGCGCTGGCGTCGACCTGGCGCGGGGACGCGGCCGAGCGCGGCTACTCGATGGCGCTCTCCAGGATGGCCGACGCGGCCGATCCGAATGCCGTCGTGGTCACCGCGGAGCGCGGCGGGGCGGTGCGCGGACTGTTGCAGTTCGTTCCGTGGGGCCGCGAGGGGCTGTCGCTGGACCTCATGCGCCGCGACCCCGCCGCCGACAACGGGCTGAACGAGCTGATGATCGTCGAGCTGATGGCGGCAGCGCCGGGGCTGGGGGTGGCCCGGGTGTCGCTCAACTTCGCGGTGTTCCGGGCGGCGCTGGAGCGCGGCGAGCGGATCGGCGCGGGTCCGGTGGCGCGGCTGTGGGCGCGGATCCTGCGGATCGCGTCGCGGTTCTGGCAGATCGACAGCCTCTACCGGTTCAACGCCAAGTTCCGGCCCGAATGGGCTCCTCGGTTCCTGGTCTTCCCCACGGCGCGTGACCTGCCCCGGATCCTGGTCGCGGCGTTGGAAGCCGAGGGATTCGGTGGCCGGCCGCCCCTGGTGCTGCGCCTGCTGCGGCGCTGAGCCTCGGGTCGTCGGCAACCCACCCGAACGCATCTCGACCCGGGGTTCGTCCGGCTCGACACTGGCCGCCTGCCGCCGCATCTCGGGGAAGGACCTCCCATGACGAGCGCCACGCAGCACGTTCACGGTCGACGCTGCTACTGGGACCACACTCGCTGCGGCTGGGTCTGTCAGGACGAGCTCGCGGCACGCACCGGAGCCGCCGCGCAGACCGCGCCGCCGCAGGCCACCGCGCCGCCGCGGGCCGTTCCGCCGAGGATTCCGGCCACTTCGTCGGCCTCGCGGGCCTGACCCGGGTGTGATCCGCGCCGGAGTGGAGACATGACCCTTTTAATTCGACTGAATTACTACAACAATCACCACGATTAAGTGACGATGACGGGACACCGTACGCGACCTGCGGAGGCCGGACCGATGGCGTGGGACTTCTCGACCGAACCCGAGTTCGAGGCGAAGCTGACATGGATGCGGGAGTTCGTCCGCACCGAGATCATCCCGCTGGAGACCCTCGACCTCGACCGCGAGACCTTCGCCCGCATCACCGCGCCGCTGAAAAAGGAGGTGCAGGAACGGGGGCTGTGGGCCGCGCACCTACCCCCCGAGCTGGGCGGCGGCGGGTTCGGACAGGTCAAGCTCGGCCTGATGCACGAGATCCTCGGCCAGTGCCGCTTCGCCCCGGGCATCTTCGGCAACCAGGCCCCCGACTCCGGCAACGCCGAACTGCTGGCGGTCGGCGCCAGCCCGCAGCAGAAGGAGCGCTGGCTGTACCCGCTGCTGCGCGGCGAGCTGCGCAGCAGCTTCTCGATGACCGAGCCGGGTGCGGGCGCCGACCCGACGATGCTCACCACCCGCGCCGTCCGCGACGGCGACTCCTACGTCATCAACGGCCACAAGTGGTTCTCGTCGAACGCGAGCGTCGCCGACTTCCTCATCGTCATGGCCGTCACCGACCCCGACCTGTCGCCGCACCGACGGTCGTCGATGTTCATCGTCCCGGCCGACACGCCGGGCGTGGACATCGTCCGCGACATCCCGGTGATGGACCACGCGACGATCGGCGGCGCGCTCGAGGGCGGCCACGCCGAGGTGATCTACCGCGACGTCCGGGTGCCGGCGGAGAACCTCGTCGGCAACCCCGGTGACGGGTTCACGCTCGCGCAGCAGCGGCTGGGCCCCGGTCGCATCCACCATGCGATGCGCTGGCTCGGCCAGTCGCGGCGGGCCTTCGACATGCTCTGCGAGCGGGCGGTCAGCAGGCACACGCACGGTTCCGCGCTCGCCGAGCGGCAGATGGTCCAGGACTGGGTCGCGCTCTCGGCCGCCGAGATGCAGGCCGCTCGGCTGCTGACGCTGCACGCGGCGTGGACCATGGACCAGGTCGGGGCGGCGAACGCCCGGATCGAGATCGGCATGATCAAGTACTGGGGCGCGAAGGTGCTCCACGACGTCATCGACCGCGCGATCCAGGTCCACGGGTCGTTGGGCTTCTCCGGCGACCTGCCGCTGGAGCACATGTACCGGGCCGCCCGGGCGGCCCGGATCTACGACGGCCCGGACGAGGTGCACAAGGCGGCGGTCGCCCGGCGCATCCTGCGCGGCTACACCCCCACCGAGGTGCCGACCGAGCACATCCCGACCCGCCGCGAGGCGGCACGGCGCAAGTTCGCCGACTACCTGGAGGCCGCCACCGCCAACCTCTGACGAGCCGACCGGCGTCGCCCGGCCGGTCCGGTTGCACCCGCCGCGCCACCAGGACCCGCCCGCGACCGGCCATCGGGACAGCCGCGAGCTCGACGTAGGGTGCGGTCATGATCGAGAACCAGCGGTTCGCCGTTCCCGCGGTCGGGCTGTGGACCGGTGCGCTGGACACCGTGCCCGCCGCGCAGGCCCGCGAGCTCGCCGCCGAGCTGGAGGAGCTGGGCTACGGCGCCCTGTGGGTTCCCGAGATCGCAGGCCGCGACCCGTTCGTGCACCTGGCCCTGCTGCTGTCGGCCACGCGGCGTCTCCTCGGCGCCACCGGGATCGCGAACATCTGGGCCCGTGACGCCATCGCGACCTCGTGCGCGACCAAGGCGCTCACCGAGGCCTTCCCGGAGCGGGTGCTGGTCGGTCTCGGCGTCAGCCACCAGAACCTGGTCAGCGACCTGCGCGGGCACGACTACGGCACACCGCTCACCGCGATGCGCCGTTACCTCGACAAGATCGCGAGCTCCCCCTACACCGCCTACCGCCCGACGACGCCGGCGCGGTACGTGCTCGGGGCGCTGCGGCCCCGGATGCTGCGGCTCGCGGCCGAACGCACCGAGGGCGCACACCCCTACTTCGTCACCCCCGAACACACCGCCCGGGCCCGCGAGACGATGGGCCCCGGGCCGCTGCTGTGCCCGGAGCAGGCGGTCGTGCTCGAGACCGACCCCGGGCGAGCCAGAGCCATCGGCCGCGCCTACACCTCGGTCTACCTGTCGCAGCCCAACTACGTGAACAACGTCCTGGAGCTGGGCTTCACCCACGACGACCTGCGCGACGGCGGCACCGACGCGTTCGTCGACGCGCTGGTGGCGTGGGGTGACGAGGACCGGGTGTGCGCCCGGGTCCAGGCGCATCTCGACGCGGGCGCCGACCACGTGGCGGTGCAGGCGCTGCCCGCCGAACGGCGCGGACTGCCCGATGCCCAGTGGCGGGCGCTGGCCGCCCCGCTCGCGGAGCTGACGCGCGGCTGACCGTCGCGTGTGTCGGTGCGGCCCGCCCCTGCCGGGGCCCGGGCCGCACCGCGCGAGCGCCCGGTGGGCGCCGGCTCAGGCCGCGTGCTGCTCGGCGGCCTCACCCCCCTCGGCGGCCTCACCCCCCTCGACGGCCGGAGGCGCCGCGCCACCGGCCGACACCGCGATCTTCTGTGCCCCGCCGCTCGCATACGCGCCCGCGATCCGTACCGTCAGCACGCCCGCGTCGTAGGAGGCGCTGACCGCCTCGGCCCGCACATGCGCCGGCAGCGTGAACGACCGCTGGAACGCGCCGTACCGCAGCTCGTGCACATGGTGCCCGCGGCGCTCCTCCGCCCGCTCGTCGCGGCGTTCCCCGCGCACGACCAGGCGGTCCCCGTCGACCTCGACGGTCACGTCCTTCTCGACGTCCAGTCCGGGTAGCTCGACCCGGACGACCGCGTCGTCACCGTCGCGGGTGACCTCGGCGGCCGGCACGAAACCGGTGCGTGCCGTTGTGGCGGGAACGGCGAGCGCGCGGTGCAGCGCGTCGAGCTCGGCGAACGGGGTGCGGTCGGCCCACAGCCACAGTGACATGACGTCCTCCTCGTGACATCACCTGCTTAGCCCTTACGTCTCATGAAACATGAGTAGGGTCGACTCAATTCCCGAGGTCTTGGGCCGGGCCGATGACGCTCCATACTCTGGCGACGTGTCCACGCTCCGGCCCTCCGCCCTCCCCGCACGCCCGTTGCTGCTCACCAGCGCCCTGGTGGGGGCGGCCGCAACCCTGGTCAGCGCCGCACGCGGGCTTCCCCTCGCGCTGGGCGCCACCAGCGCGCAGCTGCGGGCCGGCGCCGCGGGCGCGACACCCGGAGCCGGCGGCACGTACCGCAACACCGAGCCCAGCACCTGGCTGAGCCCCCGAACCGCCCTGCCGGTGCTGGTGTCGCTCGCCCGCCGCGGGAGTACCGGTCGGCCGTCGCTGCCGGTACCGCTCGCCCCGCCGACCTACCCGGCCGCCGCCGGCACGCTGGCGCTCACCTGGTTCGGCCACTCCTCCGTGCTCGTGGAGATCGACGGGCGGCGAGTCCTCGCCGACCCGGTGTGGGGTGAGCGGGTGTCGCCCTCGCCGCTGATCGGACCGCGCCGGCTGCACCCGGTCCCGGCGCCGCTGAGCGAGCTACCGCCGGTCGATGCCGTGCTCATCTCGCACGACCACTACGACCATCTCGATCTGCCGACCGTTCGCGCCCTGACGCAGAGCGGGCGGGCCCCATTCGTGGTGCCGCTGCGGGTCGGCGCGCATCTGCGCCGGTGGGGCGTGCCGGCCGAGCGGATCATCGAGCTCGACTGGGGTGGCCGGACCCAGGTCGCCGGGCTGAGCATCACCTGCGCGGAGGCCCGTCACTTCTCCGGTCGCGGGCTGCGCCGCGACGTCACGCTCTGGTCGTCGTGGGCCGTCGCGGGCGCCACCCGGAACGTCTACATCTGCGGCGATACCGGCTACACCGCGGCGTTCGCCCGCGCCGGGCGGCACCTCGGCCCGTTCGACCTGGCACTGCTGCCGATCGGCGCCTACAACGAGCGATGGCCGGACGTCCATCTCACACCCGAGGAGGCGGTGCGCGCGCATCGCGACCTGCGTGCGGCGATGCTGATCCCGATGCACTGGGCGACGTTCAACCTCGGCTTCCACCCGTGGGCCGAGCCGGTCGAGCGGCTGCTGCGCGCGGCCGCCGGCGACGGAGTCCGGCTCGCGGTCCCGCGTCCCGGGGAACGGGTCGACCTCACCGCCCCGCCGCCGCTGCGGGACTGGTGGAGCGCGGCCGCCTGAGGCCCCTCCATCGACGGTACTTCGTCGTTCGGCCCCGGCGTGGTCGGGCATCTGCCAGGGTGGACGGATGCCACGGGCGATCACGGTTCCGGACTCGGTGCACGTCACCCTGCGGGCAGACCGTCTGCCGTGGACGCCGACCGGTCTACGGGTGCGTCGCGGCGACCGGGTGACCCTGCTCGGTTCGGGATTCGTGCGCTGGTGCCCGCCCGATGATGCGGGCGCCGGCGCCAAACGCCATCTGTGGGGCAGGGTGCCCGGCGGCGAGATCTTCGGCTGCACCCAGGACACCACGACCACCGTCATCGACCGGGACGGCGAGCTCGAGCTCTGCGTCTACCTCGGCACCTGGGCCGACCGCACGGGCGCGCTCGCCACCGGCGACGCGCCGTACCGGCGCGCCTCGGGCGGGCTGGAGGTGACCGCCCTGCACTGGGTGGCCGGCGTGGATCCGGTCAATGGGCTCGCCGCGCTCGGGCCGGACGTTGCCGATCCCCGGCTGGCCGCCGCGGAACGCGCCCGGCTGTGTGACCCGGTCGTCCCACCGCCCGGATGGGAGTACCTGCTGGAGATCGGCCCGGGAGACCTCTACCGGCATGCCCGGCGGGACGGCCGCTCGGCCATCGACGTCGTCTGCGACGATGACGCGGGAGTGATCCGGACCGACGTCGGGTTTCCGCTGGGCGCCGACACGACCCTGGAGTGGACCTGGCAGCTCGACGAGCCACCGGCACGCGCCCCGGCGAGCGCGGATTGGACCCACGACCAGCTGTCCGTCACGCTCGAGTTCGACTCCGGCCACACGCT
Organism: Pseudonocardia hispaniensis; assembly: GCF_042658695.1. NCBI lineage: Bacteria > Bacillati > Actinomycetota > Actinomycetes > Pseudonocardiales > Pseudonocardiaceae > Pseudonocardia > Pseudonocardia hispaniensis. Next base: position 17,089 of record NZ_JBHSQW010000002.1, on the reverse strand, counting down.
CAGCTGGGCCGCGTCGCCCGACCTCGTCCATGACCGGCGTGACCCCGGCGCTCCCATCGCGATACGCACCGGCGAGCCGGGGGTGGCGCACCGCGAGTCGCGCAACATCGTCGACGACTACCGCCGCCATCTCGGCCGGCCACCGGACCGGATCGTCGGCATCCGGCTGGCCGCGGTCAGCCACCTCAGGCACAACCTGTTGCGCGCCACGTTCTCCGACATCGCGCTGCGCACCGGCCGACACCGGCTGCAGGTGCTCTGAGGGCGCCCTTACCTCCCTGGCCCGATCCCGCCGCCCGAGGGTTCCCGACGAGCGCGAGGTCGCATCGGGAGCCGACGATCACGTCCGTGCGCCTACGGTCCGACGCCGTCGACCGGAGGGGACGCCACGTTGTGGTGCTCGATCAGATGGCCGCGCAGGACATCGAACCCGAAATCGTTCTCCGGGTCGCGCCAGACGGTGTGCACATGGTTGACGTCACGCTGGGTGTTGTCGTACTCGGCGAGCAACCGCGGACCCTGCACGCGGTAGTAGTGGGGCTGCCCGCGCTCGAGCCCGCCCGCCCAGGCAAGGTGCACGTCGCGGAGCCGCTCCCCGGCGAACTTCGCCGCCTCACGCTCGGCGAGCTCCTCGGGAACTCGCGCGACGTAGACGTCGAGCAGCGCGCGCAGCTGCTCCCGCTGGCCGTCACTCATGTCCGCGGCCGCGAGACCCTTGGGCGCGGCGGTGAGCCGCACGGCCTGGTGGTCCTCGGCGCGCACGCCCGCCTTCTCCTCGGCGGCCCGGTGCATGTCCTCGACGCGGTCGGCGAGCCGGCGCTCGGTGAACCGCCCGCGCCAGAGGTCGGGCAGTGGCATCAGCAGGTGGCCGTCGGAGATCCGCGGCCGGTTGCCGCCGACGATGTCGACCGGCGCGACCGGTGTCAGCAGCGCCCGCGCTGCCTGCTCATCGTCGAGGGATCGTACGAGGTCGCGGGCGAGGTCCTCGGCACCGGCGAGCGGGCGCAGCGGGTGTGGTCCGAGCAACGGTGACGACGCCGGGTCGGCGCCCAGGAAGCAGGGCGTGCTCGCCGCGACCTGCCCGTCGACGATCAGGTGGTGCACCGAGACGTGGTGCCCCCCGAAACGCCACGACCAGAGCCCGGAGCCGGGCTCGCCGAAGACGCACAGCCAGTACAGCTGGGGGTCGCGGCCGCGCTCCCGGCCCCAGTCGACCTGCCAGCCCTCGAGGTGATCGAGAACGTTCTCCAGGCCCATGATCGTCGAGACGGTCACGTAGCCCGCCCGTGACAGCCCGGTCGCGAGGAGCTGCATCGCCAGGCTCTGCTGGGCCGGACGCATCCGGGTGAGCGCGAGCCCGCCGTGGTCGGTCGGGGTGTAGTACCAGCGGTGCCGCTCCTCATCGGACGGCCAGGGGCGGACGGCCTGCGCGCGCTGGGCGTCGTCGAGGCTCTCCAGCCACGCCTGCGCGGCGTCGGTCATCCGGGCGGCGACGCGATGGGTCATGGCACAGCCTCCGGGATCGGTGCAGGTCGCCGCCCGGCCAGGGCGGTGACCTGCTGGTTCGTCGCGCCCTCCGCACGGCCGGCACGATTCGGCACCGCAGAGAGCGGATCACTCATCGTCGATGGACTTCAGGCACAGGCCGCTGAGGCAGACCTCCTGCGGGGGGCGATCGCCTCACACATCGCCTCGAGGCTCGCCAGGTTGTGCCCGGGAAGGAAGACGTCGACATGCGGCAGCGCCGCGGCCATCCCCCGCTGCACCGGCTGATACCGCGGATCGCCCTTCAACGGGTTCAGCCAGACCACCCGGTACGCGACGCGGTGCAGGTTCCGCATCGCCGCACGCAGCGCCTCGGGGTCGTCGCGGTCCAGCCCGTCGGAGCAGACCACGACCAGCGCACCGCGGACGGCGCCGTGCCCGGAGAACCGCGCGACGAGCTCGCGAACCGAGGTGGCGAGCATGGTGCCCCCGTCCCAGTCGTCCACGGCCGTGGCGATCCGGCGCAGCGCCGCATCGACCGACGGGCGGCGCAGTTCCTCGGTGATACGGGTGAGGTGCACGCCGGCGGTGAAGACCTCCACACGGTGCCCGGCATGCAGCATGGCGTGCCCGAACCGCAGCAGCGCCAGTGCGTAGGGCGTCATGGAACCGGAGACGTCGATGACCAGCGACAGCGAGCGCTCCCGGTACCGGAGCCGCTGGCGAGGCAACCGCACCGGCTCGCCATCGCTGCGCAGCGCGGTCCGCAACAACCGGCGCACGTCGAGCTGCGGCCCGGTCGCGGCCGGGACCCGTCGGCGGCCGCGCCGCCGTGGCAGCTCCGGGCGCAGCCGGCGGATCAGGGCCGCGGCCCGGCGCTGCTCGTCGGCGTCCATCGCCGCGAAGGACTTCGTCGTGAGCAGGTGGATGTCGCTGGGCGTGAGGCGGGCCTCGTCGGCCTGCTCGTCGTCCGGTCCTCCCGGCCGCGTGCTGGGAGTACCCGGGGTCCGTGCCTCACGGGCAACGGTCGTGACGGGGACGGAGCGCGGCGGCCGCGGGAGGCCGTGGTCGTCGACCGTGGACGGTCCGAAGAACTCCGCGAACGCGGCGTTGTAGGCCGGGTACTGCTCGCTCTGGTTGGTCAGCACGACGCGACCCGCCCAGTAGAGCTCGCGCAGGCCGACCCGCTCGAGCACGTGCAGCGCCGCATAGAACGCGATGGTCTGCTCGGGTCCGATCTCGACGCCGTGCCCACGAAGCGTCGCCGCGAACTCGACGCAGATGCGCCTCGTGATCTCCGGCGTGCCGTCCGCCGTGCCGAACGGTGCGCTCGCACGTTCGCTCATGATGCCGACGCGACCACATCGTCGATGCTCCCGGCGACAACCTGCTGGTCGTCGATGTCCTTGACCAGGGCGCTCAGGGTAGCGGCCGCGACGTCGGCGGAGAGAGTGGCGACGCCCACCATGTGCAGGGCGCCCGCCCAGTCGATCGACTCACCCACGCCGGGCGGGTTGCCCAGCCCGAGGCCGCGGATCCGCTGCACCGCCGTCGCGACCTGGCGGGCCAGCTCGGTGGGCACGTGCGGGGCGCGGACCCGCAGGATCCGGAACTCCCGCTCGGCGTCGGGGTGCCCCACCCAGTGGTAGAGGCACCGGCGCCGCAGGGCGGTGTGCAGATCCCGCGTGCGGTTCGAGGTGAGCACGACCAGCGGCGGTGCGGGCGCGGCGACCCGCCCGATCTCGGGGATGGTGACGGCGAAGTCGCTGAGCAGCTCGAGCAGGAACGCCTCGAACTCGTCGTCGGCCCGGTCGAGCTCGTCGATGAGCAGGACGGCGCGGTCGCCCGCCTCGAGCGCCTGCAGCAGCGGCCGGGACAGCAGGTAGTCGCGGGTGAAAACGTCGGCGGACGAGCGGCCCGCGGAGTCCCGCATATCGAGCAGCTGACGCCCGTAGTGCCAATCGTAGAGGGCCTGGGTGGTGTCGATGCCCTCGTAGCACTGCAGACGGATGAGCTCGCGGCCGAGCAGCTCGGCCAGCGCCTTGGCGACCTCGGTCTTGCCGACGCCGTTCGCGCCCTCCAGAAGCAGCGGCCGGTCCAGCCCGAGCGCGAGGAAGGCGGCCATCGCCAGAGCGTCGTCGGCGAGGTAGCCCACATCACCGAGCCGCTCGGCGAGCTGGGCGGGGGAACGGAACGGGTTCGGCACGGCGCAGGTCCTCGGGTCATGTGATCGGTGGATGGGGCGGCCCGGCCCCGTGGCCAGGGCGAGGTTCTCGGGGCCGGGCCGGTGCGGGTTGCTACTCGGCGCGGGCGCGCTGCACCGTCTCGACGATGCGCGACGGCTTGACCGGCAGCTCGCGCACGCGCATGCCGTACTCGCGCAGCGCGTCGTCGATCGCCGCCGAGACCGCGGACGGGGTGACCATCCGGCCGCCCTCACCACCTCCCTTGATGCCGTACTCGGTGTACGGCGAGGGCGTCTCGACGTGCCCGATGCGGAACGGCGGCACCTCGTTGGCGGTGGGCACGAGGTAGTCCATGAACGTCGAGGACTTGAACTGGCCGTCGGCGTCGTAGGCGAGCTCCTCGTACAGGGTCGACCCCAGCCCCTGCGCGGCCCCACCGGTGACGTGTCCGCCGAGGCTGCGCGGGTTGACCACGGTTCCGGCGTCGTGCACCGCCACGTAGTCGAGGAAGGAGACCTGTCCGGTGTCCGGATCGACCTCCACGACCACGATGTGGCAGGCGTGACCCATGATCGGGTAGAAGACCCCGAGGTCGGTGCGGTCCGCCGAGGGAAGCGTGGTGTACGGGTGGTCGTAGGTGTGGCTCTCCTCGAGCCCGCTCTGCATCCCCGGGGGCAGATTCAGGGCGAAGAAGTACGCCGAGGCGGCGAGCTCCGGGATCCCGAGCCCGCGTTCCGGCGCGCCCTTGACCTGGACCCGAGCGTCGACCAGCTCCAGGTCCTCGGGATCCACCTCGAGCGTATGCGCAGCGATGTCGATCAGCTTCTTCTTCAGCTTCCGAGCGGCACCGCGGACCGCACCGGCGACCATGACCGTGAAGCGGCTGCCGCCGGGCCCCGTGCCCGGCAGGGCCCGGGAGGTGTCGGCGTAGCTGACGTTGACCGTCTCCGGCTCGACTCCGAACTCCTCGGCGACGATGGTGGTCGAGACCGTCTCAGGGCTGTTGCCCCACATGGCCTGACAGTGCAGCAGCAGCTGGAACGCGCCGGTGGGGTCGATCGTGATCGTGGCACTCTCGGGGCTCGACGTGATCGGAAACGCGGGCTCGTCGAACCAGAACCAGAATTCGGTCGAGGAGAACACCGAGCGCTCCTGCGTGGTCGCCACGCCGATGCCGATGTGGCGGCCCTCCTCCTCGCGCAGGCGCACCTTTTCCTTGCGCCAGTGCTCGAGATCGATCATCGACAGCGCCTTGTCCAGTACGCCCGGGTAGTTCCCGCTGTCATAGACGTTCCCACCGGGGATCTTGTAGGGGAACTCCTCGGGCAGGATGAAGTTCCGGCGCCGGATCTCCTCGGGCGGAAGATCCAACTTCGCGGCCGCCGAGTCGATCAGACGCTCCAGCACCCAGTTGTGCACCTCTGAACCGAAACCGCGGTAGGCGCCCTGCTGGCATTTGTTGGTCAGCGCCGCGCGCAGCCGGTACTTCAGGTCCCGGAACCGGTACGGACCGACGGCCTGGGAGAACGCGTTGCCGTGCGTGCCGACGCCGAACTGCAGGTATGCGCCGTAGTCGTCCACGACATCGATGTCCAGGCCGGTGATCAGCCCCTCGGATGTGAAGCCCATCTTCGCCTCATAGTAGCGATCCGAGCCGTGGTGGTCCGAGTTCATGAGATGGTCGAGCCGGTCCTCGACGTACGACACGGGCCGCCCCGTACGCAGGGCCAGGAACGCGGCGAGGGTCGGCACCTTGTGCGCGGTGAACTTGCTGCCGAAGCTGCCGCCGGCGGGTACCGGCTGCATCTTCAGCTTGTTCGACGGGATTTGCAGCGCCGCGGCCAGGAGGAACTGCAGGTAGCTGAAGTTCAGCGAGTTGCAGTAGATCTCCAGCACGCCGTTGATCCCCGGCCGCGCGATGGCACCGCTGGTCTCCATCGGCATACCGGCGGAGCGGCCCCAGTGCAACGTCTCCTCGATGACCAGGTCCGCCCGGCCGAGGGCCGCGGTGATGTCACCGAACTCGAAGGTGCGCTCGTAGCCGAGGTTGCTGCCGTGCGCGTCGTGCAGCACCGGCGAACCGGGCTCCAGAGCTGCCTTCGGGTCGGTGACCGCTGGCAGCTCCTCGAACTCGACGACGAGGGCCTCGACACCGTCCTCAGCGATGTAGCGATTTTCCGCGACGACGGCCGCGACCGCCTCCCCGACATAGCGCACCGTGTCCACCGCGATCGGGTACTGCGCGATCGTCGGTGGCCCGAAGTTCATGCACGGGTTCATGTGCGCCTTGACGTCCTCCCCGGTCAGGACGGCGACGACACCCGGGATCTCGAGCGCTGCGGAGGTGTCGATCGACGCGATCCTGGCGTGCGGCACCGGGCTGCGCAGGATGGCGGCATGCAGCAGACCCGGCATCTTGATGTCGGCGATGAAGCCGCCGCGCCCGACCAGCAGGCGAGGGTCCTCGACCCGCCTGCGATCGGCGCCGATGTACTTGTAGGCGGGCTTCTCGTCCCGGGCCTTCTCGTTCTCTACGGTGGTCATCGCGTCAGGAACCCTTTCCCTCGCCGCAACCGCCGGCGTCCCCGCAGCGGAGCCGCCGCCCGGCGTTCTGCACGGCGCTGACGATGTTCTGGTAGCCGGTGCAGCGGCACAGGATCCCGGAGATCTCGTGACGCACCTCGGCATCGGTTCGCTCCTTGCCGTCGGCGAGGATCTCCTTGGCGCGCAGCACCATCGCTGGCGTGCAGAAGCCGCACTGGAGACCGTGCTCCTCGGCGAAGGCCTCCTGGATCGGGTGCAGGTTGTCCTGGTCGGACGAGAGGCTCTCGACGGTCTCGATCTCGTGACCCCGGGCCTGCACCGCGAGCATCAAACAGGACCGCACGGACTCCCCGTCGAGAAGGACCGTGCAGCAGCCGCACACACCGTGCTCGCACCCGAGGTGCACGCTGACGAGGTCGAGGTCGTCACGGAGGAAGTCGGCGAGCGTGGTCCGGGTGGCGACCGTGTGGGTCACCTCGCGACCGTTGATCCGGAGGGTGATCGTGCGGGTGTCGGTGGTGTTCTCGGTGGTCGTCACGGGTTGCTCCTGTTCACGGCGTCCGCCACGGCGGCGATCAGCGCACGCTGCACGACCGTCACCGCGAGGTGACGGCGGTAGGCAGCGGAGGCGTGCAGGTCCTCGGCGGCCGTGACGACCGGGGCCACGTGCCGCGCCGCGACCGCGATGGTGTCGGGGTCGGCCTGCTGCCCGGTGAGCGCCTGCTCGACGTCGCTCGCGCGCACCGGTGTGGCGGCGATGCCGGCGACGCCGACGGCGGGCCGGACGAATCGGCCGTCTGCGTCGAGCTCGACGACGGCCGCGGCGGCCGCCAGGGCGAAGTCGCCCTGGCGGCGGGCGACCTCGACGAACGCCGTGCCCGCGGCGGGGGCGGTGACCGGGAACCGGATCGCGACGACGATCTCGTCCGCCGCGCACGCGTTGGTCAGGAAGCCCTGAAAGAAGTCCCGGGCGGGGACCTCACGGCGGCCCGCAGGCCCCTGCACGACGACCACCGCGTCCAGCGTTACCGCCGCACACGGCAGCTCCGCCGCGGCGTCGGAGTGCGCGACGCTGCCGCCGACGGTGCCGCGGTGCCGGTTCTCGACGTGGCCGATGTTCGGGACGACCTGGGCCAGCAGTGGGACCGCCTCGGCGACGAGCGGGTCGGTCTCGAGGGCCGACTGCCGCACGCCGGCCCCGATCTCGAGGACCTCCCCGTCGCGCACGATGCGCTGGAGGTCGGTGATGCCGTTGATGTCGATGACGACGTCGGGATTCGCCAGTCGCATGTTGAGCATCGGCATGAGGCTCTGGCCGCCGGCGAGGATGAGCGAATCGTGCCCGTGCTGGGCCTTGAGGGCAACCGCGTCCTCGATCGTTTCGGGATCGCAGTACAAGAACCGGGGCGGTTTCATCGCCTGTCCCCTCATGGTCGGGAAGCGGACCGGGCCGAAGCGGCTCGATCGCCTGTGGTGGACGGACCGCGTCAGCTGACCGGTCCCGCGCAAGCTACCTCCGACAGGAAGGACCTGGACTGTGAACATCCACAGCATCAGTGGCTGGAGATGGTTGCCGTCCCAGTACCTGCCGGTGCGGCACGGTTACGATTCGCTGTGCTCACCTATACCGGCAACGAGGTGCGGCGGTGGCTCGCCGGCGTCGGGGCGATCGCCGCGGCGGTCAATGCGTCGACGCCGCTGCCCGAGTTGCTGGACCTCATCGCGCGGACGGCGTGCGAGCTGACCGGGTACGAGGCTGCCGCGGTGCTGCTCGCCGACGAAACCGGCCGCTCGCTGGTGATCTCCGGCTCCGAAGGGTTGTCCGCGGAGTACGTGGCTCAGGTCAACGAGCGGCACACCATCGAGCTCGGGTCCGGCCCGCTCGCGGACGGTCCGTCGAGCCGCGCGTTCCGGATCGCGCAGCCCGTGCCGATCGCCGACATCCTTGCGGACCCGTCGTTCGAGCCGTGGGCACGCGTCGCCCAGGAGAACGGATACCGTGCGATCGGCTCGGTGCCACTGCTGGTCGCCGGAGAGCCGGTCGGCACGCTGAACTGCTACTGCCGGACGGTGCACGAGTTCGGCCCCGACGAGCTCGCGTTGCTCTGCACGCTTGCCAACCAGGCCGGCACCGCGCTGCAGAGCGCCCGACTCATCACGTCCCTCACCGAGCAGCGCCGCCTCCTCGAGCACGCCGAGGAGATCCACCGCGAGCTGACCGCTGTCGCGCTGCGCGCCGGTGGGGTGCAAGGGGTCGCCGAGGCATTGGCGCGCCTGTTGGCCCGGCCGGTCCTCGTCACCGATCGTGATGGCCTCGCCGCCGCGAACGTCACGCATCGTGGCGTCCAGCTCGCCCCCGAGTCGACGGCTGACCTCGAACTGCCGGACGACCGGATCGCGGAGGTACCGGGCGCATCCCGGGTGACCGTGCCCGTGCTCCTCGGTCAGGAGGTGGTTGCCCGGCTGTGGCTGCCGGGGCGGCTCGTGGAGCTGAGCGAGCTCGAGCGACGGGCCACCGAGCACGCGGCGGTCGTCTGCGCACTGGAGTACCTGCGCCGCCGCACCGCGGTGGATGTCGAATGGAGGCTGCGCGCAGACCTGCTCACCGAACTGCTCTCCGGCACCGTCCCAGCCTCGGTCGCCAGCCGCGCCGTCCCGCTCGGGCACGACCTGACGCGAACGCATACGGTGCTCGTCGCGTCCCCGGACGGGTCAGTCGACACCGCTTCCGGCCGGGCCCTGCTGGGGATCGCTCAGACAGTCGCCGAGCGCTGCGAGCCGCGTCCGCTGGTCACCAGCTCCGGCGAGCACGTGATCGTTCTCTGGCCGGAGACGCCGCACGGACCGGAGGCGAGCGCGACCGCCGATGTGATCCGCACAATGGCCCGGCGCGCGCTGGACCAAAGAACCGTGACGGTCGTGGTCGGGCATCGCTGCGCCGAGGTGGAGGCCTTCCGCTCCGCGGTCCGCACAGCCCGCGGAGCGCTGGAACTCGCCCGGCTCCACGGCGGAGATCGCACCGTCACCCTCCCCGATCTCGGAGTGTACGGACTGTTGCTGCAGTTGAACGATCCGCGCGAGCTGGTCCGGTTCGCCGAGCAGACACTGGCCCCGCTCCGCGAGTACGACGAGCGCAAGGGCGGCGTCCTGATCGAGACCCTACGTACCTACCTCGCGCAGGACATGAACGTCGCCCGCACCGCCGGCGAGATGTACGTGCACCCGAACACCGTCGGGCTGCGACTGCGGCGCGTCGAGGAGCTGATGGGGGTCTCGATGCGGCGTCCGGAGACGCTGCTGCGCCTCAAGGTCGCGCTCATGGCGCAGGACGTTCTCGGCCTCGCGCGTCTCGACGACGCGCACCCCTGACCGGTCGCACCGATCGACGAACCTGTCGAGTTGCACTGCCGAACGCCGAACTGCTGTGTCTTCCCACAGCCGGCAGAGCACGCCCGCCGGTCAGGATGAGGCGGTCTCAGCAACATCAGGGAGGTCTGGCCGTGCACCGGTACGAAGGCTCACGCGCCGTGGTGGTGGGCGGCTCGATCGGCGGGCTCACCAGCGCGCTGCTCCTGCGCGAACTCGGGTTCTCGGTCGATGTGTTCGAACGCACGCCCACACAACTGGACCACCGGGGCGGCGGAATCGTGCTGCAGCCCATCACCATGAAGTGGTTCGACGGGCACAGCGCACGGCGGATCGACGAGCTGAGCACGCGCAGCCGCCGGCTTCGCTACCTCGGCCCGGGCAACGCGATCGTGCACGACGAGCCGGCCGAGTGGCGCTACACCTCCTGGGGCACCGTCTACCGAGCCCTGCTCCGCGACTTCGGGCACGAGCACTACCACCTCGGCGAGTTCTGCGCAGGCTTCGACCAGGACGCCGACCAGGTCGAGCTGCGGTTCGTCACCGGTCGCGTGGAACGCGCCGACCTCGTCGTCTTCGCCGACGGCATCTCCTCGACCGGCCGCCGGCGTCTGTTCCCCGAGCTCGGACGGCGCTACTCCGGATACGTGGGATGGCGCGGCACGGTGCGGGAGAGCGAGGTGACGCCGCAGACGTATGAGTTGCTGACCGACGCGCTGACCTACACCGTCGGGGACCGCACCCACGCGTTGACGTACCCGATCCCGGGGATGGACGGCGAACTCGAGCAGGGCAAGCGGTTGTTCAACTTCGTGTGGTACCGCAACGTTCCTGCCGGACCGCAGCTGCAGGAGCTCACGACGGACGTTCGCGGGTTCGAGTGCCCGGTCTCCATCCACCCGGGAGCCGTTCAGCGCCGCTACGTGGACGAGCTGAAGGACGCCGCCGGAGCACAGCTCGCCCCGGCCGTCGCCGAGGTGGTACAGCGCACCGAACAGCCGTACGTGCAGGTCGTCTTCGACACCCGGATCCCGGGTATGGCCGAGGGTCGGATCGCGGTCATCGGCGATGCCGCGTTCGCGGCCCGGCCGCATGCGGCGGCGGGTAGCGCGAAGGCCGCCGACGATGCATGGAAGCTCTTCGAACACCTCGGGGCCGTTGACGGTGACGTCCCCCGGGCGCTGAAGCGCTGGGAGCCCGGCCAGCTCGAGCTGGGTAACCGGCTGATCGACCGGGTCTCGGAGATGGGCCGCCGCTCCCAGGTGGCCAACACATGGGACCCGCGAGACCCCGATCTGCGCTTCGGTCTGTACGGGCCGGGCGTCTGAACTCGGTCTTCCGCCCGGCACGAGTCGCGCATCATCGTCGAGGAGTACCGCCGCCGGATCGCCGGGATCCGGCTGGTCGCGGTCAGCCACCTTTGGCACAACCCCTTTACCTCCCGCGTAATCGACCGGCGCCGTCCTCGCGGTCAGGATCGTCTCCCGTAAGCCCCGCCATCCGGGCGGGACCGACACGGGAGGAACACCATGAGCACCGAGACCCTCACCCGCGCCGAGTCCGCCGTCCGCGGCTACCTCGCCGCGTGGAACGCGACCGAGCTCGCCGACCGGCGCGCCGCCATCGCGGCCGCCTTCGGCACCGACGCCCGCTATGTCGACCCGCTGGCCGACGTCACCGGCCACGACGGTCTGGACGCGCTGATCGCCGGGGTTCACCAGCAGTTCCCCGGCATGGTCTTCTCCCTCGTCGGCGACGTCGACGCCCACCACGATGTGCTGCGGTTCCGCTGGGGGCTGGGCCCGGACGGCGCCGAGCCGCTCGTGATCGGCTTCGACGTGGCCCGGATCGACGACGAGGGCCGCATCACGGGGGTACAGGGATTCCTGGACAGAGTTCCCGGCGGAGCGTGAGGCCGGGACGAGGTCGGCGCCCGACCCGACCCCGCCCCCGGGGACAGCGCGGTGGGCGCGACGACCTCCGCGGGCGGGACACGTTCGACACGTCAGTCGGTGATCCCGTACAGCTGAATCTTTCGGTACAGGGTGGAGCGGGAGAAGCCGAGCGCCGCCGCGGCGGCCTTGCGGTTGCCGCTGGCCTGCCGAATCGCGGTGATGATGGCGTCGCGTTCGATCTGGTCGACCTGCCGCAGCGGGCTGCGCGAGACGCTCTGGCAGTACGCGGGGAGGTCTTCGGCCTGGATGACGCCGACCGGCCGGCGGGCCACCGTGCTGGCCAGTACCTCCCGCAGCTCCCGGATGTTGCCCGGCCACCGGTACCGTCCAAGCACCCGAGTGGCGTCGTGGGACACCTGAAGCTCACGATGGGGTGCGAGCTCGTGCAGGATGAAGCGGACGAGAGCCATGAGGTCGCCGGTGCGATACCGCAGCGGAGGCAGGGTCGCCGACTGCCGGAACAGGGCGAACAGCGCGCCTTGGTCGATGTCCGGGCGCTCGGACGCGTTGGCGGTCGCGCCGAGCAGGCCGGGGGCCGAGCCGCGCTCGCCCAGGCAGGCCGTCAACGCGTTCACCGTGCGACCGCAGAGCTGGTCGACGTCGCCGAGGACGTACAGGTCCACCTGCGGATCCGCCTCCGCCAGGAGGCACCCGATCTCGCAGGGTTCCTTCTCTACCTGCCGAGCCTCGATGCGGTGCAGGCGGACCCCCGGTCGCTGAAGGCGCACCAGCTCGGCGAGCAATGTGAAACGACCGCTGCCGGACTCACCGAGGACGAGAACCGTCTCGTCGGCTCCCAGAGCGCTGCGTACGATCGTCTCGGCGGCCCGCCACGCGGGTGAGCTGCTCGCAACCTGGTGCGGCGGTTCGGCAGCGACCAGGTCGGAGGTGGCGGCCGTGGCGCACTGCCGCCGAGGGATCAACCGGACGTCGTCGTGTATCGGGGTGACGACGCCGATCATGCCGGCAATGTCCTCGCCGACCGTCACAGTCGATCCCCGGAGGCGGACCTGCATCCCGGAGGGCAGGTCGACCTTGTCGTCGACGGTCGAGTGACGCGGCGTCATGAACCGGATGTGGTCGAGCAGCGCCTCCTGGTCGGTCGAGCCAAGGAGGGTCTGCATGGCGGTGTTGGCCACGATACAGCGTGGGCCGACAGCGACCACGGCGTCACGAGTGCGGGAGTCGACACGGGAGTAGACCTCGAAGAGGGCCTGCTGGGCCTCGTTACGGTCCAGCAGCAGCCTGTGCTCGATGCGTTTGGCTGCCGCCCGCACGAGTGAGTGCATGATGGGCGTGGAGTGGTCGCTCAGGCAGCTGATGTCGAGCACACCCTCGATCCGACCGGAGAACGGGTCGCGGACGGGGGCGCCGGCGCAGGCGAAGGACTGCAGGGTGTCCACGAAGTGCTCGGCCCCGACGATATGCACCGACTGGCCGAACTCCAGCACGGTTCCGACCCCGTTGGTGCCCACGGCTCCTTCCTCGTAGCCGAAGCCCTTGGCGAAATAGACGCGGTCGAGGATCTTGCCGATCCACTGGCTGCTGTCTCGTCGAAGGAGTATCCGTGCTTGGCCGTCGGTGAGCGCGACACACATCGGCATGTCCGAGATCTGCTCGGACAGCTGGTCGATCTCCGGTTGGGCGCAGCGGACGAGCCGGGACTCGAAGTCGAGCTCGGCGAAGTAGGGGCTGTCGACACTGTTCGGGTGCACACCGTGCGACAGGCTGCGCCGCCAGGAGGCGGCGACGTGATCGGGCACCCCGGGGCATTCCGGTGCGCCGTTGCCGTCGAGTAGATCCGCGCGGGCGGAGGCCAGCAACAGGCGCTTGTCGGACATCCCCACCACTCGGCAGCACCCTCCTCGGACCCCTTTTGTTGATGATGCGGAACGGGGCCGGACGACGACGTGTCCCATTACGGGACACGTCGAGATGGCGGGACATCGCCCACAGTGGGCCGGACCCTACCGGCGCACAAGCGTCCACGGACCCGTCTCGTCAGGAGGAATCGAGCGATGTCCCGTCTGAACGGCAAAGTCGCCGTCGTCACCGGCGGCGCGAACGGCCTCGGCACCGCGATCGCCACACGTCTGTCCGAGGAAGGGGCGGCGGTCGCGATCCTCGACCGTGACCCGTCCGGACAGGACGTCGCCGAGAAGATCGTCTCCGGCGGAGGGCGGGCGATCTTCCGCACCTGCGACGTCACGGTGGAGGACGAGGTTGCCGGTCGGCTCCGTGAGGTGGTCGACGAGCTCGGCCGGCTCGATGTCCTGGTCAACAACGCCGGCGTGGAGGGCGCCAACCAGCCGACGGACCAGCTCGAGCTGGCCGAGTGGGAGCGCGTCATGGCCGTCAACTGCACGGCGGTGTTTCTGTGCACGAAGCACGCCATTCCGCACCTGCGCCGGGCCGGGGCCGGCTCGATCGTGAACATCTCGTCGATCTACGGTCTCGTCGGCGGGGGCGATATCCCGCCGTACCACGCCTCCAAGGGGGCTGTGCGGCTGATGAGCAAGAACGACGCGCTCACCTACGCTCCGGAGAAGATCCGGGTCAACAGCATCCATCCCGGCTTCATCTTCACCGACATGGTCAACCGTTACGTCGACGAGGCCGGGCTGGACCGCGGGGACGCCCGCACCGCCTTGGACGCGCTGCACCCCCTCGGCGGCACCGGCACTCCCGACGACATCGCCTGGGGCGTCGTCTATCTCGCCTCCGACGAGGCACGGTGGGTCACCGGGACCGAACTGGTGATCGACGGCGGCTACACGGCCCGCTGACCGCCTCCGGACGCGAAAGGAACACCATGACCGGCACGATGCGAGGCCTCGCGTTCCTCGGCGACGGACGGGTCGGGCTCGTCGAGCGCGACATCCCGACCGCCGGACCCGGCGAGGCCATCGTCCGCTCCACCGCCTCGTTGATCTGCACCTCCGACGTTCACACCGTCGCCGGCGTCCTGCCCGTTCCCGCCGGACGGTTGCTCGGTCACGAGAGCGTCGGCGTGGTGTACGAGATCGGCGACGGCGTCACGTCGGTGCAGGTCGGGGACCGGGTTGCGGTCAACGCCGTGACCCCGGACGGCACCTGTGACTACTGCCAGCGCGGATTCACCTCGCAATGCGGCGGGCCGCTCGGTGGCTACCGCTACACCGCACAGAAGGACGGCAACCTCGCCGAGTACTTCCACGTCAACGACGCCGACTACAACCTCGCCCCGATCCCCGACGGGCTCGCCGACGAAGTCGCCGTCTACGCCTGCGACATGCTCTCGACCGGCTTCGTCGGCGCCGAGAACGCCCACATTCCTCTCGGCGGTACCGTCGCCGTCTTCGCCCAGGGAGCGGTCGGGCTCTCCGCCACCATGGGCGCCAAACTCCTCGGAGCCGGGCTCATCATCGCTGTCGAGGGCCGGCCGGACCGGGCCGCGCTGGCCAAGCGGTTCGGCGCCGACATCGTGATCGACCCGACCGGCGGGAACGCAGCCGAGCAGATCGTGGAGATCACGGGCGGGGGCGTCGATTCGGCCATCGAAGCGCTCGGATCGCAGGCCACGTTCGAGGGCTGTCTCCGCGCGACCCGGGCCGGTGGCACGATCTCCAACCTCGGCTATCACGGCGAAGATGGCCCCACCTTGACCATCCCGCTCGACGCGTTCGGGCTGGGCATGGCCGGTAAACAGATCACCACGGACCTGTGCCCCGGCGGGCGAAGCCGGATGGAGCGGCTCATGCGGCTCCTCGTGACCGGCAAGGTCGACCCGACCCCGATGACCACCCACCGCTTCACCGTGGGCGAGGCGGAGGAGGCCTTCGCGGTCATGCGGGACAAGCGGGACGGGGTGATCAAGTCGTTGATCACTTACTGATCGTAGCGCTTGAGCCCGCCGCGCGACGACGATGTTCCGAGGTCTCGGCCGGATACCGTGCAGGGCATGAACAACTTGGCTGGCCGCCGCGGACGCGCCTACCTGCGGGATTGCCTGACCTACCTCGGTCTCGCCGCAGCGACCGCGCCGTTCGGCATCATCGGACGCCGGACGGGATGGGGTGGGAACCGCGTGTTCGTGCTGGCGGTGAGCGCGCTGCCACCGCTGGCAGCCACCATTCTCGCGGCGTCCCAGGAGTCGGGTCCGGCTCAGGCGACGTGGGGAAAGCGGACACATGGGCTGGTCGTCACCGACGGTGACGGCGCTCCGATCGGGTTTGGCCGTGCCACGCTGCGGAATGCGGCCAAGATCGGTGTGCCGTGGCAGATCGGGCATGTCGTGGCCATCGGCGCGGCCTTCGGCGGTTTCGAGAAGCGCGACCCGCTGACGCGCGCCGCCACCGTGGTGACGTACCCGTTACTGGCGGCCATGATCGTGGCCGTGCTCCGGGGCAACGGACGTGGGTTGCACGACCGCGTGGCGGGGACAGCCGTACGCCGGCGAGCCGCACCCGCCTGTTGAGCGCGTCGTCCGCCTGCCGGATGCACGTCCGGTCCGGGTAGCGGCAGGAGGCCCCGGGTAGCAGTGGGGATGTGCTCGGCGGCCAGCCCGTCGAGGGTGCATTCGGACATCAGGGCGTGTTCGAGCTCGGCGATGGCGCCGAGGATGTGGAAGAGCAGGTGTCTCGCGAACGATGGTTTCGCGACAGTCGGCCAGGCCACCGAAAGTCACCGTGCTGTGTGGCCTGCCTACATGCTGACAGGAACAGCATGAACTGACGGAGATCACCATAGCTGTCGATATGATGCATCTATGGCAGAGCGGACCGGCGGCGTCGACCGGGCGGAGGTTGTCGTCAATCGAGACGGTCGCGTCCTGATCCCGAAGCAGATGCGTCAAGAGCTGGGCTTCACCCCCGGGGAGAGGCTCATCCTGGCGGTCGAGGACGGTCGTGCGGTGTTGGAAAGCCGGGAGCAGCTGATGGCCCGGATCCGTCGGGAGGTCGCGGAATCCTGGTGCGGCGATCCGGGCGCCTCGGTCGTCGACGAACTGATCGCCGACCGCCGCGCGGAGGCCGCGGTCGAGGACAGCGCACGGTGAGCGCCCCCGACCCGGCCCCGGATGCGCCGCCGAGCGGGGGCCCGACGGTGCTTGATGCCTCGGCGGTGCTCGCCTGGCTGCGCGCCGAGCCCGGCGCCGAGGTCGTGCAGGGCTATCTCGACGATGCGGTGATCTCCACGGTGAACCTGTCTGAGGTGCACCAGAAATTGGCCCAGCACGGCGTCGACGCCGACCGCACCGTGCGCCGGCTGCGGACCCTCGGCCTGCGCGTCGAGCCCCTCGGCATCGAGGATGCGCTCACCGCCTCCCGGCTCTGGCCGGCCACTCGACAGGCCGGATTGTCGCTGGGCGACCGCTGCTGCCTGGCCCTGGCCGCCCGGCTGGATTCTCCTGCGGTCACCGCCGACACCGCCTGGACCTGCCTCGACGTCGGCGTGTCCGTCGTCCCCATCCGCTAGTGCCGTGACCACGAAGGTTCGCCGGGTTGGTGCATGACATCGGTGTAATCATGCAGCGGCGCGGTGCTGGGGCTGGCCCCAGCGGCGGTGGCGTTCGCT